>CAMAUY010000079.1 GCA_945861565.1 Akkermansia muciniphila
CATGGCTTCAAGAAGCCATGCGCTTACTTTCAAGCGTGGCCATTGTGAAAAATCAGCCGAGTTCTCAATATCCCGCCTGCCTATTGTTCTTCCGCGGGTCCATCCTTCAACCAATCCGGCCAATCCACTTTTCTTGAAACTGCCCTGACGACCACCACCGCGGAGGTTTACCGCCTGGACTTGAAGAGCCAGACGATTTCCGTCTTTGCGAACAACCAGAGTATAGACTTGGCGACAGGCCTTGCGGTCGACAATGGGCTGAAGAGTCCGGACAACCTGGCGATCGATCATGACGGCAACATCTACATCGTCGAAGATCGTCCCGGCGGCCAGGACAATGACATCTGGTTCGCCAATGACCTAAATCAGGATGGGGACCTTCTGGACGCCGGCGAAGGCCTGGCGCGCTGGGCAAGCAACGGAACGCTCGGATCGGAATTCACGGGTCTGTACTTTGATCCCAAGGACAAGCGCCGCGCCTGGGTCAACATCCAACATCCCACCAGCGGTGTCGATCGAACCATTGAAATCACCATTCCTCGCCACGACGACGAGGGCCAGGAATAACGGGTTCCAAGCTCTCCCGGGCTAGAACGGGCAATCCTACTGGCTCGCTCGTGAAATCACAACGGGTCCCCTGGGCGGGAGCGGAAGCGCACGCGCACTCGCGAGCGTGCGCGCCGCACCGCCCAGGGGCAAGTTTGCCTAAACGGTTCCGAAAATGCCCCGGCGGCGGGGCGATGGGCGCGAATTCCCCCGAGAATATTCATTGGGCGATAGATCTCATCCGTTCCTGAGCCGGCCGAGATCGAGGAGGGCGGCGTCCATCCACTCGGATGGCGCAGGGGAATACGGTCGGAACTTTTCTATTCGGCCCTCGCGGTCATTATAAAGCAACGCTCGGTGTAATCCCAGCAGGCTGGCATCGGGCGAATCGATGAGACTCGACGAATCACTGGCGCTCATTTGGAAGAGCACGCGCAGGTCAAACTCCGCCAGTCCTTTTCGGCCAAGGAATCGAATGACATTGTTGTAGGTGTCACAGAGCGTGATCACGTGAATTCCTTGCGCCGCGCCCTCATTGACTAGGTTTAGGAACACTGCCGAGGGTTTGGCGTCGGTCGGCTCTCCCGACATCGTGAAGCTAAAATCGTCGTCCTGCCGCAGTGCCGT
Organism: Akkermansia muciniphila; assembly: GCA_945861565.1. Lineage (GTDB taxonomy): Bacteria > Verrucomicrobiota > Verrucomicrobiia > Limisphaerales > UBA9464 > SIBK01. The sequence continues at coordinate 1,174 of CAMAUY010000079.1, forward strand.
ATACTCTTGCAGGCCGTTGATGAAGAGATAGGTGATGGGCGGAGTTCCGGTCGCGTTTTCCTCGCCGCGTTGCTTCAACTCCGCCGCGAGGCGGTTCAGGGTCGCTGCCAACGTTCCGTGACTGCCGAGAATCATATCGGGCTTCAGCGTATGGGTGATCCGTTCGAGAGTCTGGCGTTGCGGCGATTCGGATGGGGTATTGTCGAAGAGAATGAAGCGGGCGGTGCCCGGCGGATGCTGGGCGGCGAGCGAGATCAGGGCTCCGGATAGCAGAGCCATCGCCGCCTCTTCGTGCTGGCCAACGACCAGGAGATTGCAGCGGCTGCGCCCCTGGAAGACAACCTCGGTGGGACCCTTGATGGAATTGGGAGCCCCCATCCAGACTCGAGGAGTGGAAGTCGGCTGGAGAATGGCGGCAGCCAGTTTGTGGCGGAGCGGTTGGTTTTCACCAATGTTTGCCGGCACGTTGCCTTCGAAAACGACCGTGTTGGAAAGGTCGCTTTGACGTTGAGTGGCGATCGTGCGAATCTGATCGAGATACGACTCGCGCTGCTCTTCCGAGAGCCAGGCGACCTGGAACGGGCTGTTGCCTTCAACGGCGCCGGCCATCGGGTTGTAGATACCTTCACCCGGTCGTGTCAGCAGCCGAGGGGCGGCATTGGACTCGTCCATGATCAGATAGGAATCGGCTTCGTTACACTGGAGTGCGATGCGGATCACCATTTGGCCGAGGGTGGCTCGGGCGAGGGTATAGGCACCTCCGAGCGTTTGGGATCCGAGCAGGACATGGATCCCGAAAGCGCGTCCCTGCCGCACGATGCGGTCGAGGAGAACGCTGGCATTCTGGGCGGTGCGATCCTCCTCGACGAAGAATTCCTGAAATTCGTCGATGAGCAGCAGGCAGCGGGGCAGGGCGGCCCCGCCGCTGGCCTTCTTATAGCCGGGCAGATCCTGGACACCGAGTTTGCGGAAGAGGTCGCCGCGACGTCGCAATTCCTCGTCGACGCGCTCCAGGACGCTGAGACCGAACTCCCGATCGCTTTCGATGGCGATGACGCGAGCATGGGGCAGGTGATGCGTCGCGTAGGGCTTGAATTCGACACCCTTCTTGAAGTCGACGAGATAGAACTCGACCTGCTCGGGACTGCATCGAAGCGCGAGGTTGGTGATGATCGTATGGAAGAGCGTGGATTTTCCGGAGCCGGTCTTGCCGGCGATGAGAGCGTGCTGGAGCGTGCCTTTCCCGAGGGTGAGGTATTGCCATTGAGTGGCACGGGTGCGTCCGACGGGTACGCGAAGTTCCTCGGTGGTTTCTTCGGTCCAGAGATCGGTGGGTTTCGGCGCGATCTCGGAAAAGGGGACTTCGACGCGATTCGAACCGCGGCTTTCCCGTCCAATCCGATGAAGCAACTCCGTGGCAACGTCTGCGGGCGGCGGGGTGTCGAGAACGAGGCGTAGACCGGCGCCGGCCGCATCGGCGAGTTCGAATCCCTGTTCAGTGGCCACGATGCGCACGCATTTCTCGCGGAGCGCCGCGGCGACAAATCCCGGAGGCATTGCCTGCCGTGTATCCCACTGAATCAGGGTAACCACGCCGCAACGTCCCCCGCTCGTGACGATGCTGATCAGACGCCGTGCGGCGGTCTCGGTGAAGTTAACGGGGAATCCGGCGATCACCAGCAGGTGATACTTTTCTGCCAGAGCTCCTGCCTGCCGATTGTATTCCTCGATCGTCTTGAATTCATTCCGGAGATACATCTGAATGACCTTCTCCATGTGGTCATTGATATCGGCGAGCTTCTCTTCGATTTGGGCCGGTTGCGTCCAGATCCGGTTGTGGAGGCTGCTATCCTCGTAGTCTGCGAGGTGCATCAATCCGGAAAAACTTTGACCCAGGGCACCCGGGTCCAAGAGCGTGAGACTCAATCGGCCCGCTGGCGTGGTCGAAAGGAGGCGGAAAACGATGTTGTTCAGCGTTGCGACGGCTTGGGGTGCGCCCGTCATGCCGGTTTCGATCAGCAGGGCGCTCTGGTCTGGGGAAGTGAGGCAGAGCGACGCGGAAATCGCCTTGGGTTCCGGCAGTGCGAGAGGTGGAGTGACCGGATGACGGCCCACAACCTTTCCCAAGTCAATTTCAAGGGTGGCAAATTTTACCGAACGGGCCGATCTGAGGGAGGGGGCGATTCCGGAAGTTGCGTCCGGCAGATTCCAGTTCGGTGCCAGCGTGTTGGCCGCTGCGGTCGAGGATTCGATGCCAGTGAAAATGGGGGCGAGATCCCGTTTCCATGCCTCGTTAAGATCCTGCCACTGACGTTGAAGGTTCGCGTTGAGCTGTTCCAGGGTTATCTGATGCCGGGCGGAAGTCTGGATCTGGGTTGATTCGGCGACGTCCTTCAGTGCCGCGAGATGGGCTTGAGATTCGGCGGTGAGGGCGGACAAACGCCGGTTGTGGATCTTCTGGTTCGTTGCCAAAACGCGCTCGACCCTTTGATGGATTGACCGGTGGCTGGCGGTCTTCTGCGTTTCCGCTTCTCGTTCCGCCTGCCACCACGCTTCATTGAGTTCCCGCACCGTCCGGCCATGCTCGGTCTTCAGTTGTTGATTCAACTCTTGGAAGCGGCGGTTCGAGGATTCTTGGCAGACGGGATCAAGCTGTCGGAACCGTTGCAGATTCGCGGCGATCTGATTGGCGAATGGCTTCGAACGCCAGTGCCCGAAGAGGTAGAGCAGCACGACCAGACCGAGCGTTATCAAGATCCCGTGTTGCGCTTCCGGCAGAGGAACCCGACCTCCACCGATCTGTTGGAGGATAAATGGAGCCCCAGCGTATAACCCGAGCAGTACCAAGGCCACAAACCAGATTGGCAGCCAGCGAAATAATTGGGTCACCGGGCTTCGACGAAAGCGATCGAGTGCGGCCCCCGTCAGCTCCTTCAAATCGAACAGTTGATCCCGCAATAAATCCGGATCGGTCGGGGCGATTGCTTCGGCTCCTTTCCCCGGCAGCGAAAGCATCCTCTTGCAACCGATGTACGCCCGAAAGAGCCGTGCCGCGTCGCGCTCCATCTCCGCGAAGGCAGTCTGCGTTTGCAGTTGGTTGGCATCGAAGTCGATCTGAGACGATTGCAGGGCCGCCAGGTTGGAATCACGCCGTCGCTCGGCATCCAGCAGCCCCTTCTGCAGGGTGAATTTTCCGCGGCCCGTGATCTGATCCGCCGCAAGCTGAACCTGCAGAAGGATGTTTTTTTGGGCGGAACCGATTCTCGCGCAACGGGCGGCGAACAGCGCGTGCCGGCGATCCCGGGCGCCGTTAAAACCGGACTCCGCGTCCCCAAGTTGCGTCGAGATCTTGGCCTTCAACTGCGCAACGGCCGATTCGGCGGCGGCCGTTTCCCGTCCGCGAAGCCTCCGCTCATTCTCGAGCAATGCTTCCTCCCGGCTGGCGAACTGGCTGGCGGTGTCTCTTAGGCGGGCCAGCATTTCCACCGTTTCGCGAGCGCCCAGAATGCTATTCGCAGTCATGTCGCACCTCGGTTATCAGCCTGTCCAGAGCATTAATGGCTTCCACCGCGCGGGCCACTTCTGCCGATAGTTCGATCATATAATGTTTGTCAAATTGGTCGCTCTTCGCATCCCTCCAACAGGTGCGTGTTTCATCCCACCGCAGCTCGATGTCGCGAGTCAGTGCCGCGAGTCGTGCTTTTGTCGAACTGAGGCTCATGGCGTCACGGGGATCCGGAGTCAAGCGGAGTCATGCCAGGCGAAGGCGATGACCTCGGCGCGGTGCCCGAGGATGAGGATGCGGTGGCGTCCGAGGACTGCAAGGGAGGATCGGCGGAAGGCGGTCGTTCCGGTGGCGCTGAGACAACGCCGGGCGAGCCTCCTGAGTACGCCTCCAGGGTCTTGAGCGTTTCACCCAGTTGCGTGGTGGCACGCCGCATTTCGGTCGCAAATATGGTGTGCAGTTTGCCCACTTGTTTGACCAGGGGATCAGCGCGGTCTTCAAACTGCCGACTCCACTTCCGGATCCGCTCCAAGATGTCGGCCGCTTCACGAACCGCGTGTTCAGCGCGATGGACCGCCATTTGATGCCAGCCTTTCGTTCCACCCTGGTTGGACAAGCCACTGCTGAAAAGCTCTTGCCGGGCGGCCTCGAGGTTCCGGGTTCGGCGCTTCAACTCTGCTTCCCAATGAAGGCGTCGGTCCGCCTGCAGCCAGACTTTCGTGCGCTGAACGTCCGCGCTAACCTCCTCGATCGTTGCCCGGGCTTTGGCCAGGTAGACGATGAGGCTCGCCCGGAAAGCGGCGATCGCCTCGACGGAAGTAATGTCTGCCCGATCGGACATGGGGGCTGCTTAGCGCTGGCTCAGGTATTCCTCGATCTTGCGCGCCTTGCGCAGGAGGTAGGGGGACTGCTGTTGCGAGACGTCGATGAATTTTTTCAGAGCCTTCATGATCGTTCGGAACTCTTCGGCGAATTTCTCGTGTTCCTGATCCTGCCACGTATCCCCCAAGGCGGAGAAGCGACTCTGCAGGGAGCCCATGCGGCCTTGCAGATCGGAATTGAATCGGTGAAGTTCCTCGGCGAATTGCCGCACCCGTTCTGGATCCATGATTGCCTGAGCCATGTTGTGTCCTTTTCTCTCACCCTAAACTGGGGTCGTCTGTAACAACCCATCGATGAATTCAGGGGTCTTTAAGCTACTTAAGTGGGTTAACGGCGCGGACTCCGAGTGCCCTGAAGTGGTCGACATCCACCGTGGCAACCGTTAAGTCCTCCAAATCGGCCACGGCCGCGTGCAAACCATCGCCCAGCGGTATCGTTTTTCCCGCGCGCCGCGCGTCCGCCAAAAGTGCGCCGGCTTTTTCGCAGACCTGATGATCGAGTGGCACCGAGGTAATCAGCGAAACAAAAGAGTCCCAATAGTTCTGCCAGCGGTGCTCTTTGCCCGCGTCCTTCAACGGCTTGCCCGCGATGTATTCCGCAACGGTGGCGTCACAGATAAAGACTTCATGCCGGGCGCCGACCACCCATTTGCCCAAATCAAAGTTGCGGCGCTCGCCTTCCACTAGCAACGAGGTATCAATCAGGATTCTCATAACGCCTTGTCCGTGGCGGCGAGGTTGGCGGAAATTTCCTTGGCGGTGTCAGCGTCCAAAGGCGTTCGCGAACGGTACAGCTTCGCAAACGCGTCCGCACTCATGCCGGCTCTTTTGACGCGATGCTTTTTCTCGGGCGTGATGAACCATCCACCGGGCTGTTCGCGCACGAGGTATTGTTGGCCATTAACCAGTCCGCGAATGGTTAAGCGGCTTTTGTCCGCTTTCGTGACGGTCGTCATGTGGGAAAGTTCCCATAACCTTCGAGGGCGTCAAGGGAGTTTGGCTAATTCTATCAGCGAATGATTCTCCCTCCCTGAACCGGAGGGCTCAGAACTCATTTCTCCAAAATGCACTTCTGGCCAAGCGAGCTTGACACTTCTGGCGAATGGGCATAGGGACGACAAAGGTATGGCAGGCCACGAATCCCATTCCGATTCGGTCGCTCCGGGAGGAGCTTTATTCGCGGCCACCCATTGGAGTGTGGTGCTGGCGGCGCATCAAGGGGACTCTCTGCACGGGGCCAACGCTTTGGAAAAACTTTGCCGGACGTATTGGCGTCCGCTTTATGTGTTCATTCGGCGATCCGGCCACGACGATGAATCGGCGAAGGATTTGACCCAGGGTTTCTTCGAGCAGTTCCTGGAAAAGAATTACCTCGGCCAGGTCGACCGCGAGAAAGGCAAGTTCCGCTCGTTTCTCCTGGCCGGAGTGAAACATTTTCTGGCCAACGATCGGGATCGGGCGAACACAAGCAAGCGCGGCGGCGATTAGGCTCCGGTAATAAATAAAGGTAGCAAGTAGTGAGCAGTATGCCCATGATGCTCCGCCATGGATCATCATGTAGAGTTGAGGGCGAAGTTCAAGGCGATCTGGCCACTACTTGATGAGCGAACACGGCGTATCATGGCGGCGAACGAGGCTCTCGGATTGGGGTATGGCGGTGTGTCAATAGTACGCCGTGCTTGCGGTTTGTCGCGTAAGGCGATCACCAAGGGCATCCGGGAAATCCAGGACGGGAGCTGTCCTCCGGAAGGTCATATACGACGAGCAGGCGCGGGCCGAAAAAGACTCACGGATAGCGATGCGGGTCTCCTGGACGCACTGGAACATTTGATTGACGGCGGAACCCGTGGTGATCCGGAATCTCCGCTACGGTGGATCTGCAAGAGCACACGGACTTTGGCCGCGCAACTAACCCAAGCCAAACATCCGATCAGCTATGTCAAAGTCGCCCAAATCCTCCACACACAGAACTACAGTCTGCAAAGCAACCGCAAGACCGAGGAAGGCGAAGATCATCCTGACCGAGACGCACAGTTCCGGCATATCAACTTGTGCGTGAAGAGAACTTTGGCGGCAGGAATGCCGGTCATCTCCGTGGACACCAAGAAGAAGGAACTCATCGGCAACTACGACAATGCAGGCCAGCAGTGGCTTGGGGCCAAGCAACCTCGCAAGGTAAGCGGACATGATTTCCCGAATCCAGAAGTGCCGAGAGCTTATCCCTACGGGATTTATGACTTGGGACAGAATGCAGGATTTGTGAACGTGGGCACCGACCATGATACCGGAGCCTTTGCGGTAGCCTCCATCCGTGGGTGGTGGCGCTTTGAAGGCCGACACATCTATTCGGAGGCTAACCAGATTGTCATCACTGCCGATGGGGGAGGCAGTAATGGATCCCGGCTCCGACTCTGGAAATTGGAACTCCAGACTTTGGCGGATGAAACAGGACTTTCTCTGTCCATCTGCCACTTTCCACCCGGCACGAGCAAGTGGAACAAGATCGAGCATCGACTCTTCTCCTTTATCTCGTCCAACTGGCGAGGTGAGCCGTTACGGGACTACGAAACCATCGTCAACCTAATCGCAAATACAACGACGGCCAAAGGACTTACAGTGACGTGTCGCCTAGATCGTCGAAAGTATCCAACCGGCAGGAAAGTCTCAGATCAGGAGATGCAGCGCGTAAACCTGGAACGGAACAGATTTCATGGCGACTGGAACTATATTATCAAACCTAAGTTCGAGACTTAGGTTGCCACCTTTATTTATTACCGGAGCCTTACGCCTTTGTTTCCTGGGATGACACCACGCTCGAAAACCGGATCCTGCTCGATACGTTGCCGAACCTTTCTATCGAAAAAATATACGAACGACAATGGGCGCTGACCTTGCTCGATCAGGTCTTCACCCGTCTGCGTGAGGAATGTGCGGCCGCCGGCAAGGCACAATTATTCGAGGCGCTGGGGACGTTTTTGTCCGGTGAGAAGAGCGCGGAATCCTATGTGGAAGTGGCGACCCGATTGGGTATGACCGCCGGTTCGGTGCAGGTGGCCGTGCATCGCTTGCGGCGGCGCTACGGCGAACTTCTGCGCGCGGAAATCGCCCACACCGTCAGCCGATCCGAGGAGATCGACGAAGAAATCCGCCATCTCTTCGCCGCGCTGCGGGACTGAAGTTGGAGCAGGTGCCTCGCCTGCCTTCGATTCTTTGTATGTTCGGGCACGTTTTGCTTCTGAATACGGGTGGACGGTCACGTTTCGAATCTGAACCATGGTCACGACCCGCAAATGTGGCACGTGTTGCGCGGTGCTGCCGGAAGGCGCACCGATGGGCCAGTGTCCCGAATGCCTGCTCCAGCTGGGGCTGGATGCGGCGATGGAGGATGGGCCAAATTCGACACGTGAGTCTCGACTGTCGATGCGCCTTTATTTCGGCGATTTTGAACTGTTGGAGGAGATCGCGCGCGGCGGGATGGGTGTGGTCTATAAGGCGCGACAACTGAGTTTGAATCGCACCGTTGCCGTAAAAATGATCCTCGCCGGACATTTTGCGGGGAGTGAATCGGTGCAACGGTTCCGTGCGGAAGCGGAAGCCGCAGCCAGTTTGCGGCATCCAAACATTGTCGCCATTCACGAAATCGGTGAACACGAGGGTCGGCAATACTTTTCGATGGACTACATCGATGGCCTGAACCTGGCCGAGGCGGTAAGGGACAAGCCGATGTCGCCGAGACGCGCGGCGGCCTGCATCCAGACGATTGCTGAGGCGATTCAATACGCCCACGAGCGCGGCATTCTGCACCGCGACCTCAAACCCTCGAACGTGCTCCTGGACTCGTTCGATGCCCCGCACATCACCGACTTCGGGCTGGCGAAGAGGTTTGGAGTCCCGCCTTCAGGCGGCGCGGCCTCCGATGGTTCGAGTGCGCGGGGAAGTTCCGACGCCAAACCCGCTGAAGCCAGAACTCCGAACTCCGATCTGACCCTCAGCGGCCAGGTGCTCGGCTCACCCAATTATATGCCGCCGGAGCAGGCGTCCGGCAAACGTGGGCACGTGGGACCGCGTAGCGATGTTTATTCGCTCGGCGCCATTCTTCAGCATCTGCTCACCGCCCGGGCGCCGTTCGCGGCCGGAAGCGTCACGGACACGTTGCAGCAGGTGTTGCACAGCGAACCGGTTTCGCCTCGCGTGCTGAATCCCAGTGTGCCGGTGGATTTGGAAACAATCTGCCTGAAGTGCCTGCAAAAGGAGCAAGCCCGGCGCTACGCTACGGCCGGGGAACTGGCGGAGGAACTTGGGCGCTTTTTGCGCGGCGAACCGATTCTGGCGCGTCCCGTAGGCGTCGCAGACAAAACGTGGCGCTGGTGCCGTCGCAAGCCGGCGCTGGCCACCAGCCTCTTCCTTGGCGTCCTGCTCGTCCTCGTCCTCGGAATTGGTGCACCCATCACCGTGCTGCGAACCAACCGCGCGCGAGCCGAAGCGGAGCAAGAGCGATCCAAAGCCGAGCGGAACGAGTATGCCGCCAATATGAAACTAGCGTCGCAGGCCGTGCGGGATGGCGCTGTCGGGTATGCGCGCGAACTGCTGATGCGTCATTGCCCCAAACCAGGAGCTGCTGACCTGCGTGGGTTCGAGTGGCGCTATCTTTGGCGAGCCACGAGGCAAGGCGAGGTGGTGCAAACTCTGGCCGGACTGCCGTGGTGGGTTGATGTTCCCGCCAACCCGAAACTCGAGCGCGTGGGGGATACCCTTTACAACGTCGTCTCCAGGAGGAACGAACTGCGAAGCGGAAGTGAACTGCGGGCTTGGAACATGACCAACTGGACCCCATTGGAGTTGCGGTTGCCGTCGCACCCGGCCTTCGACCGCTGGTTTTGGCACCCGTATCAAAAGACAGCCCTGGCGGTGGATAACACCAATCACACGCTCACGGTGTATCGAATGCCGGATTTTCAGAAAGGGCAGGTCATCCCTTTGCGAGGGCTGGTAACATATTCAGCCATCAGTCCGGATCGCCGTTTGCTCGCCGTTTGCTTCCAGGACGGTGACAAACAACAGGTGTCCGTTTGGGACTTGCTGGCGAACGCGGAACGCCCGGTACTCGCTGAATACTCCGCGCGCGTTGTTCAACTCGAATTCTCGAGCGACGGCAAAATCCTGGCAGTTGCTTGTGCTGATGGCGCGATCGGCCTCTGGGATCTCACGACCTCAAAGCCACTTCCAGGTCCACGGAAGAGCGAGCCTTTCGAACCTTTCGTTCGGTTCGCGCCTTCCGGCAGCCGGTTGTTCTTCGAGAACCCACCGAATGTGCTTCAAATGTGGGATCCGGTTGCAGGCGCGTCCTCCTCCTTGGTGGATCAGGGCTTTCTGGGCGGCTATGAATTCTCGCCAGACGGCGAGCTTTTGGCCGTGGCATGGAGCAACATCGTCTGGCTATTTGACGCGAAATCAAATCGGAGAGTCGGTGCGCTTCGGGGGCATCAATCGAGCGTCACCGCGCTGGCGTTCTCGCTGAACGGGAAGCTCGTCGCCACGGCCGGCATGGACCGCACTGCGAGGCTGTGGGATTTCAAGACTGAGCGCGAACTGGCCACGCTAGGTGGACATGATGATACGGTTTACGGTGTGGCCTTCTCGGAGGATGGCGGATGGATCGTCACATGCAGCGCCAACGGTGCGGCGAAGGTGTGGGATGTCCCGGAAGTGCTGGGAAGGAACTTTCTCCTTGGAAATTCAACCCGTAATTGGTGGCTTCGGATGTCAGCCGATGAGCGCCTGTTGGCTTCGGCGGATAATGAAGGCACGATTCACATCTGGGATCGCCTTAATCGCACTTTATTGCACTCGATACGGACCGGGTCGCCAAATGAGTTCGTCGGTCTGACGTTCGAGGCGCAAGGCAATCGGCTCGCCTGGGCGTCGCGGACAACCCTTGGCCTATTCGATCTCCGATCGGGACGGTCAAACACAATCCCGATCGAAGGAAACCAAGGGTTGCTCGAGGGAATCAGTTTTTCGCCGGACGACCAGGAGATCATGTTCGGTAGTCGCACGAACGTCATGGTCTGCGAACTAGCGACAATGCAATTGCGTCCGTTCGCCCGCTGTGAAGAGGAAGTGTCCTCGATTGCCTACTCGCCCGAAGGGCTGCTGGCCTTTGGCCATCAGGGTGGCGTTGTTTCGCTGTGGGATCGGAAGAGTGGCCGCATGCTGTCCACAAAACAGGCGCAACTGGGACCGACGCCAACAGTGGAGTTTTCGCGGGACGGAAAGTGGCTGGCAAGCTGTGGCGGTCTGATCATCCAGTTATGGCGCGTGCACCACGATGGACTCACCCCTAGCAAAACGCTGCGCGGTCATGCCGGCTATGTACCCTCCATCGCCTTTTCACCCGACGGCACCCGTCTGGTTTCTGCCAGCAGCGATTTCACGCTGAAACTCTGGGACACGGCCGAAGGGATTGAAATAGGGACGCTCTATGGCCATCGAGGCTACGCCACCGGCGTTACTTTCACCAAGGATGGCCGTCGAATTTACTCAACCGGACAGGACGGTGATGTGCGAGTATGGGAAGCCCCGCCGCTTGCCGAGATTGATTCACCCACTAAAAGCGCGCCTTAATCTATCCAGACCGACGCGTTCGAATGAACGGAAATGAGGTGCCTTCAAGACAATAACAGCACGCCCGCTTCTCCGGAGCGCGGCTGTGTCGGAGACCAGCCGCAGCAATTAAGCCGCGCGGAGTTGGGTCAGAGATCCTCTCGGGCCTGGACCGAAGGAACCTTGCTGCGGCTGATCTCGCTCCGAGCGAGACACAGCCGCGCTCCTACCGACACTTGGTCCCGTGGCGCGATCGAAACGATCCGTGGAGTCTTCGGCTTTTCAAGAGGATGTACCCCTATCGTCCTCCGACACGTTCTTCATCGTGTTGGAAAAACAACGATTTTCTTAAAATGCCCGTATGGTCTTACACGATTTGCTTCTGAATATAGGTGAACAGAACCCTTTGGGACCCTTTATGAAGACACAACGATTCTCCGGACGGTGCGGGAAAGAGTTGCCGGGCGACGCACCGGGTCAACAGGCGTTTACCCTCATCGAATTGCTCGTGGTGATCGCCATCATCGCCATTCTGGCCGCGATGCTTTTGCCCGCGCTCAGCAGTGCCATGGGACAGGCGAAGCTGATCAAGTGCGTCAATAACCAGAGGCAAATCGGCCTCGCTTTCAAATTGTATCAGGTCGACAATAACACGAAATTTCCGCCACTCGGGGTAAGTGATTGGGTGGGTGGGTCCTCCGAGTTTGGTGGAGGTGATCCAGACCGACGTACTGTAATCGGCAAGGACATGCTCGCGGCGACAAATCGGCCGCTTTGGCGCTATACGGGAAGCGGCAAACTCTTTGAATGTCCGGCTGACCGCGGGGCTGACATTTCGAAAGTGATTAACCTTCCGGCCACCAAAAGCGTCTTTAAAGATACCGGCACGAGTTACCGGTACAACAATAACCCTTGGACGCTAACGGACCCGCAATTTCCACTGGCCGATCCCAACAAAGGTCTGGCGGAGAAAGCGGAGAGCTGGATCCCAGATCCCGTGCGCCATGTTCTGATGCAAGACTTACCGGCGCTTCCGTGGCAGAATGATGACGGCACCTCCTACTATCACTCGTGGCATTATCCCAGCGGTCCTGTAACGACGAGTGGCCTCAAGGATTTCTCCAAGAAAGCCGTTGCCCCGGTGTTATTCGTGGATGGCCATGTGACATCCTTCAACCTTGCGAAACACTTTCGCGACAATGTGAAGTTCCCGGCCGAACCAACCAAAGATCGCGTCTGGTACAAGCCGAAAGAATGAAGGGAGAATGAACCACGAGAATGGATTCACCCGCCCTCACCCCGGCCCTCCCCCGAGGAGAGGTCGATGCTGTGTCATTGGGGAATTCCTTCATCACAATTGCAGTCGCCAGCTGTGCATTGATCGCCGAAAAGCCGACTTGAGGCACCCACCGGACTGGCATCGCCAACAAACGGCGAGTGATTCTCCCTCTCCTGGGGGGAGAGGGCCGGGGTGAGGGAGGGCGTCCGGTGAGTTGGAGTTCAAGCGTCCGCTTGGTTTACGCGACGGCCTTCAACCCGCAAGCCGAAGTTGGCCGCGAGAGAACTCAAAGAACACAAAGAAAGACGGGCTGGTCCTGAATGAAGAATGGCGGTCATATTTTACCCTGCTGAAATCAATCCTCCGCTCGAGTATTTGCGCTTTTTGCGTTCTTTTGCGGCAACGCAATTTGAGGCCGTCAACGCCGTGGTCGGCAAGTACACTCCATACGTGGTGAACCTGGCTGCGCCCGGCGCGTCGCCCGAGGCCGCCGCCGCCCAGGCCGCGCACGACATTCTCTTGCGATATTATCCCACCAGTCAGGCGGCGCTCGACGCGGCTCTGGCCACCTCGCTGGCGGCGGTGGCGGATGGGACCGCCAAAAACGACGGCATCACACTCGGCGCGTCGGTAGCCATGCAAATCTGGAATCTGCGCGCCTCCGACGGTATGACCTTAACCGTTTCCAATGCCTTCCCGGGAGGAGTCGGTTTATGGTCGCCAACGCCGGGAGGGCCCACGACGCCGGTTCAACAACAAGCCGCCTACGGCACTCCGTGGGCGCTCCACAGCGCCTCACAGTTTCGGCCCGGCCCACCCCCCGCATTGACGAGCGGCTTGTGGGCAACCGATTTCAACGAGATTAAAAGTCTCGGCGCGACCAACAGCGCCACTCGCACCCCAGAACAAACGGACATTGCCCTTTTCATCATCGACGTTCCCGGTTACACGATGAACAGCGTGGCCAAACAGGTGGCTGCCGCCAAGGGCCTGTCGATCGTCGATACGGCGCGCGTCTTTGCGCTGATGCACATGGCGGGGGACGATGCCGTCTATGCCATCTTTGACGCCAAGTATGCCTACAATTTTTGGCGGCCCGTGACCGCCATCCGCGCCGCCGATACCGACGGCAACGCTGCAACCGCGCCCGACGTTGACTGGTTGCCTTTGCGCGCGACGCCACCGCATCCGGAATACCCGTGCGCACATTGCTGCGTGGGCGGCGCGATGTGCGGCGCGCTGGCGGCAATCTTCGGCGACGATTTTACCTTCACGATGGAATCAACCACTCTGCCGGGCAAACCGCGCACGTTCCACAAATTCTCGGAATACCCCGCCCTGGCGTTGGAAGGCCGGCTCTATGCGGGTTTTCACTACCGCTTTTCATCCGTGGTCGGCGGTGACATGGGGCAGAAAGTCGGCGCGTATGTGATCGGCAACGCGTTGACAGCGGGACCCACGTTGAGCGGCCAATTGCAAGCGGGCGAATTTCGGATCACGCCCCGGAACCGTGGCAATTTGCAAAACCGCATTGAAGCGTCGAGCGATTTGCTGAACTGGAGCTCGCTGACCAATTACACCAGCACCGATCTAACGGTGCAGATTCTCGATCCGAATGCCGCAGCCTTAAACCACAAGTTTTATCGCGCGGTGGCACCGTAATGGGCAAGGGGGGGCGCACCTTAACATGTGACCCTTGGAATGTTCGAAAAACTATATTGATGGATTCGATGCGCACGGTTTCCAAGCAGCAGTTCTGTTTTTGAAATTAAAGCTGCTTCATCAAGTGCGTAAGCAACCAAAAGCAAATCGGCTTCGCCTTCAAATTGTATCAGAGCGATAATAATACAAAGCAGTGAGAACAGCGGAGCGATCCGAGAATGGATTCGACGCTCGCCCTCACCCCGGTCCTCTCCCCCAAGGAAAGGGTGCTCGGTGCTGCGTCCTTGGAGAATTCCTTCATCACGATTGTTCTTCATTCCAGCGGTGGCATGGATTCGGCCGTGCGGCGGATGATTTCACAGAGCGGAATCTGCGGTTGAAATCCCGTCGCGCGCTCCAATTTTGAGATATCCGGTTGACGGTGCTGCATATCTTCAAACCCGGATTGAAAGACCTCGCTATATTCAACCGGCTCGATCGTCGACTGCGATCCGAGCAATTCAATCACCGCACGGGCAAGAGCGGCGATGCTGGTGATCTCCGGATTGCCCACATTGAAAACTTCGCCCACCGCCTCGGGTGAATTCTTCAGGCGAACCATCGCTTCCACGGTGTCCGACACATGGCAGAAGCAGCGAGTCTGCCGCCCATGACCGTACACCCGCAGAGGGAGACCGCGGCGGGCCGCATCGATAAATCGGGGGAGCACCATCCCGTAGCGTCCGGACTGCCGTGGGCCGACCGTGTTAAAAAGGCGGACGATGGTTGTCGGCAGGGCGTCTTCGCGATGATGAGCGAGGCCGAGGAATTCATCGAGCAGCTTGGAGCAAGCGTAGCTCCATCGACCGATCTGAGGCGGCCCGATGACAAGATCATCCGTTTCGGAGAAGGTTGCCTTGGGGCTGCGGCCGTAGACCTCGGAGGTTGATGCGAGCATTACCGGCGTGCGATGTGGCAGGGCGGCGGCGAAGACCGCCTGCGTTTCATTTAGATTGTTCGTAATCGTGTGAACCGATGATTTGAGCACCAGTTCCACGCCGACCGCCGCGGCGAGGTGGAAGACATACGAGGCACTTGCCACGAGCTCGTCCAATGCACGGTACGATGATATCTGGCTTTGGATGAAGTGCAGACGGGGATGGCGGGCGACCGCCTTAAGGTTGTCGATCGACCCGGTCGAGAGGTCATCGATCACGACAACGGCGTGGCCGTCTTTCAGGAGTCGTTCAACGAGATGGGCGCCGATGAAACCGGCACCACCGGTTACGAGGACGGGTTTGTCGGCGAGGAAAGTCTGACCAGCGTTCATGAGACACGGAGAGTGAAACAGAAGGGGGCTCCTTTGAATACGACGGATATGAGGCCTGGGGGATCAGCGGAGGGCCTCGGCGATTGCCGCGGCCAGTTTCTGCCGATAAGCCGGCGCGGTGAGCTTTAGGGCTTCGGCAGGGTTGGAAAGGAATCCGCCTTCCACGAGCAAAGCGGGTCGGTTTTGCCACCGTAGAACGTCCATGAATCGTGCATGGCGCACGCCGCGGTCTGTTGCTCCACTGCGGGTGATCAGCGACTGATGGATACGGACCGCGTGAGAAAAACTGGCTTCATCGTGGCGATTGTTTGGATACGGGCGCTTGGGGTCATCGGCGTATTCGCGGGTCAGGTGAGAATTCATACCCTGCGGAGTGGTGGTGTAGGTTTCAATGCCTTGAGCCTCTTGATTGGGGAATGATGAATTAAAATGGAGGCTGATGAACAGGCCGGCCCCGCTGTGTTCTGAGAAATCCACCCGCTCCGCCAGCGACATATAGAAATCGTTGGTGCGGGTGAGGTGCACATCCCAGCCCTGGGCTTGCAACAGCGCCCGGAGGCGCAATGCCCAATCTAGGGTCAAATCCTTCTCAAACTGATTACCCGTGATCGATCGTGAGCCAGGTTGTGCGCCTCCGTGGCCCGGATCCAGCACGATGATTCGCGAACCGGTCCAGGCGACCGCGCCGGTGGCGGCGAGGGGGGCCAGGTGTTTTTCAAGGTCGAGCGAATGCACGAGCACGTCGTGTAGGATCGCGCGGGGCTCAAAGCCAAGTTGGATCAACGTTCCATTCCAGAACGCACGCTGAGACCCGAGTTGCAGGGTCCAGGCTCCCGTCGGGGTTGTCAGGTTAACGCGTGAAGTTTGCGCCAGAGTTGAAACCTGAGCGGCCGGCCACTGGCGGGTGATGAGCCATCGATTCAATGATTGCCAGGAACTCCCCGGGAATCGGTCTGGCTCAGGAGGTGTCAGGGCGTCGCGGGAGGGGAACCGCAGCAGGGAGTTGGTTGGGGAACTCGGCAGAGGGACCGGGAGCGGCGCGACCGGGAGTGCCGGCACGAGAGGCATCGGTATTGCCGGCACCCGCTCGGGAACGGGGAGGGGGCCGCTGGGAACGGTGCGGATCTCGGGAACGTGGAGCGCGGGGGTGAGGGGCGGTTCGTTCGACGGCGCTTGGGCGGGTCGCGATGATGTCTGGTCCGGCTTTTGCGACTGACACCCGGAGGAGATCAGCATTGGCAGCAGCAACAGAAACTGGAGGCACGCGAGTGGGCGCAGAAGCACACGTTGAAATAACCGAAGTGCCGATCGGCGCTCAAGCGGGATCCGCTCTCGGCGCTGCAAGTTATCCACGGAACCTCCCCCGGGCTACTCAGTTCCCAGACAATTGTTGCAGGGCGGACATGATTGCCGATGTCCGGTTCTCAACTCCGAGTTTCTGAAAGATGTGTTCTAGGTGTTTCTTGACCGTGGCAGAGCTGAGATTGAGCAGCGTGCCGATGTCGAAAGTTCCTTTTCCCTGGATCAGTCAGAAGAGGACATCGGCTTCGCGTCGGGTCAGGCCGAGCGGCTGCAAGTCTTGGGGGATCCCGGTGGCTGGAGCGAGTCCGGCTTCTTGACCCCTCTTTGGCTTTCTCGATTGAGACGATCTCATTTTGCCGTCGGGATGTGAAAGCAAGCTTTCCTTGCGGACCCTGCTGGGTGCATCTTCCCGGGATGAACCCTCGCGACGTCGCCCTCCTCCTCTGGACTTTCGCCTGCCTCGGCACCTCTGCGCAACCGCTGCCGGGCACCACCCCCCTGACGGGCTCCAACGATTTTGCCGCGGACATGGTTGACGGAATCAGCCGGTATATCGAGCGGGAGACGGCGCAGGTGGCAACGGATCGCGCGCGTTTCTGGAGGACCGACGTCGGCCCGCTGGACCCTCATGGGTTCGTCCATCGATTTGATACCAACCGCGTGCTTCTGCGTAAGAGGCTCGGGCTAATCGACGCGCGCGAGCCGGTGACGCTTCGTCACATCGCGCCAATCGGTGGAAAGGGGACGCCCGGCTCGGTCGAGGTGGCGCGTGGGGCGGGCTACCGGGTCTTTGCGGTCGCGTGGAATGTTTTCCGCGGGGTCGAAGGCGAGGGACTGCTGCTTCAGCCGGACGGTGAAGCGAAAGGCGACGTCATTGCGTTGCCCGACTGCGATTGGACGCCCGAGCAACTCGTCGGTCTTGCTCCAGGACTGCTCCCGGCTGAACAGTTCGCACGACTCGCCGCGGAACATGGGTGCCGGGTTTTGGTGCCCTCCCTGATTGATCGCAGTGACACCTTTGGTGGCAACCCCGATTACCGTCCCATGAAGCACAGCCAGCGCGAGACGCTTTGGCGCGCCGGTTGGGAGATGGGGCGCACACCGATTGCCTATGAGCTGCAAAAGGTTTTTGCCGCCGCGGACTGGCTCGAACAGACACGCCGGCCCGGGACGGGCGCCAGAAACATTGACGAACAGCTCGCTGCGCAGCCGCGGTCGGCGACGAACGGCCCGTGGTTGGGCATTATTGGCCATGGAGAGGGCGGCCTGCTGGCCTACTATGCGGCGGCCTGTGACACCCGATTTGCCTCGACCTATGTGAGCGGTTACTTCGGACCGCGTGAACGTCTCTGGGAGGAACCGATCTATCGCAATATCTTTGGGCTGTTGCGCGAATTCGGCGACGCCGAGATCGGTTCCCTCATTGCGCCACGTTGGCTGTGGTTGGAGACTGGCCGCTACCCGGACGTGACCCATACCGATGCCGGAGGGGGTGCTCCCGGCCGGATTCGGCGCCCGGACGAGAATGCGACGACGCGCGAATTCGAGCGGTTGCAGAAAATCTCCGGTTCCGTCCCTATGGGTCACGGCCAGAGCTCGCCGGACACATTCGCGGCATACGTCAGCCGTTTTCTTTTTTCACTAACGGGCACCCATCCCGGTGCAGAGTTGCCGTCGGGCATCGCTCCCGCACGGACCGGATCCCTGCCGGACGCCCGGGCCCGCACGCTCCGCCAATACCGGCAGATTCTCGAAGACACCCAATGGTTGATGCGCGAATCGCCGGAGACGCGGCGCACGTTTTGGAAGCAAGCGGACTTCAAGACTCTGGCTGGCTTCTCCCAATCCGCCGCTGGCTATCGCGATCATTTTCGCCGCGAGATTATCGGTGTCATCCCGCCGGCATCGCTACCCCCCAGCCCGCGCACGCGCCTCCTCGGCGAAACGAACGGCGTGCGGCGGTACGAGGTTGTGCTCGCGGTGCACCCGGACGTTTTCGCCCATGGCATCCTGTGCGTCCCTGTGAATGTGAAGCCCGGCGAACGACGCCCGGTCGTAGTCTGCCAGCATGGGCTTGAAGGGCGGCCTGCCGACATTTCCGACCCGGCCATCAACAGCCCCTACTATCATCAGTACGGTTTGCGGCTCGCGGAGCGCGGGTTCATCACGTTCGCACCGCAGAACCCCTATATCGGCAGAACCCGGTTCCGACAGGTGTTGCATCAGGCCCAGCCGATCGGGCTGACCCTGTGGTCGTTTATCGTCCGCCAACACGAGGTCATCACCGATTGGCTCGCCGCGCAGGATTACGTGGACCCGGAACGCATCGCCTTCTACGGCCTGAGCTATGGAGGCAAGACCGCAATGCGTGTGCCCGTCCTGGTGGACCGTTATTGCCTGAGCATCTGTTCGGCCGACTATAACGAGTGGATCTGGAAAAACACTTCGGCGCGATCGGGCTACAGCTATTTATTCAACAGCGAATACGACATGCCCGAGTGGAACCTCGGCAACACCTTTAACTATGCGGAGATGTCGTGGCTGATCTTCCCGCGCCCGTTCATGGTCGAGCGCGGGCATGATGACGGCGTCGCACCCGACGAATGGGTCGCCTACGAATACGCCAAGACCCGTCGGCACTATGTAAAAATGGGGCTGAGTGATCGCACGGAGATCGAGTTCTTCGACGGCCCGCACAGCATTCACGGCGTGGGCACATTTGATTTCCTTCACCGGCAACTGAAGTGGCCGAAGCAGGGAAATTGACCCGCCGCGACGCGATCCTCAGGACGGTATGACGTTGATCCCCTTCAAGCCGAAGTGGGAGGCGGCGGAGAGGAAGTGGCAGTCGTTGGTAAACAAAGTACCTGTCCCTTTATCGCAAATCCGCGGATAAGGAGAGGAGAACCGCGGATGAACACGGATTGACGCGGATAGAAAGGGCATGGAATCTGCGTCTATCGGCGTTTATCCGTGGTTCTCATTCATCAATAGTCGGTGGCGACAAATTCAATTCTCAAGGCAAGCACAGTCTACTCGGAAATAGCGCTGCGTGCCCGTGTTGGGAAACAAAGGGAAACAAAGTACCTGTCCCGAATGGCACTTAGTTAAGGTGCATCTAACACGTGGTCAACTGTTTACGATAATTGTCTTCCGTCAGGGGCGTCGAGCACATCGGCGAATTCCTCAGTGATTTTAAGGATTTCAAAATCCCGATAAACTCGCCGGTGATCCTTATTCGGCCAAAACCAAGCCAAAAGCCCAATAATATCCTGCCATTTCCTTAACTAAGTGCCATTCGTACCTGTCCCTTTATCGTGAAGAACACTTTCAGTTGCAGCGCATTCACAAACTCCAGTTCGTGCAGCGGTGTGTAACCCACCGGCCTACCTCGAATGAGCGCAATGACTTTCGCGCTGTCCGGTTCCGGGTAATCGAGTTTGACGAAACAGCCCGTGTCCAGATAGGTCACGACTCGCCTCCGCGAGCCTCTGCGAGGACCTCACTGAGCGATTTGCCCGGCGGTTGATCGCCCCAGACGGCCTTGGCCCGCGCCAGGAAATCCGGTTGTGGCACCGGCATGGCCGGCACGACTCGGGCCACGACCTTGTTCTGTTCCGTCACCTGCACCTCCTCCCCGGCGGCGACCCAGCGCAGGATTTCCGCCCATTGCTGCGGCAACTGCTGAACGCTGGCGGTTTTCATCCGATCACGGTGCCGCGTGCTGCCTTGCGGGGCAAGACGGGAGTTTTCGCCTGCCCAATGCGGACGCCCCGGCGAGCCGTAAACCCCTCGCCAAATAAACCCCTTCACCCATGCTGAATAGTGTAACCCATCACCCTGGACTACGCGATCAGCTCGTTGACCACCTTTCCGTGAACGTCCGTCAACCGGAAGTCGCGCCCTTGAAACCGGTAGGTGAGTCGCTCGTGATCGATGCCGAGCAGGTGGAGAATCGTCGCTTGGAAATCGTGCACATGCACTGGGTCGCGAACAACATTCATGCCGAGGTCATCGGTCTCCCCGTAAGACAGGCCGGCTTTGACGCCGCCGCCTGCGAGCCAACTTGTGAAGGCGTAGGGATGATGATCCCGGCCCCAGAGTTTGCGATCGTCGAGGTTGCCCTGGATGAACGGCGTGCGGCCGAACTCGCCGCCCCAGACCACCAGCGTGTCATCGAGCAGGCCGCGCTGTTTCAGATCGGCAACGAGGCCGGCGGAAGGTTGGTCCGTGTCCCGACATTGAGTGTAGAGCTCGGTCGTGAGGCTGCGGTGTTGGTCCCAGCCGGCATGCATTACCTGCACACAACGCACGCCGCGTTCGATGAGTCGTCGCGCCATGAGGCAGTTGTAGGCGAACGTGCCCTGTTCCTTCACGCTGGGCCCGTAGAGTTCGAGCACGGAAGCGGGTTCGCGTGAAATGTCCGCGAGCTCGGGCACGCTGGTCTGCATACGGAATGCCATTTCGTACTGGGCGATCCGCGTGGCGATTTCCGGATCCCCCTGCTCGCGGAGCTTCAGTTCATTGAGCTCCGCGAGGTCGTCGAGCATTGCCCGTCGCGTCGTCCGGCTGACGCCAGGGGGGTCGCCGAGGTAAAGAACGGGCTCGCCGCTGCCGCGAAATTTCACGCCCTGGTACCGGGATGGCAGGAAGCCGGAACCCCAGTAAAAATCATAAAAGATCTGTCCGCAGGTCGTTCCTTTGCTCACCGAAGTCATCACCACGAAAGCAGGCAGGTTCTCTGCATCGCACCCGAGGCCGTAGGTGAGCCAGGCCCCGAGCGTGGGACGGCCAGGAATTTGCGCACCACTGAGTATCAGCGAGATGCCCGGCGCGTGGTTCACCGCGTCGGTATGGAGGCTTTTCACGAAGCAGAGTTCGTCGGCCATGCGTGCGGTGTGCGGCAGGAACTCGCTGACCCACGCCCCGCTCCGACCGTGCTGGTGGAACGGCTCCACCGGTGCGAGCAGCAGCTTGCCATCCGCCTTGCCCGTCATCGTGCTGAATCGTTTGCCGGCGATGTAGTCGTCCGGTACGGGCTTCCCGTGGAGTTGCTGGAGCTTTGGCTTGTAGTCGAACAGATCGACATGCGTCGGTGCGCCGTTTTGGAACAGGTAGATCACTCGTTTCGCCTTCGGCGCGAGGTGAGGCAGTCCGGGGAGGCGAGCCATTCCGCTCCGGGTTGTCGCCGCCGCCCGCAGCCGTTCGTTGCCCAGGAGTCCGGTTAAGGCCGCGAGGCCAACGCCGGTGCCCGCCCGGCCAAGAAATTCCCGGCGCGTGAGTTGCAATCGGTGTTCGTCGAGAGGGGTCATGGCTCGCTCATTCTTTCGTCAGGGCTTCATCCAGATTTAGGATCGTGCTGCACAGGACGGTCCAGGCGGCGTGTTCGCCCGGATCCAGGTTCGCGTCCCGGGGAGATTCCCCCACCTCGAGAAGCCGTCCGGCTGCAGCGGGGTCGCCCGCAAAGTTTTTCCGATGCCGCTCAAGTCCGTGGGTGAGGATCCGTTGCTCGTCCGCCGTGGGCGACCGGCCAAGCACTTCCTGGCAAGCGATCGTGAGTCGCTCGGGATCTCGGTCCCACCCTCGAAGAACACGTTGGGCCAACCCGCGCGCTGCTTCCACATAGGCGGTGTCGTTCAGCGTCAACAACGCGTGGAGCGGAACGTTGGTGCGGGGCGTCTTCACGGTACAGGTCTGGCGGCTGGCCACATCGAAGAACATCGTCGGCCCAATGATGCGCCGCCAGAACACATAGAGGCTGCGCCGATACAGGGCAGCGCCGTGGTCTTGTTCGTAACGCTTGTTGCCGAAGGTTGCCTCCTCCCAGACGCCGGTGGGCTGATAGGGCTTTATTGGAGCGCCCCCAAACTGTTCCGTCAGCATCCCGGCCGCGGTAAGCGCCACATCCCGGATCATCCAGGATGGCATTCGGAAGCGCGGCCCGCGCGCCAACAGGCGGTTCTCTGGATCCCGTTCGAACAGTTCCGGTGTGACTTTCGAAGACTGTTGATACGTGGCGCTCGTCACGATCGTTCGAACCAGCCGCTTCATGTCCCAACCCGTCGTGACGAATTCAGTCGCCAGCCAATCGAGGAGTTCGGGGTTCACCGGTTTCTCGCCCTGTACACCGAAGTCCTCTGCGGTTTTGACGAGGCCGACCCCGAAGAACATCTGCCAGAATCGGTTCACCGTGACGCGCGCCGTCAGCGGGTTGTCAGGCGCCATAAGCCACTGGGCAAGGTCCAGCCGATTCGAACGGGAAGTGGTGTTCCCGGTCGACAAGTTTGCAGGAATAGACATGCCGGTCTCGGCGCCCGGCTTCAGGTAATTGCCGCGGTTTAGGATGAACGTGGACCGAGGCTTGGACATGTCCTCCATCACCATCGGTCGCGGGATACTGCGGGCCACGGCGTCGCGGTCTTTGCGGGTCTGGCTGTTTTCTTCGATCACTCGCACGTAAGCCGGGTCGTTCTGCTTCCAGTGCGCGGCTAGTTTATCGAGTCGGCCCGCATCGCGATCGCGGGGTGCGACCTTGAGGTGTTCGAGCACCTCCTTGGGGAGATCCTTGGCCGCCGCCGCTTCCTCGATCGGTTTTCCGGCTTCACGGGCGAACTTGGACATCTCGAAGAGCTCGGTCGCCCGGATCACAGACA
The DNA here is from genome assembly GCA_945861565.1 of Akkermansia muciniphila. Taxonomy (GTDB): domain Bacteria; phylum Verrucomicrobiota; class Verrucomicrobiia; order Limisphaerales; family UBA9464; genus SIBK01. The sequence goes on from CAMAUY010000079.1 coordinate 24,368, forward strand.
CCAACTTCGCCTCGAGATCACCGAGGCGGCGGGACTGCTCGGGCGACGGCAGCGGGAGGTTTGGCAGCGCTTGCGGATTGCCGCCGCTGCCGTCCACCGCGGTTTGGTTGAAGAACGCCAGCATGCCGTAGTAGTCGCGCTGGGTGTAGGGATCAAATTTGTGATCGTGGCAGCGCGTGCAGTTGAATGTTGCGCCGAGCCACACGGTCGCCACGGTCTCGGTCTGGTCGAATAGATAATCGATTCGGTTTTCCTCCGCGATTCGGCCGCCCTCCCCGTTGATCATATAATTGCGGAGGAAACCGGTGGCGAGGCGCTGCTCCTGGGTCGCGAGCGGCAACCGGTCGCCGGCGAGCTGCCAGACCGTGAACTGGTCGAACGGCAAATTGCGGTTGAACGCGTCCACGATCCAGTCGCGCCAGGGCCACATCGTGCGTTCGCTGTCCCCTTGATACCCGTTGGAGTCGGCGTACCGCGCGGCCTCCAGCCAATCCCACGCCATGCGTTCGCCGTAACGGGGCGATGCGAGTAGGCGGTCCACGAGGCGATCGTAAGCACCCGGAGCCAGATCCTTGAGAAAGCCGCTCACTTCTTCCGGCGTCGGTGGCAGGCCGGTCAGGTCAAGCGTCACGCGGCGAACGAGCGTGGCGCGCGATGCCTCGGGTGATGCGCGGAGGTCTTCCTTTGCCAGTCGCACCTGAACCCAGGCGTCGATCGGATTGCGACCGTGCCCAAAACCCGCCGGCACCACCGGCCGAATCGGTGGTTCAAAGGCCCAGTGGCGACTCCACGGTGCCCCCTGGTCGATCCAGCGGCGGATCAGCTCAATCTGCACTGGCGTGACGTGCCGTTTAGACTTCGGCGGTGGCATCACGTCGTCCGGATTGTCAGTTGTCAGACGTCGGATGATTTCACTGCGGTGGCTGTCTTTCGGCACGAGGGCGAATTCGCCGCTCTTACCCTTGCCGAAGGCACCCTCGCGTGTGTCGAGCCTGAGCTTCGCCTTGCGAGCCTGCTCATCGGGGCCATGACACGCGAAACAATTGTCCGACAGGATCGGCAGGATGTCGCGACTGAAGCTGACCGGCTCGGTTGGCGACAAATCGGCGGCCAATGATTGTCCGATCAGTGCCAGGGCACCGAAGAGGACGCCTCCGATGCGGAGCGCAGCACCCGTGAGGGGGTTCCTGCGAGCGTCGGCATCCGGCCAGCAAGTTTGGCGAGGAGACGAAGATTCGTCGGTCAAGATGCCAGCGCTCCGAGGTTGAGGGTCCGAATGTGCGTCCATTTTTTGGAAGTCTTCCCTACCCGGAAAGCCTGAACTCAGACCTGCGTCCTCCCGTGTCGGACTCATCAATCGGTGAAGCCACTGTCGCGGTTTGAGCGCCGGGCATCGTTGGCGTCCCACCAATATTCGGCGGTTCGTTTGGCACCGGAGCGGACTTGTTCGTTCAACGGTTTAGCTGCATGTGCGCTTCCACTGCCATCGGCGAACATGATGTTCGCGCGGGTTTGATGCTGGTTGGAGATCAGGTACAAGTGGCCGCC
>CAMAUY010000080.1 GCA_945861565.1 Akkermansia muciniphila
TGCAACGGCGAGTCGACATCGAGAACCTCGGTGGGCGATTCTACCATTGCGAAACGCGGCAGCCCAATGCTAACGATTCCACCGGCCTACTGCGACGCAGCTGGCGGTATTTTAAAAACTAGTTTAAGTTGCCGTACGGACACCGTTGAAGTGACAAAGAGTGACAGGTTCATTTGGGTTCATTTGTTTGAGTTGATGAAATGATTGAACCTGTCACTCTTTGTCATATTTTTACTCGGCGAAATGGTGCTCATAGTTTCGACTCGCTGCATCTGGCGTCCGCACTTGTGTAAGAATTGAGAATTTGAGTTGATGAAATAAAATAGACGGCCATCGAACCTTGGTCTGGCGGTCGTTTATTGTATTATAATTTCTGTATGGCCACCCAAAAAGAAACCGTCAATTTTATTCTAGACAAATTAGCACCAGATGGTGCATTTCGGGTGCGGGCTATGTTTGGGGAGTATGCGCTGTACGTAGGGGATAGAGTGGTCGCCTTGGTGTGTGACAATCAATTGTATGTGAAGATTGTGCCGGCGAGTGAATCTCTCGCCGACCGCTGCGAACGCGACGCGCCGTATCCCGGAGCAAGGCCGCACTATCTGGTAGAAGAACATCAGCTTGATCAGATTAAAAATCTGAGTGCGATTCTCCTCGACATAGCTGATTCACTACCAGAAAAGAAACCAAAGAAGAAAAGGTAACAAAACGGGTAATTTGCTATACCCTCAGATAACTTCATATTTTGAAACGGAACCGATTGATAAGAAAATAAAACATCTACCGACTAGCCGCGGAGCGATAAGCAAATGCCTATCAATGAAATGCGCCTCGAACTATGTGCTGGAGACTACGCCGAGCCTGTTCTGACGCGATTGGAAACCCGTGACGACTCCCATCATCGTCCAAGGTGACGACAATACCGTCCTGATTCAGACGACCGATGCGACCCGGTTCCTGAGATTGCGGGAATTGTGATCACGACGGCCCGCGGAGCCGCCACCAACGACAACAAATCATGAAACCCACCGCTTACACCCACCGGTCGGGTTCGTTTTGGCCGATCCTCCTCGGCGTCCTGCTTCCCACCGCGGCACTGGCCGATGCCTTCGTGCGCGGACGCGTTACCGAAGCCGTCACAGCCAACAGCGTCACCGACGCGCGCGTGACGCTGAATCTCCTGGCGCCCGACGCCGTGCCGGAGGCGTCCACCGACACCGACGCCTTCGGGCTTTATGGGTTGAGCGTCCCGGCAGCGGGCACGTATCGCCTCCGCATCGAGCGTGGCGGCTACATGGCGCACGAGGAGGTGGTCACGCTTGCGGCCGATGCCGCGTTGGTGCGCAACCTCGCCCTCGCACCGGTCGCGCCCGGGCTGTTCGACTTGTCCATCGAGGTCAGCGACGTGCTGACCGGGGTTGCGCTGACCGGCGTGCCGGTCGCGGTCGAGCGTTTCAACGGTTCGGCCGACGCCACACCGGCGGAGGTGATCCGGCTCGTATCGGATGCCGAGGGCCGCGCGCAGTTGCTCGGGATTCACAGCGGCTTCTTCCGCTTCCTCGCCAACTCGACCACGGGCAACCCGCCAACTCCGCCGCGTCCGAAGTGGTTCGCGTTCGCAAGTCCCAAGACTGGCTTCGTCGGCAGCACACATGTGGCGCGGCTCCAGCTCAAGCCCGACGAGCAGAACCTCCGCGTCAAGGTCGTGGGCTTTGATCCGAGGAGCACAACGAACAACCTCGCGTTGCCGACAGCCAACTCCAGCAACGCGCCGTTGGCCAATGTCATCGTGGAGATCACCGCCGTCGACCCGAACGACTCCAGCGACGCAGTGCTGCCGACGATGACCAGCGTGACCGACGCGAACGGCGAGGTGCTCTTCAACGGCCTGCCCGCCTTCCCGCTGCGCTACGTGCTCAAACGTTTGGGCTACGTGACCCGCACAAACATCATCCGACCGGACCTGACAACCGGCCTGTTCACGTCGCCCACGCCGATCAAACTGTTACTGAAGATCAATAACCTGTTCGTCCCGTTGCGCTCGCCGTATCAAGTCAAGGCGCATTACGCACCCATTCCGATGCGGCTGCAGGGTTTGCCGGGCACGGACACCGAGGGTATGGACCGCACCGAGACCTACACCTACCCGCAGTTCCCGGATCAGCGCGCGTTCTTTAACCTGCTGCCGGGGCGTTATCGCCTTTCCATGAACGGAAGCCGGAGCACGCCGGGGCACGCGTCAGGCATTGTGCCGGTGTTTCAGCTCAACGAGGTGGTGGACGTCACCGAGGGCGGCTGGACGGATTTCGAGCCGCAACTGACGGTGCCGACCGCTGTCATCCGGGGCCGGTTGATGGCCGCGGACCATCAGAACATCTCACCGGGCCGGGAGCGCCAGCCGATCCGCGACCTGTCGGACTACCGCCCGCGCCAGCAGTCCGGCATCGAGCTGGTCGAGTTCGCGCGGGATACGAACCTGGTGGTGAACGCCCGCACGGTGATGGTGGACACGGACGAGGCGGGCAACTTCTCCCTCAATGTGCCGCCTGCGCGCTACGGCGTCCGCATCGCGGGCATGTCGAATTACTGGGGCAGCCACGTCATCTTCACGGACCGGACGAGCGACGAAGTGATGAACCACGGGTGGCCGTTCGCCGAATTGTTTGGCCGCACCTCCTTTCCCAACAACGGCGCGTTGAACAATGGCCACCCCCTGCTCGTGCAACCGGGCCGAGAATACACGCTCGACCTCTACGTGCGCCGGCACGTGGCCTACCTCACGGGCACGGTGGATCACCCCGTTGACGCCGTGGAAAACCAGCACCTGTTCTTCGGTGGAAACGCCTCGTCGATCATTCCGTGCAACGACCTCGTGCTTGGAGGCGGCGTCATCCGCGTCACCCCGGCCGACGGCCGCCCGGCCTTTGACTCGCCGCTCGTGAACGATGCGCTCATCAGCTCGTCGGAGCACGACGCCACCTTCCGCATCGAAGTGCCGGCAGGCACCTACACGCTCCAGCCGGTGCATCCGCGCTACACGTTCGCCCTCCAAGGTCAGCCGGCGACCTTCACAACGACGACCGTCTCGGTGTGGGCCGCGCCCGGAGTTCAGCCGCCCATCAATCCCACGGGTGATGACAACTTCGTCCAGCCGCTGAAGGATCAATTCCAGTTCAACTTCCGGGGAACCCTCCTCCCCACCACCACGACCGTGACGCTCTTGGTCAGCCGCTGGAACGGCGTCGCGATGATCTACGAACCCGCGGTGCCGCAAGTCTGGGCACACCCCGGTGGTCCCATGCGGATTCCCTACATGGGTTCGCGCATCGTGCAGGGGACACGGTTTCCGGTGGGACCTTTCGAGGCCTGGTTTGGCATCAGCAGCGTTCCTGGCGGCCAACCCGATCAATTCAAGGTCAATTTCACCTCGGAAGGGCAGCATCTCGAGTTCACGGTCAAGGTTGGCGGCCCCGACAACAACCTCTCTTTCCTCCCGTCCCCGGCCTACGACCTCACGCTCAGCTCCGTCTCGCAGGAAGATCCCGGCATCGTTGTGCCCGGCACGACGGTCACGCTGTTTACCAAGAACGGAGAACAGGACTTTCCTGTCAACGAGCAGACCATCGCCGGATTCGAGGGCACCCTCCATTTCCCGGATGTCACGAATCCGAACTGGGCCGTCGGTGGTTCCAAAGTTGAGATCGCCGACCCGGCCAAACCGCGCGTCAAGCTGACCCTTTATTTCCGGCGAGGCTTTCACCTCAGGGGCACAGTGAAGCAGGCCGGCCCCGGCACGCCGCTTGCCGGCGCGAAGGTGCAGGTGACCGACCGCTTTGGGCGGCCCGTGTTTTTCGGCGAGACGGCCACGGACGCTGCCGGCAAGTTTGATTACGCCACGCCGTTCGCCGCTGTGGCGACCCACTTCGTCGATGTGGTGTTGGAAGGCTTCAAGCCGTGGCGGCGGCGCTTCGGCGCCGGTTCGTTCAACACCGTGGACCCGGCGAATCCACAGTTGCTCCTGCTCGACGTGAACGCCGAGCTCGAACCGCTGCCCGGGCCGCAGATTACGCAGGTCATCTACAATCGCGCGGGTCCGTTCCTCGTGGGCATGAGCCGGACGGGTGACGAGCAGGTCCGCAATGGGCTGCGCGCCACTGAAGCCCTGACGCTTGACTGGGTCGCCACCGCGACTGCCGTGCCGTTCACCTACGACCTGCCGCAGTTCGATCGTTACGACGGCCCACCGCTGCCGGCGCAGTCCTTCGAGTTGAACGACGCCGTTGCCGAAGTCTGGGTGGTGGATCCGCGGGTCTTCGAGGGCAGCCCGTTCCACGCGATCCCCTTTCCGCTGCCGGTGCCGGCGGCCACCGATGTCGTCGGTCTGCGCCGGTGGCTGAAAGACATCCGCGCCGGCACCGTCGCGGACCTGCCCGGCACGGCCAACGTGTTCCATTACCCGGTGGACAAGTTCACGCGAGAAGGCCCGCCGAACTCGCGCAAGTTCCGCGGCGCCGTGCCGATCTGGCAGCTGCCCGAGGGCGACTTCCGCCCGCTCGTCGTCGCCGTGAGCCAGCTCGGGGCCGTTTCCGTGCTGAACCAGTTTGCCAACCCCGCCACTCCGTCGCGGCTCAAGGGAGTTCCCACGCCGCCGTGGCTGGCCCGCGTCACGGATCTCATGGCCTCGTCCGCCGCGCTCGCGGCCACGCAGGATCAGATGGCGAAGTGGGTTCCCGACGGACGCTTCCTGCCGCTCCCGAACTTCACCGCGACCATCGAGGCGTCGCCCGAAGGCTTCCTCAACTACGACTACGGCCTCGACATCGAGTGGAACGAGGGCCTCGCCAATCCCGGCGGCAGCGACGGACTCGACTACCTGCCGAGCATCATCGGCCTGAGCGCCGAGGGTAAAATTCACTTCGGCCTGCGCGGACTCGAAAACGAAGTGTTCCTGGACGGTAGCGCCAAGTTTGGCACCACAGGCACGCTGGATGGCGGCGTGGGCAAACGCTACAAGCCGCCCTTCGCCAAACAGACCGATCCCATCACACTCGAAGTGAGCGTCGCGGCCAAGACCACCAGCTCGTTCCAGTTCGCGCCGGTCAGCGATCCGTATGAGTTCGAGATGGAGCAGACCTTTGGCGGCAGCGCCGATGTGTCCGTGGAACTCAACCTTAACAAAGCCCTCAAGAAGCTCAGCACGGTCGGCACGGTTCTTAAGAAGCTCAAAGGCTTCGTGGACATTCACGGCCGCGTCGGCGCGGGGATCGAGCTGAACAGCCGGACGGTGTGGCGCACGCCGTTCCCGCCGCCGCGGCCCGGATCGACCGTGGGCGATCTGAACCAGGTCTTCCGCCGGAGCTTTCTCGGGGAATCGGAGGAGGAGATCAATCTGTGGGATCTCTGCCTGCGCGCCGAGGTGAGCGCGGGCGTTTCCGACAGCTTCGACATTGTCGGGGCCGACCTCAGCCTCTTCCTCACCGGCGACCGCGTGTGCGCCTCGGGAAAACACTCACTGACCACGACCTTTAATTTCCACAATGACTGGCCGTGGCTCACGCACATCAACGGCAAGCTCACCGGCACCGTGGACGCGCACCTCAACCTGTGGGTCACGGAGCTCACGAGTCATTACGAAATCGATCTCATCAAGATCGACCGGCCGTTCGGCACGGAAGCCGCCTTCGATCTGGTGCCGCTGCGCGTCACGCAACGGCCCAGCACCCCCGCGACTGCGACCCCTGCAACGTTCAACCCGGCCAAAACGAATCTCGTCGAAAACTTTTTTGCCGCCGGCTCCTTCGCGGCCACGGGTGGATCCGGAGACGCACTGGTCTTCACCGACATCGGCGTTGCCGGCCGCATGACGCTCAAGTTCAGCCGCCGCAGTGATGACGGAAGCTGGAGCGAGCCGGCGCAGATCGCGAGCGCGCCCGGCATCGTTGGCTCGGCGGTGCTCGAACTGCGCACCGGCGGCTGGCTCGCTGCGTGGAGCCAGCTTGCCGAAGGCGACGTGGGCAATCCGTTCCCGGCGACCACTCTGTGGTCCGCCTCCGCGAACACTGCCGGCGTGTGGAGCTCGCCCGCGCAGATCGCCGCGCTGCCCGACGTGGCGCATCAGCTCCGCCTCGTGCGATTCGGCGATTCCGTGGGCCTGGTTTTTCTGCGGTCCGCCGACGGCCCGCAATCCGAACTGCGCACACTCACTGGTTCGGTCTGGAACGGTGCCTCGTGGTCGGCGCCCGCCGACATCGCGCCGCAAATCCCGATTACTGATTTCGCGGTGGCTGGAGCCGCCGCGACCCAGAGCCCCTTTGCCCGGATCGCCTTCACCGAATTCAATGGCTCGGTGAAGACGATGATCTGGCCAGACGTGAACCCCATTGTTCCGCAGACGCTGGCCACCGACTCCGCCGCCGAAGTGGCGCTGATCCGAACTGCCGGCGACCGGTTCTTCCTGGCGCATGTGGCAGGCGAAAGCGGAATCAGTCTCTTCACGGCTCCCGGGCAGTCCGCCTGGGCTAAGCTCGGAACGCCGTTCCCCGGCCAGTTCGCCGGCCACCTGCAGATGACCGTGCTCGATTTCTTCGCCGTACCCAAGCTGGTATTTGCGTGGATCAGCCCCGGCGACACCACGCAACTCTGGACGGCCTTCACCGACGACCAGGGGACGGTGGTGCGGGAGCCGGAGCCGCTCACCAGGAACACGTCCGGCCGTTACTCGGCGCTCGCCCTCCTGTCCCAGCCCGACTCCACGGTGACGTTGATGGCTCGCTACTCGTCGGGTTCCACCGCGATCCAGCAGTTCACGGTTTCGATGATTCCCGCGGAATTGATCCGGCTCGAATCTCCCACCGTTCTGGTGGACGGCTCGTTCCGTTTCACGCTCGCGGGCCCGGCGAAATCCACCTACCGGGTTGATGGCTCGATCGACCTGAAGACCTGGCAGGAGATCACAACCCTCGTCAACAAGGCGCTACCCGTGACCGTGACGGTGTCGCCTGGCCCGGAAGTGCGATTCATCCGGGTGGTCGCACCGTAGGCCGCTGGCACGCCCGATTTTGGAACCGGCCCGGCTGGTGTGACTCAAAACGTTATTGCTAACGACCTGTCCCTATATCTTCCGAAACCGAACGCAGCGCCCTGCTGACGTTGTGTGTGATGGCCGCCTACGCCGATGGCGAAAAGGACGACCGTGAGCGCGCCGAGGTAAAACGCATCGTCGAGGGACTCGACGCCCCGCGATTCAATCCCGTGCTCATCTACAAGGAGGCGCTGACCCAGCCCCGGCCCATCGCCGACACGGCCGCGCGCCTCGAATCGCCCGCCGCCAAAGCGATGGCCTACGAAATGGCCGTATGCATTTGCGATGCGGACGACGTGATCGCGTGAAGTTGCCACGCGATCTCCACGGCCGGGAGCTGGCGCGCGTCCTGTGCCTCCGGTGGGCTTACCAGCAGGTCAACCAGGTCGGCAGTCACATCATATTGCAGACGGAGACGCCGCAGCATCACCGCCTCTCGATTCCGGACCACAAGCCCCTGCGAATTGGCACTCTTAACGCCATTCTGCAGCCAGGTGGCTGCCGCGAAGGGCGTCACTCGGGAGAATCTCTTCGCCACGCTGTAGCGATTGCCTTTCCCAAGCCCAGAGGCAATCAGTATCGCAAATGCACTCAATTCACAATTCCGGGCGTGACCCGAATGGCACTTAGTTAAGGAAATGGCAGGATATTATTGGGCTTTTGGCTTGGTTTTGGCCGAATAAGGATCACCGGCGAGTTTATCTGGATTTTGAAATCCTTAAAATCACTGAGGAATTCGCCGATGTGCTCGACGCCCCTGACGGAAGACAATTGTCGTAAACCGTTGACCACGTCTTATATGCACCTTAACTAAGCGCCATTCGGGCGTGACCCCTTTATGATCGTTCGCGCCCGGAAACTCGACGCGGAGTGGACGAACCATGGACTCATGCATCGGTTGATTCGCATTAATGAGTCAATAACTCGTTCTGCCCCTTATATGAGTCAGAGCAGTTCGCGCATGGGCGTGCCGTCGGTCAGGGGGACGGGGCGGCCATCGGCGGATTGGTAATGGATGGTGCGCGCGTCGTAGCCGAGCGCCGCAAACACGGTGGCGTGAATGTCCGCCGGCGAGGTGGGACGCTCGTTGGGATAGGCTCCAATGCTGTCGGAGGCGCCAATCACTTGTCCGCCGCGAATGCCGCCGCCGGCGAGGAGCACGCTATAACAGCCCGGCCAATGATCCCGGCCCGCGTCGCTATTGATCTTCGGCGTGCGTCCAAATTCGCCCATCCAAATGACCAGCGTCGTGTCGAGCAAACCGCGTTCCGCCAAATCGTCGAGCAGGGCGGCATACGCTTGCTCCATGGGCGGAACAAGCCGGTTCTTCAGCGCATTAAAATTGTCCTTGTGAGTGTCCCACGTGATGCTTGGCCCGTTGACCGTGGAAATAAAACGCGTGCCGGATTCCACCAGCCGGCGGGCCAGCAAATGGGACTGGCCCCAACTGTGCCGCCCGTAACGTTCGCGGACGGCCGTGGGTTCCTTTGCCAGGTCGAAGGCGTCCGCCGCCTTGCCCGATTGGAGGAGCGAAACCGCTTGCTGGTTGAAAATGTCGATTGCTTCCGCCTGGGGCGAAATAATCTTCGGCGCAGAATTTGAGAACTCGTTCAGCAATCCCAACCGCTGCTCGAATCGCGCCGCGCTCATGTTGGCATCCAACCCCATGTTTCTGACTTTGAAACCCGCGGCATTGGGATCGTCATCCAAGACAAACGGATCGTAGCGGACGCCCAAGCACCCGCCATATTGACCTGGCGTGATGTAGGCTTTGCTATCGCAATGCGGAAATGGAGTGATGACGTAGGGCGGAATACCCCCGCTGAAGCCATCGCGCTGCGCGAGCCAACCCACGAGAGTACCGAAGCAGGGCAAATCGGTTCGACTGGGATTGATGAGCGTGCTGTCGATCGGATACGGGCGGCCGGCGGTGGCCCAATACATCCCGCCATTGTGGCTGCTGTGCTCGTGATGGACCGAGCGAATGAGCGCCACCTTGTCCATCCGGCGGGCCATGCGCGGCAGCAGTTCGGAAATGTGAACTCCCGTCACATTGGTTTTGATCGGGGAAAAGGTTCCGCGAACATCCGAGGGCGCATCCGGCTTAGGATCCCACAAATCGATATGGCTGGGCGCGCCGCCGTTGAAGATCAAGATAACCGACTTGGCTTTGCCCAAGGCGGCATCGCCCGCCCCGACCGCACGCGCCCAGTGGGTGCAGAGCGGAACCAAGGCGCCGCCCAACCCGCGCAACAGACCACGACGCGAGATGCGGTGAGAGAAAGGGTTCATCATGAGACCGCACGCAGTTAAGTTTTGCGGCGGGGTCGTACGGGCCAATCTATGCCCAACTGAGCAGGCGTCAATCTTTGAAGTCGAATGCGGCGGGGAAGCCTGTCAGGCTGAATGCATGGACGACAACCGGAATGTATCGAAGAACCCACCACCTGCCGACGTCGTTCGGCCGACCCAATGTGGGGTGCTGACTCCAGCCGAGGAGCGCAGGCTCCTTTCCAAGGTGACTTGGCGGCTCATCCCACTGCTCTTTCTATGTTACATCATCGCCTATATCGATCGCATCAACATTGGGTTCACGAAGCTGCACTTGCGCGAAGTGCTCGGCGTGGACGAGGCAATATTTGGCAGCGTGTACGGATTCGGTGCGGGACTGTTCTTTATCGGCTATTTCATCTTTGAAGTCCCGAGCAACCTGATTCTCCAACGCGTCGGCGCTCGCATCTGGATTGCCCGCATCATGATCGTGTGGGGCATCGTTTCCATGTCGTTCGTGTTCATGAAGGGCACCACGCTATTTTATGGGATGCGATTTCTTCTGGGCGCGGCGGAGGCGGGATTCTTTCCCGGGGTGATTCTTTATCTGACGTATTGGTTTCCGGCCGCCGAACGAGCTCGCACGATTGCCCTGTTCGCAACCGGTGGGGTGATGGCGGGCGTGGTCGGCTCACCGATTTCCGGTGCCATTCTTGGACTGAACGGCGTGGGCGGGTTTGCCGGCTGGCAGTGGCTGTTTTTTCTCGAAGCCCTGCCAGCCGTCTTCATGGGTCTGGTCGTGCTGTTCGTCCTACCCAATCGCCCACAGGAAGCCCGGTGGTTGTCGGCTTCTGAGAAGACGTGGATTCAAGCCCGACTCGACGAGGAGGCGGCCCATCCCGATGCGCAGAACCGGCACCATCTCCGGGATGCTTTCACCAGCGGACGTGTCTGGCTCCTGTGTCTGGTCTACTTCCTGATTAACGTCGGCGGCTATGGGTACGAGATGTGGCTTCCCTCGATCATCAAATCATTCTCTGGCAAAAGCGACGCCGTCGTCGGCTTCATCAACGCCATCCCGTATCTTGCCGCGGGCGTGGTCATGCTCCTGGTGGGACGGCATTCAGACAAAACGGGCGAGCGACGGGGGCACGTGTCGGCGGCGGCGATCACGGCGGCCGTGGGGTTCGCATTGAGCGCTTATTTCAATAATCCCGGTTTCGCGATGGCGGCATTGACGCTCGCATTCGTCGGGATCAAATCCACGCTCGGGCCGTTTTGGGCATTGGGCACCGCGTGCCTGACCGGGACTGCCGCAGCCGGTGGAATCGCGTTGATCAACTCCGTCGGTAATCTCGGCGGCTTTTTTGGTCCCTACATCGTGGGAATCATACTGGACCGAACGCAAAGCAATCTCATCGCGCTTCTCTTTCTGGGCTCGGCGCTCCTTGGCACAGGCCTGCTGGCCTTGACGATACGCCCCATTACATCGCGCGGAAAATAGCAACCGACCGATGACATGTCGGGCCAACCACGGCCCGAAATCCGTTCCGAGTAAGGCCGATGGGAACCCTGTACGGCCTGCAACCCATGCGGGAAAGTGGCGGGAGTGGCGGGACTCGAACCCGTAACCTCTGCCGTGACAGGGCAGCGCTCTAACCAATTGAGCTACACCCCCGCAATGGGGCGTCCTTTGTATTGGACGGTAGAACTGAGTCAACGCTTTTCCAGAACTTTGGAACGAAAAGTGATTCGGGCTGCACACGCCAAGGAGGTGGGGGTGGAGAACCCCGCTGAAGAAACGTATCGCAGCCCGAACCATCCGGACAATATTCTCCTGCCGGCTGGTGTCAATCCGCTTGAAGGGACCCCTTTTTCAAAAAGCCCTCAAACAATGGTACAAAGACTTGACCTCCCAACGGCTTGTGCTTGGATCCTTCTGCGATGATAAAGTTGTCTTTTGCCGCCCTCTCCGCTGCCGCAGCCTTGGTTCTCTCCGGTTGCTTCCAGACACAGGAGGGCAATTACAAGGCCGGCCGGCCCGCCGCCCGGGACACAATTGAGAGTAAATACGAGCGCACCACCGAAGAGGTCTTCGAGGCTGCCAAGAAGGCGCTGAGCCAAAACGGGACTATCGTGTCCGAGAATACCGTCAGCAAAACCCTCCAAGCTCGAATCGACACCAGCAAGGTGTGGGTCCGCGTCGAGCAGGCCGAGCCCACAATCGCGCGGATCTGGACGCAGGTCCGGAAGAGCAACGGCAATGGTGATATTCGCCTCGCTGCGGAAATGGACAAGCAGACCGCCCTACACCTTCGGGTCCTGCCGGCAAACCAGATTCCCGCACGCTAAGAACTCGGGCAAGCGCCGTGAGCCGTTATCGAAGGGTGCGTACATCCACCGCATCCATTCCAGCAGCTCGGATTGCCGCCATCCCAAGGTCGGTATCTTCAAACGCCCGACAGCGAATCGGGTCGACTCCTAACCGCCGGGCGGCTTCCAGAAAGATGTCGGGTGCAGGCTTTTGGTTGACCACGTCTTCATGGGTGACGATCGCACCGAACCATTCCCGAATCCCGAGATGATCGAGCACCTGATAGATCGCCTTTCGGGAACCCCCGGAAGCCACTGCCATGGGCACCTTACCACGATTTTCTCGTGCAATGGTGACCACGGGCTCGATCGGCCCGACTTGCGGCAGTAGTTTGAGATAGGCCACCTCCTTTTCGAGGGCGATGTTCACCGGATTGATGTCTTGGCGGTCTTGCTCGCCCGCCAAAATCTTCAGAATATCCCGGCTGGGAACGCCTCCGAGGGCATAGAACCGGTGTTCGGGAAAATGAATGGAATACTTCCCGGTGATGGTCTGCCAGGCCTCCCAATGGAGTGGCATCGTGTCGGCCAAAGTCCCGTCGCAGTCAAAGATGAGCGGTTGCATGTGAGACTATTAAACGTATTTCGTCAGAAGATTCTGGTCGGCGCATCATCGCTCCGCGGCAGCCAATCGTTGCTTTAATTCCTCTGCGGCGAGGGGGCTCAGCACCGGATCGAGGTCCCCATTGATGAAGGCCGACAGATTGTACAACGTCAGTTCGATGCGATGATCCGTGACTCGATTCTGGGGAAAGTTGTAGGTGCGGATTTTTTCTGAGCGTTCGCCACTCCCCACCTGCTCCTTTCGTTGCGCCGAGTATTTCGCGTTTTCCTCGGCGACTTTGCGATCCAGCAGTCGCGAGCGCAGAACGGTCAAAGCTTTGGCCTTATTCTTCTGCTGAGAACGCTCGTCCGCGCAGCGGACAATGGTGCCCGTCGGTTTGTGGATGATCTGGACGGCGGAGTCCGTTGTGTTAACACCCTGCCCACCCTTGCCGGAAGCTCGGCAGACATTGATCTCGAGTTCTTCCGGGTCGAGTTCAAACTCGACCTCTTTGGCTTCGGGAAGCACCGCCACGGTGGCCGTGCTCGTATGGATTCGCCCCTGAGCCTCGGTGGCCGGCACCCGCTGGACGCGATGAACTCCGCTCTCCCACTTCAACCGCTTGAAAACATCCTGACCCGTGACTCCAAAGGTCACATCCTTGAGGCCGCCAAGATCGGACGGGCTTGCATCCATTGGCTCGATCTTCCAGCCCTGCGTTTCACAGTAACGCTGGTACATCCGGAAAAGATCCGCGGCAAAGAGCGCGGACTCAGCACCGCCGGCTCCGGCGCGGATCTCGACGATCGTATTCCGAGAATCGGTGGGATCGGGCGGGAGAATGCCCTCCTTGAGCACGAGGATGAGCCGATCCCGTTTCGCTTCAATTTCGGGCAATTCAGCGGCGGCCATCGTGGCAAGTTCGGACCCAGCAAATTCCTGGGCGATCAACTCACGATTCGCAGCGATTTCATCGCAGGCCCTGAGGTACTCTTCCGCCGCGACGACCAAGCCACGCAACCGGGAATGCTCGCGCGTCAACTCCTGAGCCCGTTGCGGCTGGGCGAACGCATCAGGGCTGCTCAGCAACGATTCAACTTCGGCGCACCGGCGGCGGAATTTCTCGATGAATGGAAGCAAGTCCACAGAGCAAATGTCAGACTCGAGACGAGGATGGGAAACGAATGACCGAACGCGGAGACTCCTTCATCTCAAACGGAAACGGAGGCGAGACGAGCTGCCGGCAAAACAAAACCGCCCGCCCGTGGCCTCAGCCACGGGGCGGGCGGAAAAAAATAAACGTCTACTTTCGCTTCTTCTTGGAAGTCGCATCGGCAAATGCCGCCTGTGCCGCCGCTGTTTTCGCCAAGCGCTGCTGGAACTTGTCGACGCGGCCAGCGGTATCCACGAACTTCTGTTGCCCCGTGTAAAAGGGGTGACAGGCATTGCAGATACCGATCAAAATGGAGGGTTTCGTGGATCGAGTCGTGATCACGTTGCCGCAGGCGCAGCGAATCTCGGACTGCACGTACTTCGGATGAATTTCAGCTCTCATGAAAACAGGAAGGCGGAAAATAGCCGTCAAATCATGCAATACAAGGGTTTTTCACGACCAATTCATGAAGTTTATTTTCAGACGGCCTGTTCTTGTTTCCAGATCGGATCCCGCAACGCAACCACCGACCCGCTCCGAACGGGGGCCTCGATGCCGCTTGACTGCCACTTTACGGACTTTTCACCCCACCCGCGGACCCTGACAACCCGCGACAATTGCCGTCGCTCCGATTGTCCCATCTCTCGTCGGGAGGTTTGGAGACGAATCGCAAACATGAAAATATTTCCTGTTCGGTCAGACGGCGAAGCCCAACAGAATGTTTGCATCCTTGCTGGCATCTCCTAGAGACTTTTAACGGTTTGCGCCTCGCAAGT
Source organism: Akkermansia muciniphila (assembly GCA_945861565.1). Taxonomy (GTDB): domain Bacteria; phylum Verrucomicrobiota; class Verrucomicrobiia; order Limisphaerales; family UBA9464; genus SIBK01. The sequence continues at coordinate 14,199 of CAMAUY010000080.1, forward strand.
ATGCCGGGGTGTGATTGCGGAAGCTGTTTCGATGAATACGACGTCCGAAAATTCGATGATCCCTCAGGTGCGGTGGCACGGTTTGCCCCCGAAACATGGCCTTTACGATCCCCGCTTCGAGCATGACGCCTGCGGAGTGGGCTTTGTCGTGAACATCAAGGGTAAGAAATCTCATGAGATTGTTTCTCAAGGCATCCAGATTCTCTTGAACCTGGATCACCGGGGGGCGTGCGGCTGTGAACCCAACACCGGCGACGGTGCGGGGATTCTCGTGCAGTTGCCGCACAAGTTTTTCCAGAAAACAGCCAAAGCGGGCGGATTCATCCTCCCGGAACCCAGCGAGTACGGGGTGGCGATGATTTATGTCTCCAAAGACGAGGAGGCGCGTCACCAATGCGAGCGGATTTTTGAACGAATCGTGCGGGAGGAAGGGCAGACCATCCTGGGTTGGCGAACCGTCCCCACGCACAATCAAAACCTCGGCAAGACCGCGGTCGCCACGGAGCCGTGCGTGCGTCAGTGCTTCATCGCGCGGGACATGCGGACGATGAAGACCGACTTGGCGTTCGAACGAAAGCTTTATGTGATCCGCAAGCGGGCGGTGAACGCCGTCCGGAATTCCGGAGAAAAAGGTTCGCACTACTGGTACCTGCCGAGCATTTCATGCCGCACGGTGGTCTATAAGGGAATGCTAATGCCGGACCAGGTCGCCGGCTACTACCCGGACCTCCGGGACAAGGACTTCGAGACGGCGCTGGCTCTGGTCCACTCACGTTTCTCGACGAACACATTCCCGACTTGGGAACGGTCGCACCCTTACCGGTACATCGCCCACAACGGCGAAATCAACACCCTGCGCGGCAATATCAACTGGATGCACGCCCGTCAGTCGCTGTTTGCCAGCCCGCTGTTTGGCAAAGACATCCAGAAAATTTTCCCGATCATCAATCCGACCGGTTCGGATTCCTCGATGTTCGACAACTGCCTCGAGCTGATGTACCTCTCCGGCCGGCCTTTGTCGCACGCGATGATGATGATGATTCCCGAACCGTGGGTCGGCCACGAATCGATGAGCGACGAACTCAAGGCCTTTTACGAATACCATTCCTGCTTGATGGAGCCGTGGGACGGTCCGGCCTCCGTCGCCTTCAGCGATGGCATCCAGATTGGCGCCTGCCTCGATCGAAATGGTCTGCGCCCTTCGCGTTATTATGTCACCTCCGACGACCTCGTCGTCATGGCATCGGAAGTCGGCGTTCTCGATTTCCCGGCAGACAAAATTGTCCAGAAGGGCCGGCTCCAACCCGGCCGGATGTTCCTGGTCGACACCGCCCAGGGGCGGATCATTAGTGACTCCGAAATCAAGGACGGCGTCGCGAAGGCGAGTCCGTATCGTCAGTGGCTGGATCAGAACATGGTGGATCTGGCGAGTTTGCCCGAAGCGCCGCATCTGCCCGAACCCGATCACACGACGGTGCTTCAGCGGGAGACGGCCTTTGGCTACACCTTTGAAGACCTCCGGACGTTGATGGTTCCCATGGCCCGCGACGGCGTGGAGGCGGTTGGTTCGATGGGAACCGATACCCCGCTCGCGGTTCTCTCGGACAAACCGCAGTTGCTGTATAACTACTTCAAACAGTTGTTTGCACAGGTCACTAATCCACCGATCGATTGTATTCGAGAGGAGATCGTCACGAGCACCGAAACAACCATCGGATCGGAAGGGAATCTACTCAGCCCGACGCCGGAGAGCTGCCGATTGATCGAGCTCAAGTCGCCCATCCTCAGCAATGAGGAGTTCGCGAAGCTCAAGCACCTGAAGAATCCTCATTTCAAATCCGTGACGCTTTCTCTCCTCTTCCGGGCGAGCGAAGGGGCCGCCGGGATTGCGCGGGCGATGGATGAGCTTTGCGACGCGGCGGCCAAGGGGATTCAGGAGGGGGCAAATATTCTGATCCTCAGCGACCGGGGTGTGAATTCGGAATTCGCCCCGATCCCAGCTCTCCTCGCAGTGGCTGGCGTGCATCATCACTTGATTCGGGAGGGTACTCGGACCCGGGCGGGTGTCGTCCTGGAATCGGGCGAACCCCGCGAGGTGCATCACTTCGCCCTGCTCATCGGGTATGGCTGCGGAGCCATCAACCCGTATCTCGCCTATGAAGCGCTCGATGACATGATCCGTCAGGGACTGCTCAAGGATATCGACCACAAGACGGCGGTGAAGAACTTTGGCAAGGCCGCGGTGAAGGGTGTGGTGAAGACCATTTCCAAGATGGGAATCAGCACCATCCAGAGCTATCGGGGTGCGCAGATCTTTGAGGCCATCGGACTGAACGATGCCGTCATCGATAAGTATTTTACCTGGACGCCGTCTCGCGTGGGCGGCATCGGCTTGGACACGATTGCGAAGGAGGTGTTGCTCCGGCACCAGCGAGCGTATCCGGCCCGACCGGCGAACGGGCACGCTCTCGACGTAGGCGGCCAGTATCAGTGGCGCTCGGACGGTGAATTGCATCTCTTCAACCCGCAGACCGTTCATAAACTCCAGAAGGCCGTTCGCAACAACGACTACAAGGTCTTCAAGGAATACTCTGCGTTGGTGGACAACCAACTCCGGGATCATTACACCATTCGTGGCCTGCTGGAGTTCAAACCTTCCACCTCCATCCCGATCGAGGAGGTGGAATCCGTCGAAAACCTTCTCAAGCGGTTCAAGTCTGGCGCGATGAGCTATGGCTCGATCAGTGGCGAGGCGCACGAGGCGCTCGCCATCGCGATGAACCGAATTGGCGGCAAGTCAAACACCGGGGAGGGCGGCGAAGACCCCGCGCGCTACACCTGGACAAATGAAAAGGGCGACTCGAAGAACTCAGCGATTAAGCAGGTCGCCTCGGGACGATTTGGGGTCACCAGCCTCTACCTTTCCAAGGCGGTTGAGCTCCAAATCAAGATGGCGCAAGGGGCCAAGCCCGGCGAAGGGGGCCAATTACCTGGCGGCAAGGTATATCCCTGGATCGCCAAAGTCCGACACTGCACCCCGGGCGTCGGTTTAATTTCGCCGCCCCCGCACCATGATATCTACTCGATCGAGGATCTGGCCGAGCTGATCCACGATTTGAAGAACGCCAACCGCGAGGCACGCATTAGCGTGAAGCTCGTTGCTGAAGTCGGCGTGGGCACCGTCGCGGCCGGAGTCGCCAAAGCGCACGCCGACGTCGTGCTCATTTCCGGTTATGACGGCGGCACCGGCGCTTCGCCACAGTCCTCCATCAAGCACGCGGGAATTCCCTGGGAACTTGGTCTAGCGGAAACGCATCAGACTCTCGTCCTGAATGATCTGCGGTCGCGAATCGCCGTGGAGACCGACGGCCAATTGAAGACGGGGCGAGACGTAGTCATCGCCGCATTGCTCGGCGCCGAGGAATTCGGCTTTGCCACAGCCCCGCTGGTTTCGCTCGGATGCATCATGATGCGCGTTTGCCACCTGAACACCTGCCCGGTGGGTGTCGCCACTCAGAATCCGGACCTGCGGGCAAAGTTTACGGGCGACCCCGCCCACGCCGTAAACTTCATGCGTTTCATCGCCCAGGAAGTCCGGGAGCTGATGGCGCGGCTTGGATTCCGCACGCTGGTGGAGATGGTGGGCCGGGTTGACCGGCTGGAAGCGCGTCAGGCGATCGACCACTGGAAGGCGAAAGGCCTGGATTTATCAAACATCCTCCGTCGCCCGGAAGCGGATGCCGATGTGGGGCGCTACTGCCAGAAAAATCAGGATCATGGCCTGGACAAGTCGATGGATCTCACTCTCCTGCTCGAGCTCGCCCGCCCGGCGCTCGAACGGAAGGAAAAGGTCCAAGTCACGTTGCCAATTCGCAATGTCAACCGGGTCGTCGGGACAATTCTCGGAAACGAAGTAACGAAACGGTACGGGGCCGACGGCCTGCCGGACGGCACGATTCAACTCAACTTCCGGGGCAGTGCTGGCCAGAGCTTCGGCGCGTTCGTTCCGCCGGGAATCACGCTCCGGCTCGAAGGCGACGCCAATGATTACTGCGGCAAAGGGCTTTCTGGCGGGAAGATTATTATTACTCCGCCGACCGGCTCGAAATTCAAAGCGGAAGAAAATATCATCATCGGCAACGTCGCATTTTACGGAGCGACGAATGGCGAAGCCTACATCCGCGGCATGGCCGGCGAGCGGTTCTGCGTCCGCAATTCCGGCGTGCGCGCAGTCGTCGAAGGGGTGGGAGACCACGGCTGCGAATACATGACCGCCGGCGTTGTGGTGGTGCTGGGATCCACCGGCCGGAACTTCGCCGCCGGGATGAGCGGGGGTGTTGCCTATATCCTCGACGAAACCAACCGTGTCCCCCTGAAATGTAATACGCAGATGGTGGAGCTAGAATCGGTCACCAACCCGACGGAAGCGAGCGAACTGAAGGCCATGATTGAGCGGCATATCGCATTCACCGGCAGCGCGCGAGGGCGCGATGTATTGTCGCGATGGGATGCGGTCCTGCCAAAGTTTGTGAAGATCATGCCACGCGACTACAAACGCGTCCTCCAGGCGATCGACGAGGCCAAGAAGGCAGGCCTCACGGGAGAGGATGCCATCAATGCCGCCTTTGAAGCAAATTCGCGGGACATTTCGCGCCTGGGAGGAGGCTGATATCGGCCTCTCTCCCGGTATTCCGACGGATTGGCGGCGGTTAACGCTGCTCGCCAGCCCTCCGGAAGACTGATTTCCTCTCTGTTCAATTTCTTAACGAATTACCAAAAGCGAACCATGGGCAAGCCCACCGGATTTCTCGAATACCTCCGCGAACTACCGCTCGATCGCGATGCACTGCAACGCATCCGCGACTGGAACGAATTCCACGATCACATGCCCGAGTCCAAGCTGCGCGAGCAGGCGGCTCGTTGCATGGACTGTGGCGTTCCGTTCTGCCACACCGGCCAGCTCATTTCCGGGATGGCCAGCGGCTGCCCGATCAACAACCTGATCCCGGAATGGAACGACCTTATCTATCGGGGATTGTGGAAGGAGGCGCTCGAGCGCCTTCACAAAACCAACAACTTTCCCGAATTCACCGGGCGCGTCTGCCCTGCCCCGTGCGAAGGGGCGTGCGTCCTCGGTATCAATGATCCTCCCGTTACGATCAAGAATATCGAGTGTACCATCATCGATAAAGGTTGGGAGGAAGGCTGGGTAATCCCCGAAGCCCCGAAGCAGCGCACCGGCAAAAAAGTGGCTATCGTCGGATCCGGCCCCGCCGGACTGTCCGCCGCCGCACAATTAAATCGGGTGGGACACAGCGTCACCGTTTTCGAACGGGCCGATCGGCCCGGCGGATTGCTCATGTACGGCATTCCCAATATGAAATTGGAGAAGCAGTCCGTGGTGATGCGACGGCTAAAGCTGATGGAAGCCGAAGGGATCCAGTTTGTTTGCAAAACCGAAGTCGGACGGGATCTGCCCGCCCGCCAACTTCTGGACGAATTCGATGCCGTCGTTCTCAGTACCGGAGCCACCAAACCGAGAGATCTGCCCATCGATGGTCGTAATTTCAAAGGAGTTCACTTCGCGATGGAGTTCCTGACGGCCAACACCCAAGCCGTTCTTTCCGGCCAACGCAACGGTGGCTTCGTTTCCGCCGAAAACAAGGATGTCATCGTCATCGGCGGCGGCGACACCGGTACCGATTGCGTCGGCACTTCGATGCGACACGGCTGTAAGAGCCTCGTCCAGGTGGAGATTCTGCCGCGACCTCCCGAGAAACGGGCAGCCGACAACCCCTGGCCTGAGTGGCCAAAGACCTACAAGCTCGACTACGGACAGGAGGAGGCGAAGGCAAAGTTCGGTGCCGACCCGCGCGTTTACTTAACGACAGCGAAGAAATTCTTCGCGGATGCCGGCGGCCAGGTGTCGGGCGTGGAACTGGTTGAAATTCAGTGGACAAAGAATGACAAAGGACAGTTTGTCCCTCAGGACGTGCCCGGCACCAGTCGAGTGGTTCCCGCACAACTCGTCCTCTTGGCAATGGGCTTCCTCGGACCGGAGCAACCCTTGCTCGAATCGCTTGCCGTCGAACGCGATACCCGCAGCAACATCAAGGCCGATCACGGCCGCTTCCAGACGAGCATTCCCAAGGTGTTCGCCGCGGGAGATTGTCGGCGCGGACAGAGTCTCGTTGTCTGGGCCTTCAACGAAGGTCGAGGTGCCGCCCGCGAATGCGACCGATTCCTGATGGGGGCGACGGATCTTCCGTAGGGCCAGAACATGGGCCCCGGGTTCGATGATTACCCGGGGCTTCACCCCGGGCTATCCCATTTCGCCCTTGCAGGGCTAGGATTGGCGGGCCCGGTTTCATTTCAGAGTTCTCCGGTGCAGGCTTGGTGGCGCAGCGACTTCTTCAACGCCTCCAGCGCGGCGTGCTTCCGCTCGGAAAAGCGGGCGAGGTGGGGGGGTGGCAGCCCTGAAAGGGCGTCATATATTAGGGCTTAACTAGGTTCACCGGACCGGCGTTCAAGACTTTCGCAATCCAGGTCACGACCTGCTGCTTGTAGTCGGGCGCAACGACATCCCACGAAATCATTCCATGCACGCCGTCCTTGATGGTAAGGAGGTCGCACGGCACAGCGTGCTCGCGCAGTTTCGCCTGCAGAAGCACCGATTGTTGGAACGGCACCGCAGCGTCGGCGGTCCCATGCACCAACAGGAATGGCGGCAGACCTTCCTTGACCCTCTGCATCGGCGACGCCTCGCGCATGAGGATCTGCGCGCGTTCATCCAAATTCGTGCGGCCGAATAAACGGGCAAAATGAGTGGGGAGTTCCGCCCCGGGCTTGAGGTCGCCCGTCAGGTCGAAGAGGCCATAGAACGGGATCACCGCGGCGACGCGCGTGCCGGCATCGGCCCGCACCGCGGCCAGGGCCACGAGATGGCCGCCGGCCGATTCGCCGGAGAGGGCGATGCGACTTGGATCGACGCGATACTCGGCGGCGTGTGATTTCACCCACCGGATGGCCGTCAGCACGTCGTCAACACAGGCGGGGTACGGGTGCTTGGGTGCGAGTCGGTAATTGATCGAGAACCAGGCGAAGCCGCCACGCTCGAGCGGTTCGTGCATCGGCACCATAAAACCCTTGCCGGGTCCGCCAGATTTATCCCCGTTCATCCATCCCCCGCCATGCACGAGGATTGCGGCAGGAAACGGCCCTGGGCCTTGCGGCACGGAGGCATCAAGCCGCAGGCTTTCGCCTCCGACGTGGGCGTATTCGATATCCGGCTGAACGGCGGCGCGGGCGATGGCCACCACCGCAAAGAAGCAACACGACCACAAGAGCGTTTTCATGGGAGGATGAAAAAATGCTGCTTCACTGCCCGGAATGCAAGGGGAAGCACGGGGTGGTGTGAGTTAAGGACAACGAACTCGGGGGCTTTCCGCTCCGGATCAACGTGGGCGAGAAATCCCATAGCCTCTAGGGCTTACCCGTGGGACAGGAGCATCCGTTCCATCACTAATGACCTGTCCCTTTATTTGTGCTACGCGGCTAAAGACCGGCGGATGCGGGCCGCAATTGAATTGATAGGACCTGGCAAGAATCCGCATTATAATGTTACAATGTTCCACGGCTGATCCAATAACTCACGGCGTCGCGCCGCGTGAGATTCTTCTTTCCTTAATGTTCAATCGCGATCAGAAAAGCCACGAAATCCCACGAATCATTTATGCACTCTCGATCAACTCTCCGTCCCCAGGCCGTCGCCCTCGGGTTCACCCTGATTGAACTGCTGGTGGTGATTGCGATCATCGCCATCCTGGCCGGGATGCTCCTGCCGGCTTTGGCCAAGGCGAAACTCAAGGCGACCGGGGCCGCCTGCCTCAACAACCAGAAGCAACTCGGGCTGGGGTTCGTTCTTTATGCCGACGACAACCGGGATGTCATCATTCCAACCGTCTGGAACGGGCAGCCCATGGTCGGCGGCGGGTATTGGCCCGGACCGACGCCTCGCCTCACTCCCGGCAACTCGCCGAGCGAGGCAATGCGCCGGGTTCGGGTTGGTTTCAGTAATTCTCCGATGTTCAAGTATATCGCATCGTACGATTCGTATCATTGCCCTGGCGACTTGCGTACGAAACGACTGAAGCCGGGCGTGGGCTGGGCGTTCGACAGCTACTCGAAGTCCGAAGGAATGAACGGCGGGGGTGGTTGGGCCGGTGTCCGATTCTACACCAAGACCTCCGGAATCTCCGCCACATCCAGTGCCTTGACCTTCATCGAAGAATGCGACCCACGGGATTTCAACAACGGGACCTGGGGGATCAGCGTCAGCCCGCCGGGCTGGGTGGATCCATTCGCGATTTTCCACGGCGTTTTCAGCACCTTCACCTTTGCGGACGGGCACGCGGAGGGGCGGCGGTGGGTGGACCCGGCGACGATCAAGGCCGCCACCGATTCCGCCGCCGGAAAAGCCAGCTTTGGCTGGACCGGCGGCAACTCCACGAACCCAGATTTTCGCTGGGTGTGGGACCGGTTCCGACATGAAGATTGGGCGGAACTGAAGTAGGCGATCCAAAGCCAACAGACCTCGGAATCCGTCGGAGATCTCAGCCAGCGTCCTTCCCCCCCTTGCCCGCTTGTCGCTGTTCAAACGGATTGGACTGCGTCAGCCCGATGTTTTGTTCGTAGTTGCCAATCTTTAACGTCTTGGGCAGAGGGGCTCCACCGGTTCCGGGACCCATTCGCGCCAAACGAAGCTGGGCGCTGTCGGCCCAGACAGTACCCGGGAACCGATCACGGATTCGCTCGAGGATACCCCGCGCTGCCGGCAAATCATCAAACGTTCCCAAATGGAGGTCCGCCCATTGGTTCATCCAACGGGCCACCGCTTTCTCAGGCTGCCGGGAAAGGTTTACCAACTGTTCGAATTGCTCGTTCGCCAGATCCGCCCGCCGGAAATGATTCCCATAAAGGATCGCCAGCGCCTCGCGTGCCTCCCAGTCGTCGGGACGCTTCTTCAGACGATTCAGCAACTCCGTCGCCCGCTCATTTGCATTGGCATACGGAGCACTCACGCTCCCCGGCGGTGACTGCAGCCCGATGTTCTGTGGAAACTCTCGCATCGGCACCACCCGTGTCTCCCGAAGTGCCGCCATCACTTCGTCGGTCGGGAGATGCGCCATGCGTGTTTCAGCGAAATGCGCCGGATCGGACCTGGGCCAACCGTTGACCACCCTCAATAACGTGTTACGAGCAGCGGCACGGTCCTCACGACGCACATGCAGATCAGCGATTCGATTGAGGGCCAGGATCTGCTCCCGGTCCGACCTTCCCGGTGTGGCGATAATCTGCTCCAGTGTCTGAATCGCTCCATTGACATCCATGAGCTGCTCCGACTGCAACTCGGCCAGGAGCATCATTCCCTCAAAGTCGCCCGGGAACTCGGCCAGCTGCTGCATCACTTCATGAACCGCCAGGTCGTAGTGCCCCTTGTTTCGGTGCGCGGCGACCCGGTGATAAAACGGCTTCGGTTCGATTTCTTCTTGCCCTCCGTCAAAGACGGCCCAGAGCGGCTTGAAGAGCCATCCCATCAGGCTGGGTGCCCACGTATACGAAAAGATCAATGCCACCGGGATCAGCAGGGGCAGGGTGACGCCAAACGGCAGCCATACCAGCACGAGAATGGCGAGGAGCAACAGCCAGCCAATGAGCCCAGTCCGGGGCAACAACACGTCTCCGTCTCTCCCGCCCTGGGTAAGTCGGTAGAACACCCACGCGGAGAATGCGAAGGCAGCGGCCAGCAGGAGGTAGACCCACATGGTTGTTAAGGGAGCAAATCAGAATCCGAACAGTCCGGCATCAAAAACAAAACCGGAGTTGGACCCAAAAGCCCGAGTTTGGACCAGGGATCACGGAATGGGTCACGAATAGTGCGTTGGTCCGGTATGCTTGCCTACGGAGAGAGAATTTCCAAATCGGGCGCGACATGGGCGAAGTGCGAAGGATTTCGCGTCACAACCCGTTTGCACCCCATTCTCCGAGCAAAGGTCGCATGCAGCGAATCGTAGATCCCTCCACCCATGACTCCTCGCTTTTGGGCCTCCCGGATAGCGGTTTCATAGTCGTCGGGGGATAGCGGCTGAACGACGACGACGTCCCGCAAACCGAGTGTCAGTTCGGCTGCGGCCGAGACAGGAACCTTGTAGAAACCGGTGAGAGTTGCGAAGCACTCAGCCAATGCATGGGAGTTAGTCAGCGGGTGGTCCTCACTCTCAAGGACTTCACGGCAGAGATCATGTTCCGGATGTTTCGCGAGAAGCGCCCCGACTAGGATTCCCGTATCCAGAAAGGTCATCGCTGGTAGTCCCGGACCGTGGCAACCGCGTCGGCAATCGGAGTCGGCGGTGTCACACCCAACCAAACCTTAAGTCTTCCTTTGCGGACGATTTTGCCTGCCGAGTATTCTGGGACTTCGAGGACGATTCGCCCGGGTGTGACGGAGGCATTGAGGGTCTGTCGTCGCGGGATTGCGGCTGCACGCCGGAGTTCGCGGGAAAGGACGATTCGATTCGACGCATCCAATTGCACGGTCGTATTCATGCCACGATCGTGGTAGTGTTATGGCGTGATTGCAAGAACGACCGCTGGAGTACAGATTGCCTCCAGACCGCGCTTGGTTTCTTCTGATGTCTCATGGCCACTGAACTTCCTCCGTTGACGCCCGGCACACTTTATCTGGTGGCCACGCCCATCGGAAACCTCGAGGACATCACGCTGCGCGCGCTCCGTGTGCTCCGCGGGGCCGATGTCATCGCCGCCGAGGACACGCGGCATACGGCCAATCTGCTGCGGCATTTCAGCATTCATAAACCGCTGATCAGCTACTTTAAATTCAATGAACGACGCCGTGGCGAGGAGATCTTGGATCGGCTGCAGCGGGGCCAGATTGTCGCCCTTGTAACCGACGCCGGCACTCCTGGAATCAGTGATCCCGGCCAACGCGTGGTCGCATCCGCCGTCCGCGCCGGACTGCGCGTGGAGGCAATTCCGGGAGCGTGTGCCCTGGTCGCCGCATTGACGGCCAGCGGCTTGCCGACTGACGAATTTCATTTCGCAGGGTTCTTGCCCGTGAAATCCGGCCAACGCAGTCGGCGGTTGGCCGAACTCACCCAACTGCCCGGCACGATCGTGCTCTACGAATCTCCGTATCGTGTCGAGAAACTCCTGATGGAATTCACCACCCTAGTGCCGGACCGCAAGGTCGTTCTGGCTCGGGAGTTGACGAAGCGATTTGAAGAGCTCCTTCGAGGGAGTCCCGCAGACGTGACGGCCGAGTGGAAACGAAAACCGCGTAAAGGCGAATTCGTTGTGCTTGTCGGACCCCGACCGAACGACCCATCGAGCTCAGAGAATCCCGGCGCCGTCACGCGCCTAACGGACGATCAACTTGATCGGGAAGAATCCCAACTCGACCCCATTCCTCCGCAAGAAAACTCGCCCCCCGATCCCTGACCACTGACCACTGACCACTGACCACTGACCACTGACCACTGACCACTGACCACTGACCACTGACCACTGACCACTGACCACTGACCACTGACCACTGACCACTGACCACTGACCACTGACCA
>CAMAUY010000081.1 GCA_945861565.1 Akkermansia muciniphila
CCGCCACGACCCTCCGCGCCACACTCGCCCGATCCCTTCCGGACTACATGATCCCCGCGGCGTTCATGCTCCTCGATTCCCTGCCCCTCACTCCCCAAGGGAAAATCGACCGCCGCGCCCTGCTCGAAACCACCGGCACCGAACTCGCCTCCGGCACCGAGTTCGTCGTCCCGCGCTCCGACCTCGAACGCGCCCTCGCCGATGTCTGGCAATCCCTCCTCCACCGCGAAGCCGTCGGCATCCACGACAATTTCTTCGACCTCGGCGGCCACTCCCTCCTCGCCGTCCAACTCGTCGCCCGTCTCCGACCCATCCTGAACCACGACCTCCCGCTCCGGGCCATCTTCGATTCACCCACCATCGCCGGACTGCTCGCCCGCCTCGAGACCACCCCAGCTTCGTCCGCCGCGGCTCTGCCCCCCATCACCCGCCGGCCCGAGAACCATGTAGAGATCCCCCTCTCTTTCGCCCAGCAAAGACTCTGGTTCCTCGACCGGCTCGAAGGCGATTCCACCGCCTATCACATCTCGGGCGCGCTGCGCTTCCGCGGCCCCCTCGATCCCCACGCCCTCCAACTCGCCCTCCGAGCCCTCGTCGACCGTCACGAATCCCTCCGCACCTCCTTCGTCCAAATCGACGGCTCCCCTGTCCAAACCGTCGCGCCCGCGCTCGGGATCCCCCTCCCGCTCCATGACCTTTCCCCGCTGCCCGGGGACGCCCGCGACCAAGCCCTCGCCACGCTCCCCGTCCAATATCCCGACTTCGCCCTCTGGCAGCGCAACTGGCTCCAAGGCGCCGAACTCCAGCGTCAGACGGATTTTTGGCGCCAAACCCTCACCGGCGCGCCGACTCTCGAACTCCCCACCGACCGACCGCGCCCCGCCTCCGTCTCCTACGCCGGCGCCGCCCACAGCTTCACCATCCCCGCTCCGCTCGCCGCCCGCCTCGCCGAACTCGACCGCTCCGAGGGGCTCACCCCCTTCATGTCTTTCCTCGCCGTCTTCCAAATCCTCCTCGCCCGTTACTCCAGCCAGACCGAGTTCCTCGTCGGCACCCCCATCGCCAACCGACGCCTCGCCGAGCTCGAACCGCTCCTCGGCTTCTTCGTCAACACCCTTGCCCTCCGCGCCGATCTCTCCGGCAACCCTTCCTTCCGCGAATTGCTTGCCCGCGTGCGCAGCGCCGCCCTCGACGCCTTCGATCACCAGGATCTCCCCTTCGAGAAACTCGTCGAGGATCTCAACCCGCCCCGCCACCCCGGCCGGCATCCCCTCTTCCAGGTGCTCTTCGCGCTCCAAAACGCGCCGAACTCACCGCTCTCCCTCGACGCGCTCGACGTCCAACGCCACCGCCTCGCCGGCACCACCACCCACTTCGACCTCGAACTCCATCTCTGGGCCACGCCCGGCGCCTGGGCCGGCTCCATCTCCTACGCCACCGCCCTCTTCGACGCCCCCACCGTCGAGCGGCTCACCGGCCATTTCCTCACCCTCCTCGATTCCCTCCTCCTCCACCCCGATCTCCCGGTTCAGGAAGCCGAGCTGCTCACCCCGACCGAGCGACACCAACTACTCGTCGACTGGAACGACACCGCCGCCGATTACCCCCACGACCGCTGCATCCACCAACTCTTCGAAGCCCAGGTCCAACGTTCCCCCGACGCCCTCGCCGCCATCTTCGAGGGCGCCTCACTCTCCTATCGCCAACTCGACGACCAAGCCAACCGCCTCTCCCGCCGCCTCCGCGCCCTCGGCGTCGGCCCCGACGTGCCCGTCGGCCTCTGCCTCGATCGCTCCCTCGACCTCCCCGTCGCCCTCCTCGCCATCCTTAAGGCCGGCGGCGCCTACGTCGCCCTCGATCCCGTTCTCCCGCCCCAGCGCCTCCGCACCATTCTCGACACCGCCCAAGCCCCGGTCCTCCTCACCCGCCGCTCGCTCCTCGCGCTCTTCGAGCCCGCCGCCGCACCCAACGCTCCGCAGCCCCTCGCCCTGCTCGTCGACGACCCCGAGCCCACCCACGCCGATACCCTGCCGCTCGCGGCTGCGGACCCCGCACCGATCTCACCCGACCACCTCGCCTACGTCCTCTTCACCTCCGGCTCCACCGGCCAACCCAAGGGCGTCGAACTCCCCCATCGGGCCCTCGTCAACCTCATGCACTGGCACTGCGCCCAGTCCAGCCTCGGCCCGGGCCATCGCACCCTTCAGTTCGCCAGCCTCGGCTTCGACGCCTCCTTCGCCGAGATCTTCGCCGCCTGGCTTTCCGGTAGCACCCTCCTCCTCATCCCCGACGCCCTCCGCCGCGATCCTCCCGCTCTCCTTGCCGAAATCAGTCGCGCACGCGTCCACCGCCTCTTCATCCCCCCGGTCATGCTCGAGCACCTCGCCGTGGCCGCCGGCGCCAACCCATCCCTACCCCTCGAGCTGCGCGAGCTCATCATCGCCGGCGAACAGCTCCGTATCAGCCGTGCCATCCGCGCCTTCCTCGAACGACTCCCCGACTGCCACCTCTGGAATCATTACGGCCCCACCGAAACCCACGTCGCCACCGCCGAGCTCCTCGATGGTCCCCCTGCCGACTGGCCCCTCCTCCCCTCCATCGGAAAGCCCATCTCCAACTGCCACGTCCGCATCCTCGACTCCCGCGGAGCACTCCAGCCCATCGGCATCCCCGGCGAACTCTGGCTCGGCGGCGTCTGCCTCGCCCGCGGTTACCGCCAACGCCCCGATCTCACCGCCGAACGCTTCCTCCCCGACCCCTTCGACCCAGCCGCCCTCCTCTATCGCACCGGCGACCTCGTCCGCTGGACCGCTGACGGACGCCTCGACTACCTCGGCCGCATCGATCATCAGGTCAAGATCCGCGGCAACCGCGTTGAACCCGGGGAGGTCGAGGCCGTCCTCGCCACCCATCCCGACGTCGCCAACGCCGCGGTGATCGCGCGTCGCGAGGAGGACGGGGACATGGGCCTGCGCGCCTTCGTCGTCTTCCGCGCCGGACGCTCCTCCCCCATCCGCCACCTGCGCGAGTGGCTCGCGTTGAAGCTCCCCGACTACATGGTCCCGGCACGGTTCCTCTCCCTGCCCTCCGTGCCCCTCAACGCCAGCGGCAAAGTCGACCGCACGGGACTCCAGAACCTTCCCGGCACCGAACTCGCCACCGGCACCGAGTTCGTCGCCCCGCGCACCGATCTCGAACGGGCCATCGCCGGGGTCTGGCAAACCCTCCTCCGCCGCGAAGCCGTCGGCATCCACGACAATTTCTTCGACCTCGGCGGTCACTCCCTTCTCGCCGTCCAGCTCGTCGCCCGTCTCCGCCTCGTCCTGAATCACGACCTCCCGATCCGCGCCATCTTCGACGCCCCCACCATCGCCGGGCTCCTCGCCCGCCTTGAGAGCGCGCCCGCTCCCACCACCCCGGTTCTGCCCCCCATCACCCGCCGGGCCGGCAGCTCGGATCACGTCCCGCTCTCCTTTGCCCAGCAGCGCCTCTGGTTCCTCGACCGGCTCGAAGGACATTCCACCGCCTACCATATTTCGAGCGCCCTGCGCCTCCGCGGCCCCCTCGATCCCCACGCGCTCCAGCTCGCACTCCAGCACCTCGTCGACCGCCACGAATCCCTCCGCACTTCCTTGGTCGAAATCGACGGCCACCCCGTCCAGGTCATCCTCCCGATTCTTCGCCTGGCACTGCCTCTCGAGGACCTCTCCGCGCTGCCCGCCGAAGCCAGGTCGGCCGCGCTCGATCGACTCCTCCGCACCCAAGCCTCCAGCCCCTTCCGCCTTGACGTGGCCCCGCTCCTCCGCGTCGCCCTGATCAAACTCGCCGCCGACGATCACGTCTTCTCCCGCACCTTCCATCACATCGTCTCCGACGGCTGGTCCATCGGCGTCTTCCACCGCGAACTCGCCGCGCTCTACGCCGCCTTCCGCGACGACCGCCCCTCACCCCTCCCCCCGCTCCCGGTCCAGTACCCCGACTTCGCCCTCCGGCAGCGTGACTGGCTCCAGGGCGCCGAGCTCCAGCGCCAGACCGACTACTGGCGCGAAGCCCTCGCCGGTGCGCCCACCCTCGAACTGCCCACCGATCATCCGCACCCCACCGCCGTCTCCTACGCCGGCGCCTCCCACGATTTCACCATCCCCGCTCCGCTCGCCGCCCGCCTAGCCGAGCTCCACCGCTCCGAAGGGCTCACCCCCTTCATGTCCCTCCTCGCCGTTTTCCAAATCCTCCTCGCCCGCTACTCCAACCAGACCGATTTCCTCCTCGGCACCCCCATCGCCAACCGACGCCACGCGGAACTCGAACCGCTGATCGGCCTCTTCGCGAACACCCTCGCCCTCCGTGTCGATCTCTCCGGCAATCCCTCCTTCCGCGAGTTCCTCGCCCGCGTCCGCGGCTCCGCCCTCGCCGCCTTCGAGCACCAGGATCTGCCCTTCGAGAAACTCGTCGAGGAACTCAATCCGGTCCGCCATCCCAATCGACATCCCCTCTTCCAGGTCCTCTTCGCCCTCCAGAACGCCCCCGCCCAACTGCTCGCCCTCGACGGCCTCGAGGTCCGCCCCCACCGCCTCGCCGGCACCACCACCCACTTCGACATCGAACTCCATCTTTGGGCCACGCCCGGTGCGTGGGCCGGTTACGTCTCCTACGCCACCGCCCTCTTCGACGCCCCCACCGTCGAGCGCTTCGCCGGTCACTTCCTGACCCTCCTCGATTCCCTCCTCGCCCACCCCGACCGCCCGGTCTTCGAGGCCGATCTGCTCACTCCACCCGAGCGCCATCAACTGCTCGTGGAGTGGAACCACACCGCCGCCGATTACCCGCGCGACCGCTGCGTCCACGAGCTCTTCGAAGATCAGGCGGATCGAACCCCCGACGCCGTCGCCGTCGTGTTCGAAGGCACCGAACTCACCTATCGCGAACTCGACCGCCGAGCCAATCACGTGGCGCATTTCCTCCGCTCCCACGCCGTCGGCCCCGACGGAATTGTCGGGCTTTGCGTCGATCGATCCGTCGAGATGCTCGTTGCCTTGGTCGCCGTCCTGAAGTCGGGGGGAGCCTACCTCCCACTGGACCCGCACCTCCCGGCCGCCAGGATGGCACTCCTCCTGGAAGACGCCAAACCCGGCCAGATCCTCGTCCAGCGCCACCTCCTGCATCGACTCCCTCGCGAGGACACCGGACTCCGCGTTTTCGTGCTCGAGGACATCCCCCAGCCCCCCGGGGACGCGGATGCCCCGAACCCTCCGGCCCGCGTCTCCCCGCACCACCTTGCCTACGTCATGCATACCTCGGGCACGTCAGGCGTGCCCAAAGGAGCTCTTGTCCCCCATCTTGGAATCGTACGCCTCGTCGTCCGGCCCAACTATGTCGACCTCAACCCCCGCGAGGTCATCCTCCAACTCGCGCCGCTCGCCTTCGATGCCTCCACCTTCGAAATCTGGGGAGCGCTCCTCAATGGAGCCCGCTTGGTTGTCGCCCCCCCGCGCACCTTGGAGATTCACGAGCTTGGAGCCCTGCTCGCAAAGCACCGGGTCACCACCCTCTGGCTCACCTCCGCGCTCTTCCGTGCCGTCATGGAACATTCCCCCGAGTCCCTGGATGGCGTCAGCCAGCTCCTCGCCGGCGGCGACGTCCTCCCGCCGGAGTCGGTGGCTCGCTTCCTCGCCCGCCCCGGCTCCCGCCGCCTGATCAACGGCTACGGCCCCACGGAGAACACCACCTTCACGTGTTGTCACCCGATGCTCCAACCTCCTCCCGCCGGACACTCCGTCCCCATCGGCCGTCCGATTCACGGAACCTGGGTCCGCATCCTGGACGACCGCGGCCAACTCGTGCCCATCGGAGTCCGTGGCATCCTCCACACCGGCGGGGACGGACTCGCCCACGGCTACCTGAACCAGCCGGAGCTCACCGCCTCGGCCTTCCTCCCGGACCCCCTCGCCCCAGATCCTCACCAACGGATGTATCGCACGGGTGACCTCGCCCGTTGCTTGCCGGATGGAACCATCGAGTTCGCGGGCCGTCTCGATGATCAGGTCAAGATCCGAGGTTTCCGGGTCGAACCCGGCGAAGTCGAAGCCATCCTCGCCACCCATCCGGACCTCGCCGCCTGCGCCGTCATCACCCAACCCGGGCCCGACGGCTTACCCTCCCTCGTCGCCTGCCTCGTCCCCCGGGACTCCATCCCTCTCGCCAGCATCCGCCTGCGCGAATGGCTCGCCCAACGGCTGCCCGACTACATGATCCCGGCACGGTTCCTTTCCCTGCCGGCCCTCCCGCTCAACGTCAACGGCAAGATTGACCGCCGCGCCTTGCGCGATGGCTCCGGCACCGAACTCCCCACGGGCACCGGGTTCGTCCTCCCTTGCACCGACTTCGAACAGGCCATCGCCGAGGTCTGGCAAACCCTCCTCCGCCGCGAAACCGTCGGCATCCACGACAATTTCTTCGACCTCGGTGGCCACTCCCTCCTGGCTGTCACGCTGGTCGCCCGGATCCGGGATCAGCTCGGGATCCGGGCGCCCATCTCGCTGCTCTTCCGGCAGCCAACGCTGCGCACCTTCGCCGCCGCCGTACAGGTACTCCGTCGGACCGCGCTACCGGCCTCCGTGGTCCGGATCACGGAAGGATCCCTTCATCCGCCGTTCTTCTGCGTCCATCCCGTCGGCGGCCAGGTCATCCCCTACTTTGCCCTCGCCGGCCGCCTGAACCCGGACCAAGCCTTTTTCGGCCTCGAACATCCCGCCCTCCATGCTCCCGCGAACACCGCCGATGACATTGAGGCACTCGCCTCGCTCTACCTCAGGTCGATCCGGGAACTGCAACCCGCCGGCCCCTACCTGCTCGGTGGCTGGTCCCTCGGTGGTGTCATTGCGTTCGAGATCGCCCGTCAACTCCAGGCGACCGGACAGCCCGTCGCCCTCCTCGCCCTCCTCGATTCGACGGCCCCGTCCGCCGAGGCCCGCCCCGCGCGCGTAACGACGGAATCGGAGATCGATTATTTCCTCCGGACCCACGGCGTGCCGGAGGCCGGTCGCCGCGCCTGTCTCCAATGCTGGAGGGCCGTCGACTTCCGCGCCTTCCTCCCACAAGTCCACGAACGGTTGCGCCAGCACGGCGGGCTGCCGGGGGCGCTCGAACTGGATCAGTTCGTCCGCCTCCACGAAATCCATTTCGGCCTCCGCGAGGCTGCCCGGCGCTACCAGCCGTCCAGCGACTACCTTGGCCACCTGACGCTCTTCCGGCGCACCGAGAAGCTTTCCCCGCGCAGCCGTTCCGCTGGTTGGGAAAGGCTTTCTACGGGCGGCTTGAGCATCCGGGACGTCCCCGGCGATCATGACAGCATGTTCCTGCCACCCCACATCGACCACCTGGCGTCGCAATTGCAGGAATGCCTGACCGCCGCCAGGAGTTCGTTCCGCTAATGCCCCGCCGCGCCCGATCATGACGGACACCTCGGGAGTTCACATCGCCGGTCCGGACCTTCTCCCGGAGGCCGACCCGATGACGGCCGCCGAGCGGGAGACCCTGCTCAGCGGGTCCCGGGGCAAGCCCGCCACCACTGAGCCCAACTTTCCCCACCGCCTCCTCGAGGCTTGGGCCCGCGATCATCCCGACGCCGTGGCCGTCGTCGATGGTGACGTGCAGGTCACGTTCCGCGAACTGGACTGCCGGGCCAATCAACTCGCCCACCACTTCCAAGCCCTTGGCGTCGGCGCCGAACCCGTCGTGGCCATCGCCCTGAGGAGATCCGTCGACCTCGTCACTGCCGCGTTCGCGGTCCACAAGGCCGGGGGCGCCCTGCTCCTCCTCGATCCCCGGACCCCCATCCCCCGTCTCACGGCGGTCCTCGAAACGGTTCGCCCCGCGGTCATCCTGACGTGCCGCGTCGATGGCAGCCACCTCACGAACTCTTCCTCCGTGGTCGTGCCCTGGGAGGACCTCGCCGACCATTGGCGGGAGCTGCCGGATTCCCCGCCCGAACATCGGGCCACCCCCCGGGACGCCGCCTACCTCTTCCTGACCTCCGGTTCCACGGGAACTCCGAAAATCGTCGTCGAGGAGTTCGGTTTTCGTCGCGCCCTGACCGCCGGTTCCAAAAACCAACGCACTCTCCTGGTGTCCGACTCCGGCACGACGTTCACCCTGTCGGCCGCGTTGTCCGTGGCTTCCGGGGCCACTCTCTTCATTCTGCCAGACGGCTTCGACCGGGACTTGCCGCGGTTCGCGGACTTCGTGCGCCGCCACGAAATCACCTTCCTCGGGCTGACCCCCAGCGCGCTCAACCTGCTGCTGGATCTCGAGGATTTCCTCGCCTGCCGCTCCCTCCGCCGGGTGGTCTGCTTGGGCGAAATGTTCGCGCCCCGGGTCCGGCAGCGATTCCTGGACCGAATGCCGGGAACCGAGCTGGTGGTCCTATACGGCTGCACCGAGGGCCGCGGCTGCCTCGCCCGCCCCTGCTCCCGGGAGGATGATCCCGCCGCGCCGGATGTCGGCCGGCCCACGCCCGGCATGGAGGCCTTCGTGCTCGACCCGAACCGCCGCCTCTGCCCCATCGGCGTGCCCGGCGAATTGCACATCGGCGGCCAGATCGCCCGCGGTTACCTGAACAATCCCGAGGCCACCCGGGCCCAGTTCATTCCCCATCCCTTCGATCCCGCGCCCGGCGCCCGCCTGTTCGCGACTCGCGACCGCGCCCTCGTCCTCCCCAACGGAACCTTCCAGATTCTCGGGCGCCTCGATCACCAGGTCAAAATCCGCGGCTTCCGCGTCGAACTCGGAGAGATCGAGGCCGTCCTTGGCACCTGCGAACTCGTCCGGCAATGCGCCGTCGTCGCTCTCGAGGACGCGGGCGGCGAAACCTCCCTCGCCGCCTTCGTCGTTCCCACGGATCCCGTGCCCCCCCCCGACGTCGCGGCCTGGGGCTGGTTCCTTCGACACCGCTTGCCGGACCACATGGTGCCCGCCCGCTTCATCGCACTGCCCTCCCTGCCCCTGACCGCTTCCGGCAAGATCGACCGCCTCGTCCTCGCCGCCCAGGCCCGCGAGATCCGGCCTGCCAACGCCACCCACGTCGCGCCCCGCAGCGAGACCGAACGAACTCTGACCGCGATCTGGGAAGCGGTGCTCGGGCGCCAACCGGTCGGCATCCATGACCCGTTCTTCGAGATCGGCGGTAACTCGCTCTCCGCCGTCCGGCTCATGTTCGAGGTCCGCCGGCAACTCCGCTGGAGCCTGTCCCTGACCACCCTCGTCGAACATCCCACCATCTCCCGACTCGCAGCCCAGTTCGGGAGCCAAACCGATTCCGGCCCGGGCCCCGTGGCCGCCCCGGACCGGGTCATCCACGGTACCGGCCGCGGCCCCGTTCTTTTCTTCATCCCCGGCATCCCCGGCGTGAATTACATCTCCGACATCGTCCGCCAGCGCGCCGCCGCCATCGGCCGCTTCTGCGATGCCCTCCAGTTCCCCGGCGTCGCGGCCGACGAATCCCCGCTCGACACCGTCCCCGACCTCGCTCGCGAGATGATCGTCCGCCTCCGCCGCATCTACCCGGCAGGGCCCATCGCACTCGCCGGGTATTCCCTCGGCGGCGTGGTCGCGTTCGAGATGGCCCGTCAGCTCGCCAGCCGGAACGAGGCTCCCGCGCTGGTCCTCCTCTACGATGCGTTCACCCCGGACGCCTTCCGCCGCCGCACGCCGCTGGAAACCGTCCGCACCACCCTCCGTCACCTGCGCGGATTGGGCGCCGCTGCCGCCCTCCGTTTCCTGGGCGAACGGTTGCGCCAGAAAAATCGCGTCGTCTGGGCCCGGGAAGTCTCCGCCCTGCAGCCGCCGGGAGAACCCAACGATCCCGCGGCCCTGGCTCGAAAGCGCCTGTTCGATGCGTCATTCCGCGCCACCCGTACCCTCCCCGTTGGCCCGGTTTATCGTGGTCTCGTGGTGCTCCTCCGGGCCCGCGATCGCGACGTGGCCTTTGGGGTCACCCGGGAAATTGAGGCCCACAATGGCTGGGACGCTCACGTGCCCGATGGCCTCGTCGTGGAAGACATCCCGGGGGACCACTGGAAGCTACTGCACGGCGACCATGCCATCGAACTCGCCGACCGCACCGCTCACTGGCTCACCCGCCTCCAGGCGCCATGCGCGTAAAGACGCCGCAGCTCAATTCGCCGTCGATTGATGGACATCGCTTTTTGACGCTCCGCGATTATTAGGCAAACGCTCTACGTCTTGGACTGCGGTGGCAGAGCGCAGCGGCGACACCGCTTTTCTTACGCCAGTGGCTCCGATCCGTTGGCAATCACTGTGCGCTCGCGGCGAACGGAACCGGATATTGTACTGGAGTAGTTTCCTTCGGATATCCGGTGTGAGGTAGTTTACCTATAGGATTGCAACTTCACCACGGTTTCTTCGCTACTACGAAGGACTCCGACTTCTCCGTCCGCTCCGCCTGTCTTGGAGGGGTTACCCCCTTGATCCGGTGGTTGGGGCCTTGCCGCCCCTTGCTTTGCGGTTATCCCTTTGTCGACGATCCATCTGCTCTTACTCTGGCGGGGTGTCTCGACTGAGCACCCAGAACGCGGTCCGCCTCCTCGACGCTGCACTCCCTTCGCCCGGAGAGCGAATTCTCGTAGCCGTTTCCGGCGGCCTGGACTCCGTTTGCCTACTTCAACTCCTCTCTCTCCTCGCGAAGGAGTTTCAGTGGCAATTGCGTGTCGCCCATTTTCATCATGGCCTGCGGGGGGCTGACTCCGACGCCGATGCTCAATTCGTCCGGCGGCTCGCTTGCTCGCTCGGGTGGCCATCTTCGGTGGGCACGGGGCGGGTTGCGGCGCGACAAGCGGCAGCGGGCGAATCGATGGAGGCCGCGGCCCGCGCACTTCGCCATCGTTTCCTGGCCCGGACCGCTATCCGTTTTAAATCCCACGGCATCGCCCTCGCGCATCACGCGGGCGATCAGGCGGAAACCGTGCTGATCCGACTCTTTCGTGGTGCAGGAGGCTTCGGGCTCGAAGCCATGACCGCCACGGCGCGATCGCCGGCAAATGCCTCCGTGGCTCTGCTGCGTCCCCTGCTCAACCGCACCCGCGCCGAGTTGGAGGCACTCGCCCGTGAACAGCATTGGAATTGGCGCGAAGATTCATCGAATGCAGACTCCAAGATTCTCCGAAATCGGATCCGGAATGAACTGTTGCCGCTGCTGCGGCGTCAATATTGTCCGGCGATTGACACGTTGCTTTGCCGGACCGCCGAGATCACCGCGGCCGACGCCCGCCTGTCGTCCAGCTCGGCCCTACAATGGCTGGATTCAAAGCGACGGCCCCCATTTCCCAAGCTGCCGCTAGCGATTCAACGCGCAGTAATTCGAAATCAGATTCAGTCCCTCGGTGGATCCGCCGAGTTTGAACTGACGGAAAGACTGCGCATTGAACCCGAAGTTCCGGTCGAGGTGAGTCCCGGTCGACGGATTCAACGGCGCTTAGACGGCACTGTAGTCGACGTCTCCTTGCCGGTGCTGGATCATTGCGACCGGGCTCGCGACGTCGACTTCGCCGGGCGTGGAGGACGATTTCAATTTGGTGGCCGCCCGATCCGGTGGAGGATCCAAAATGGCAATCAAGTTCCCTCCCCGCAACGCGGCATCGAGCATTTCGATGCGGACCGCGTGGGCCCGGTCGTACGAGTTCGTCACTGGCAAGCGGGCGATCGATTCCGTCCCCTTGGTTTTTTGGCAGCCGCAAAGCTGCAGAACCTTTTCGTGAATCGCAAAGTACCTGCCGCTGGCCGTCGCCATCGGATCGTGGCCACGACGGCGTCGGGCGAAATTTTTTGGGTGGAAGGTTTGCCACCCGGGGAACAATTTAAGATCCGCCCGGGAACCGGCCGAATCCTCACAGTCACTTGGAAAGTCACGGCTGCTCAACTGGCAGGCCCCATTGGCGAAACCGAGTTCTCAGCTGTCTTTCCAACTGGCGACACGCCGTCTTACTTTTCTGCGAGTAAATCTGGCGCGAAAGGCCAGGATCAAACCCGCGCGCGGCCAGTCCGGAAACCACGCAGAGTGGATAGCTGAGCTGATCACACAATTTCCCAATCTCTTGCAGGCGCCCGGTGAGACGTCGTGCCGTGGCCTCGTCGCCTCGATCCACGGCCGAGTGGACGCCGACAAGCAGTTCCGGAGCAAAATTCGACAATCCGCTGACACAACCCGCCGCACCGATCTTGAGGGCTTCCGCCAAGCGGGTATCCGCACCGGTGAAAACGGGGAAGTGATGTTTTCTGCCGAGGACCACAAGCTCCTGCAAGAACTCCCAGCGACCCCCACTTTGCTTAAATCCGGCAATGGGGTGACGTCGGATGAACCGAGCAACGGTTTCTGCCTCCAGATTGTTCCCGCAGCGCTCCTGAAAATTGTAGAGCACGATCGGCAGATTCGTCTTGCTAGCCACGGCGAGCAGGTACTCGAGGATATCGTCCTGGGTATGCGGAAAAAACAGGGGTGGCATGATGGCGATGGCCGTAGCCCCGGCGGAACTCGCGGCGGCCGCGAGATCCATTGCACGATCGGGACGAATGTCGCTGACGTTCACGGTCACGGGAAGGCCGTGTGCGCCGCGCACCACCGCTTCAATTGCCTTGAGGCGTTCGCTCATTTTCAGCAGCGGAAATTCGCCGGTCGTTCCCAAAACGAGGAACCCCTGAACGCCCGCACCGGCCAAGCCAACCGTGAGTGTCCGCAATCCGGTGACGTTCAGTTTTCCGGAGGCGAGGGAGGGAGTCCATAGCGCCGAATGGACTCCGCTGGGTAATGTTAACACTTTCATCCGGCGACAGTACCGATTCCCCCGGCGGATTGACACTCAAGATTCTTCGCGGAACCAGGTCGATGGGCAGTCCCGTCTTGCTTCGAGTCGCGCATTTGCAATCGTCGTCCACATCGTGAGCGTGTCGAGCGATGACAAAAAACTCCTCCGCGCGGAACTGCGGCGCCGGATTGCCTCGGTACCGGAAGCCGTCCGGGCCACGGCCGCAGTCCGGGTCATGCAACGGATTCTCGACCTCGCCGCGTACCAACGAGCTCGGACGATTTTGATGACCTGGCCGCTCCCGGACGAAATTAATCTTTGGCCCCTGGCATCCGTCGTATTGCGTTCGCAGGCCGTGCTCTGTCTCCCCCGATTCAACCCATCCACAGGAGGTTACGACGTTTGCCGGATTGAACAATTGGAAGAAGGATTGTGTGCAGGCCGGTTTGGAATTCTGGAACCAGCGCCTCATTGCGGCGTCGTCCCACCCGAGGCACTGGACTTTTGCCTCGTCCCAGGAGTAGGCTTCGACTCGAGCGGGCAGCGATTGGGTCGGGGTCGAGGTTATTTCGACCGGTTGCTTGCGACCGTCCGTGGAGTGACATGCGGTGTGGGATACGACGAACAGTGGGTATCCCGTGTGCCGGTGGAGCCTCACGATGTGCAATTGAACTGGGTCCTGACGCCTTCCAAGACACAGGAGTGTCGAGACGGGCGTCGCAATGAATAATGGTAATTGAAACTGCAGTCGCCGGAGCCGTGTGCATTGTCGCCGGAGCGGGCGCGGGTCATTTTTTTTATCTCGCCAAGAAGCGCTCACTCGCTGCGGAGTTAGCGACGAGAGAGCAAAGTCTAGCGGAGAAACTGCGTCTCGAAGGCATCGCGGAGCGTCTTGCGGTCGAATCGTCTCTGCAGACGAGCTTCGAGGCGCGCACGGCTGCGCTGGAGCGGGAATATGCAGTACGACGTGAGGAGATTCTCCGCGAGCAGACCGGCCTGCTCGAACGCGAGTCAGCGCTCACCCGGCAGTTGGACCGCCTGGGCGAACAGGAATCGAGTCTACGGGAGCGACTCACTTCCCTGGAAGTTGCCCGGGCGTCGGTGGAGCTTGTGCAAGCCGATCTGATTCGACAAAAGACAGACCATCGGATCCAATTGGAGTCCCTTGCCCGCCTCACCACTGCGGAGGCGCGGCAGCAGTTACTCAAGCAGGTCGAGTCGGATTCCGCTCGGGACGCCGCGGATCTTACCCGGCACATCATGGACGAGGCCCGGCTGCGATCCGAGACTGAAGCTCACCGGATCTTGGCCATCGCCCTTCAGCGATATGCCGCGAAGCATACATTTGAAACATCCACCGCCACCGTCGCTCTTGCAGGCGACGACATGAAAGGACGGATTATCGGGCGTGACGGTCGCAACATCCGCGCGTTTGAGGCCGTGACCGGCGTGACCGTCCTGGTAGATGATACGCCGAATGCTGTCGTTCTGTCTGGATTCGATCCGGTCCGGCGGGAAATTGCGCGTCAGGCGATGGAACGGCTGATACTCGACGGGCGGATTCATCCGACACGAATCGAAGAGGTCGTGGCGAGCGTGACTCAAGAAATGGACGGATTCATCGTGCGTGCCGGCGAAGATGCCGTCTTTCGAGCGGGGATTGCCCCGGTGCATCCCGAAGTCGCAAAAACACTGGGTAAACTCCATTTCCGTCACAGTTTTTCCCAAAACGTGCTGGAACATTCCATCGAGGTGGCTCACCTCTGCGGAATGATGGCCGCGGAACTCGGTGAAGATATCTTGGCAGCCAAGCGTTCAGGCCTTCTGCATGATATTGGGAAGGCGGTTTCTCACGAGATCGAGGGGCCTCACGCGATCGTGGGTGCGAATCTGCTAAAACTCAATGGCGAGAGTCCGGTGATTGTTAACGCGGTTGCCTCCCACCATCACGAGGTACCGCACGAAAATCTCTTCGGAATCCTGGTCAGTGCCGGCGATGCAATCAGCGCCTCTCGTCCCGGTTCGCGAAGTGAGAGCATGACGACCTATCTGAAGCGGCTGGATAACCTCGAACAGATCGCTCTTGAATTCGAGGGCGTCGAAAAGGCTTTCGCCGTGCAGGCGGGCCGAGAGTTGCGGGTTATCGTCCGCCCGGAGGCCGTGGACGATGCGGCCAGCCTCAATCTTGCCCGGCAATTGGCTCGCCGAGTCGAGCAGGAGTTGCACTACCCGGGCCAGATCCGGATTACGGTCACTCGCGAAACGCGATGCGTGGAATACGCCAAGTAAGCAGCCGTTACGTAATGAGTCGAAGGGTCAGTGGATATCGGTACGGTTCTCCATTGCTGGCTTTCACACTCGCGATGACCGTCAACACGACCCAGGCAACGACGAGGGGAATCATCAAGAACCAGCCGATCCCGCACGAAGCAATGCCAAGCAACGCCGCGACAACCGCATACCCCAGCATCGTAATCTGAAAATTTAAGGATTCCTTCCCATGAATTTCAACGTCCGGATTCTCGTGATGTTTCAGCAGCCAAACCACTAGCGGACCGATAATGAATCCAAATGGGATGATCAATCCCACTAACGCAGAGACGTGGCAGAGCACAGGCCACATTCGATCCACAGGAGCGCCGCCCGCGGACGGTGACGGCGGTGACGGCAGATCTGGAGGCGGCGGCGACAATCTCGGTGGGTCAGGAGGGGACGTTTCCATAGGCGAGCAAGTTCTACTAGGTTGGATCCGGCGGCCAATCCCTTCCCTGCATCCAACACAAGAGGAAGGGGATTGCCGATTATCGTTAACTGTTTCCCTGATGGACCGTTTAGCCAGAATAAGCAAATACGTATTGTCGGTGCACCCCGATTGGGAGTTTCCGGCCTTTCGTCTCACCGCTACCGTGCCATCTTCCGGTCATGTCGACGTCCTTCATTCTGCCGGAGAATCCGCCCGCCACCGATCCCACGAGCCTTTTTGAAGTGTACCGGGGGAATTTTCAGACGGAATTGCTCGCCTGCGGACAAGTCCATTTCCGCATTTTTGAACACCTGGCCCGAGGTCCGCTGAGCGAATCCGACCTTCGCGACCGCACCGGACTGAAGGCCCGCCCACTGACCGTTCTGCTGACGGCACTCGCGTCCTTTGCAACGGTGGTACGGCGCGCGGACGGCTCGTTTGAATTATCGGCGATGGCGCGCGAACATTTACTGCCGGGCGGCGACTATTACGTGGGTGACTACTTCGCCCGCGCGGCCGAAACCGCCGGTACTCTCGAATTCGCCGAACATCTCCGCAGCAACCGTCCCAAGGGTGCCCGTCCCGACGAGTCTGGAGTTGGCTACTTGTTCCGGGAGGGAATGAAGTCCGCAATGGAGGAGTCCGACTCCGCCCGGCGGTTCACCCTTCAGCTCGCGGGGCGTGCGAAAAACGTTGCCCCGGTCCTGGCGGCTGTGCTTCCGCTGGCCGGGGCCCACACCGTCCTGGATGTTGGCGGCGGCACCGGCATCTACACACTGGCCCTCTTGCGCCGGAACCCCGAATTGCACGGCATTGTCTGGGATCGCCCCGAAGTCCTCAAAATTGCCGCCGAATTCGCCCGTCGAACGACTGTCACAAATCGGCTGGAGTTGCGGGCCGGTGATATGTTCGCTGATCCTGTACCGAAGGATGCCGATGTTGTCCTCTTGTCCAACATCCTTCACGATTGGGATGTGCCTGATTGTCAACGGTTGATTCGTCGTTGCGCAGACGCCCTACCCTCCGGCGGCCGGCTGATCATTCATGACGTATTTCTGGACGATGACCTTTCGGGTCCCCTGCACGCCGCCATGTATTCCGCGCACCTCTTCAGCGTGACGGAAGGCCGATTGTACAGCGTCGCGGAGTGTAATCAGTGGTTGACGGAAGCGGGTCTGCACGGCCTTGAACGAACCGATACATTGGTTCACGGCTCCGCCTTGGTAGCAGTCAAACCCTGAAACAAAAAAACCGCCGGCACGAATGCCGGCGGGTGTTACAGATCCGGGCCGATTACTTGACGACTTCGATCTTGGTGACGGCGATGTAATTTTTTCCGTCTTTCTCAGAACTGACACCCACGACCTTGACGTCCTTCGTCTTCGAGCAAATTTCGCTATGGAAAGCCTTGCTGACGTCGCCCGTCAGGTAATAAAGCTTGGTGGCGTCCTTGTTCTTGACCTCCAACACGTTTTGGCAGGAGTCCGATTTCTTCAGCGCACACTTGGCGCATTTGCCTTCCCCGGAGAGAGTCACTTCCTTGTCCGCTGCAAACGCAGAGACAGAGAAGCTCAAGGCGGCGATGGATACAAACTTTAGCAGATTTTTCATAATTTTAATCTTTAATTGATTGCGGCGAGAGAACCCGAAGGAGAGACGCTTGGCAAGTAGGGAAATTCGAGAAAAATGAAAATACCGCTCACCGCCATCATTTTAGCCGGGGGCAAATCCCAGCGGATGGGATCCGACAAGGCATCCCTTCGCTTGGGACAGGGGTCACTCTTGGAGAGACAAACCCAAATCGCCCGGCAAGCAGGTGCCGGCTCCGTGATGATCTCGCTGGCAGCGCCTCGGGAGGGATTACCTTTCCCAATGGTTATTGATCGACGTCCCAACTGTGGTCCACTGGCCGGCCTCGAAGCAGGGCTGTCGGTCTGTCCCACTCCCTTGCTACTACTTCTTGCGGTCGATCTTCCCGCGATGTCCTTCAAATTCCTCGGCAAACTAATCCAGGGGTGTTCCCCGACCCTGGGGAGAGTCCCATCGTGGGGTGATCGTTCGGAGCCGCTCGCCGCGGTCTATCCAAGGTGTCTCTTGAGTCTGGTTGAGCGCCATCTCAACGCGGACCGATTTGCCATGCGGGATCTGGTTGCAGCCGGGCAAGACGCCGGAATGCTAGCGCCCTTTCCGGTCACCCCCGCGGAACAATATCTGTTTACCAATTGGAATAAGCCGGAAGATTGGAACGAATCATGAGGTCGAGTCCGCCCTGAAAATAAAGGGACAGGTAATTGATTTCAATACCTCGGTCCCGGGCGGGGCACGCCGTTAAGCATCGGTTGCGCCGCGTTGCGTGCAGTAAAACATGCGGCGGGCACTGGTCTCTTGCGGAGTCCATCGTGCGGGGTCTTCAAGATCCGCGCGCCGTTCGGGGGTTAGTTTCACGGGTTCGCAAAGGGTGTCGGAACGGAAATCCGGCAACTCAGCCATTTGCCAAGCGTTGTCATACAGCAGGGCGATGATTTCCTTGAGCGTGTATTTCATGAGGATGTCCTGTGGGTGCAGCTCGAAGTAGATGTCAAACCCGCCCTCGCGAAGGAGTTCCTGCATTCCAAACAAGACCATCCCTTCGCCGCCGTGGACATCGAGTTTCACGAGGTCGGGTTGCACCGGGTGGGTCTTGCGCCACTCGTCGAACCGGATGGCCGGCACACGCAGCCCGGTTTCGTCAGCTCCGACCTTCATCGATTTGTCGTGGAACGGGATGCTCCCTTCGGCATCTGAAAGCGCCAGTTGAAAACAACCCCCGTGGCGGCAGTTCATGTCCCAGTTCTTCTTCAAAGTCTGAAAAGATTCCGGATTGGGTTCGAAGGCATAAACGCGGTTCTCCGAATTCATGGCCCCGAGCAGGGCTGAGAAAATGCCGTAATGGGCGCCGATATCTAGAAATGTGATCGCGCGCCCCTGGAATCTCCGAATCAGGTGCTGACACAGCCCCGGTTCGTAACAGGTCTTTTCCGCGTTCCACTCGAGATAGTAGGTCTGCGGAAACGAATAGAAGGGAAATGAATATTCAAACACGCGGAGCCGTCCGGTGCGCGTGAAGGGATACAAGGGACCGTAAACCCGCGTCAGCTTCGCGAGCCGGCAGGCCCCTTGCGCTTTTCCCTTGATACGCTGTATCAGGCTCATTCGGCGTTCTCTGCAGGTGTTGATCAATGGAATGGAACCGGCGGACGCGCAAAATACTTCCACCGTCCGCCAGGGTATGGAAGGAGAATAAGTGCGAGGAGTGCAGTGTCCACCGAGTCCTTTGAAGTATGTTCGGCCATTTGACAGGCATGTTATCTCAAGGAATGCGAACGCGGTAATACCGTTGCGATATCCCCGGTGGGAGGTTGTCCACAACGATGACGGGGCCCGATGACAGCGGTTGAATGACATTCTCCAGAGGATTCCACACTCCGGTGGTCAAAGCTTCGCGGTACTCAATCAGATAAAGTCTGGCGGCCACGGGCAGGAATCGCAACTCGATCTGACTCTCTCCAATCCTGGGCAACCGCGACACCTCGATCTGCAACCGACTGACGCCGTCACGCGGATCAGTCCCGGCCCGATATTCCTGAAAATTGGTCATCCCGTCACCGTCTGGATCCAACGCTGCGTCCCCCGGTTTCAGCAGATCCAGCTCGTGGGTGTATTCCCAGAAATCGGGCAACCCGTCGTGATCGGAGTCCGCCTCGGTTGTTGGGCTCAAACCCTTACCTGGATCCGCCCCACTCGATTTCCAATTGACCGGATCATTTCCGAATCGCCGCAAATCAATTCGCTGCAAGGAGCGACCGGAGCCGTCGGGCCGGTTGGGCCAAGGGGCGGAGTCTGAATAATCGATCTGCTCGACCACCACGTGGGGAATGAAGCCCGGTGAAGCTTTTGGGTTCGGTTGAAGTGGGTCCGGTTGTTGGAGCTCAATTCGATCACGGCTGTTCGCCAGTTTTCCGGCGAAGGGTCCAATTAAAGGAATCCCCTCCGGGATTGAATACACCGCGCGAAACGACTCGGTGGCCGCATAATTTGTCGGCGAGAAACTTACCAGCAGCAGGACGCCCCCCGACGGAAGGGTCAAACCCGGGGGCAGATCCAACTGCACTCCTCCCCGGATTCGCCACGTTCTGAGGGGCACCGCCGGATCATATAATGGGACTGCCACTGCCGATGCATTGAACAATTCAATGAACTCGTGCCCCGTGTTGTCGTTGGTCCGGCCTCCCGACACGACGTTCGGCGGATGATACATGATTTCCGAGATCACTACCGGACTGATCCGGGGATACGGATTGGCACGGCCAGCGCCTGTCCTAAACTGGTCAAGCGTCGTGACGGGTGTGTCGCCAAAACTCAGGTCGCTCATCGGGGTGAAAACCGCGCCAACGCTCGTGAGATAACGACCGAACGAGACTCCTTTGAAGGACGGCCCAAAACGGACTTGATCGCGGCGGCCGGTGAGGGACCCATCGGCGGTTGCTGCCGCCAGCACCACGCTACCGCCATAGGTCGAATGCAGTTCGATACGTGGGGGGGAACGGGTCGGAGTCGGGGGACTCCACTGATATTCGTACACCACGTGAAATCCACCAGCGGCCACAATCGTACCTGCCGGGACCTTGTACTTCTTGGGGACGCGTGGCTCATCGCTTAAGTACCAACCACCAATGTCCACCGGTCGATCCGAGATGTTTTTCAATTCGATCGCAGCTTCCGCTGGCGGATCACCCGAGGTGAGAACTTCATTAACAACGAGGTCGGGAATCGGGAGATAGTTGGGTTCTCCGGGTGTGGGCGAATCGGGGAAACGAACGACAACGGTCGCGCCATCCGGCAATCGACCTTCGGAAAGACCCGCCGCCTGCAGTCCATAGTTCACCGCGTCAAGAACCACCCCATTCGAAGAGACCAAGGCGATGGATTCACCGCCTCCGCTCAATTTGAAGTTCACGTGACTGCCGCTGGAATTCGGATCGCCGTCCGCCACAAATTTCACGAACCCGTTGGCGGGTATAAAACTAAGGGGGGCAATCGGTGATTGCACTGGTTGATTGAGGTTGTCGGTGAGGAAGAGCCCACCCAACGGCACGGGTAGATTCATTGGGTTAAAGACCTCGAACCAATCCTCGCCCGAATTCGGACTAGCCAACCACTCATTGATGCGCAGGGTGTTGGGTGATGCCGTGGCCTGCCCTTCGTTCGCTGCGCTCGGCGTCGGGCGGCCCAATTGCCACGAACCAACTCCGTCCGGCATCCTCCCGATGCTAAGATCCGGCACCTGCGGACCAAACACGATGCTGTCTTTCACCACAAATCCGTTGCTGGAAGGGGCCAGCAACAGGACGGTCTGTCCGGCGGCGTCCAGGCCGAATCCGGTGTGTAAACCCGGCGACTTCACCGCGTCATCACACCAAACGCGAAGGTAGCTTCGGGCTGCCATTTCTGTGCCGGCAGGAAATAGAAACTTGCCTGGGTTCAACGCCGAATTGCTGAGCGCGAATCCGGCGAGGTCGATACTTTGATCCGATACATTGTAGAGCTCGATGTAGCCTGGAAATCCACCACCATTTGCTATCGCGATTCGATTGTCCGCCAACACTTCATTGAGCACCACATCCCCCGCGATGGGGCTCACAGAAACAGCATCCAGCCCGAGGCCGAAGACGAGGTCACTGCTATTGGTTGCCACTTGGTGGACCTCCGCCGCCAGCACGTTTTCTCCCGCGATGAGATGGGTTGCCGTGAGATCGAACGGACCCTCGTACACGGCATCCGAGATCCGAGTCTCGGCCAGAGTGGTCGATCGCGGCGGGGCGCCGGGGACCCGGAGGCTCCAAATCCTTTTCCCGTTTAGGTAAAGGACCGCACCATCGTCAATCACCGTGCGAAGCTGCAGTTGAACTCTGGCCGGGCCGGTGTATTGAAAAGCGTGACGGAAGTAAAAGGTTGTCGGGCCAAGAGTGAGCGGTGTCCGGATGGGTTCAGGCAGGGCGGCTGTCTCGCGAGCGAGCAGGGCGGGGCCTGATAGCCACTCGGAATCGTCGAATCCAGGCGCCACCCAAGCGGTACCTAGATCGGCTCCGGATGGATTGTATTTCCAGAGGGTGCGAGCGTCGATTTGAACGAGGCGTGTGACATTTGTCTGCATGCTGGCTGGGTTCCCAAACCGGAAGGGAGTTTCGTCTGAAATCAGCGACGGGTGGTTCTGGGCATCCAGGTAGGTGCAGCGCCAATAGTAGGTGTGGCCAAAATCTAATTTCGCAAAGGGAATCGATCGGCTCGTCAGATCCGTGGCCGAGGTCTCCTTGAGCAAGGGGACGAGAAACGTGCCATCCTCGCGTCGGATTTCCCAGGTCGTACGACTGTGCGGTGACACGGGGTTCGCCGGATGGGTATACGCCGAGGCTCGGAGGAATGCGTTTGGCACCACGGAGGCTGCGAGCGACGGATTCAGGTTGACGGGCTTGGAGGGTCGTTGAAACGGACCGAATCCGCACTGTTGATTGACGGCCGAAAATCGAGCATCAGCGAAGGAGCGAATCGACCCAAATCCCATGGCGGAGATATTCTCAGGGTGCAGCAAGGTGTTGTTCAAAAGGTACAATCGTGCCTCATATTCCTCGCGGAAGGCTTTCATGAAGCCGTCTTTAACAAAATTAGGACCTCGAAAGTTGTTATTAGGATCTCCCACCTCACCAATGTAAATCGAGGAGCTGGCCGGCGTGTTATCTCCCCGCCCAAACCAAGCATCAAAATCCCACGGTAAGAGGCCCCATTTGCCGCTGCTCCGCCGCCAGAAAAAATGGTTTTGAGTGGTGTCATCCCATGGGCAGGCCCAGTTCTCGACCGCCATATAGGTCAGCATGGCATCAAGGTCGAAGTAGGTTTCAAAAAAAGTCCGGACGGCCGGCAGATTTGGGTCCGGGAGGGAGGGCGTGTCACCACGCGCCACCCACATGGCATCGAGCATTTTCGCAAAGTCTGTGTGACCCTTCCATCCGTGGTTCTGAAGCGAATAGGTCCACTCATACATCGTCAATGGCGGCCAGGTCGGTAGCTTCGACAGGAGTCGTCCGTCACCGCGACCGTACGGGCCCTCCCCGTTCAACTCGATTGTGCCAACACTCTTAAAGAGTTCGCCTGAAGATTCTAATGGGGTGCCCGGATTGAGCTGTTGTTGTGAGCGATGATACGCGTCCAGCATGTCTCCGTTAAATTCACCCTGCTCTAACCGTTGCAAACGGTCATTGTTGTTAAGAAACAAATCGACATATCGCACATTGGATACCGGCAGCCCGGCGTTGATGAAGAGTCCCTGGCCGACTACGAAGTCGCCGCCCTTGTCCGTCTCGAATAGAGAATCCGTATCACGGAAAAGATTATACCGGGGGAAGAACCACTTGAAGGAGCTCCGCCCAGATCTCCGATTATACCGGCTGCCGTGGTACCTCATTTGAATGTCACGGACTTCGCCGTCGCAAACGAATATCGCCGGTTCCGTTGCAT
The DNA here is from genome assembly GCA_945861565.1 of Akkermansia muciniphila. Taxonomy (GTDB): domain Bacteria; phylum Verrucomicrobiota; class Verrucomicrobiia; order Limisphaerales; family UBA9464; genus SIBK01. The sequence goes on from CAMAUY010000081.1 coordinate 23,110, forward strand.
TCCACGATGGTCGCGGAGTGCCCGGAGGATCGGGGGCGGTAACCCGTCGGGGACTGCCGCTGATGTTGCTCTCCAGTCGGCTAAGACTCGCGGACGATATAAAGCAATCGTAAACCGGCTTGGTTGAGGTTCGGTTCGGAGAAACAAAATACGCATGCCAGCGAAACGGATCGTCTGCCCGCGGCGAAACGATTTCACGCTGCCCCGCACGGGTTGCGACAATGCGATAGCGAACTACCGATCGATCCGGAAGACCCGGGATGACGGTCGTGAACCGCTTGTTAATGGAGTCTCCGCTGGCCGTCATCACCAAATTGGTGATGGGTTCGGCGGTCAATTCGATGTTGTCGACGAAATATTCCAACTCCGCGCCTGCGAGTTCGTTGGTGGCAGAGAAGGCAGCATCCACCCGGACTGGCTGGTTCTGCCGGATCAGACGTTGTTCATCGACCTCCTGGTAGACGGCCAACTGCACGACAACGGGCAGCGGTTGGCTGCGTTGGATCGTGTTAGCGCGGCCCGGGCTGGGCATCCCCGGGGCGGGCGAGGCCAGCCAGTTGGCCGGATCATTGGCGCCATGGGTGAAACTCACGCGCTCGAGGGATCGGCCACGATATTGGAAATCGAGGGCTCGCAACCCCGTCCATTGTTCATCCGCTCCCAGCGCATCCGCCCCAATCGCCCAGGGGAAATGGGCCGAATAGGAGACCGAATCGATCAGCTCATTACGGGCATTGCGCAAGCGCAACGTTTCACCGCGGTTGCTCAGCTGTCCAAGATACGGGCCAAACAGCTCCGCCTTTGAGAGACGATAGACTGTCAAGGCCGCCAACCGCGCCGGGTTGCGCGCCACCACCAAAAACTGGCCGGGCTGGATTACCGCAGTGGGAGGAAACGTATACTGGATGCCGCCGGTCAACTGCCAGCCACTGAGGGATATCGCCGCGGCACCCGGGTTGTGAAGTTCCAAGAACTCGTGCACATCGTTGGTGAGATCCAATACCGGGGTTCCGTCGGCGTTGAAGGCCGCCTGCTCCACCGGGTGATACAGGATCTCCGAGAAGTGTACTTGGGCGTGGAGATTCACTGCCGCCATCGCGAGCCCACCGAACCAAGCGAGCATTGAATGACCCGACCACCGCGATAATCCAATAGGCATAGAGGGAGAAATCACACGGACCGCACCGGCAATGGCCAGACTCAACATGCCAGTGATTCGCCTCCATTGCAATCAACCCGGCATTGGTACGCCCTCCTGCCATTAACCTGGCAGCGACCGTCCTGATCGCTCCCGAGCCGGTTCTCCCAACTCGCGCTGGAGAGTGAGCATGTCTGTGTGGGCGTGAGACACAAATCTTCACGAGTTCCAAACCCACTCGCAGCAGGGCAGTTTCAAGATTTTGACTTTAAGGAGGCAGGTGAAACAAAAGACGATGTAAAACTGGACAAAACTCGCTGACTTTATTTAACTGCCGGCATGGCCGAGCCTTTTACGCTACCCGAGCACGAGCAACAAACGCTTT
>CAMAUY010000082.1 GCA_945861565.1 Akkermansia muciniphila
ATCCAAAAGCGTTTGTTGCTCGTGCTCGGGTAGCGTAAAAGGCTCGGCCATGCCGGCAGTTAAATAAAGTCAGCGAGTTTTGTCCAGTTTTACATCGTCTTTTGTTTCACCTGCCTCCTTAAAGTCAAAATCTTGAAACTGCCCTGGGCCGAAAGGTTCCTGAACGGTGAGTGACGTCACGTGGTCCGCCACTCAAGCCTGCACCACCAAGGCGGCCACCGCATTCTCGGTCGGCTCGAAGCTGAGACAACTCCACCGGACGCCCGAGGCATCCGTCAGAAACACGGAATCCCCTCGAACCCACGGCGTAAAATCTACGGGCGGCAGCGGCACGCTGAGACCCACCCCTTGGGCCTTCACGAACGCCTCCCGGAGTGTCCAGTGCTTGTAGAACATTCGGCAACGGTCGGATTCCGGCAAGCGAGCCAGGTATCTTGCTTCGGACGGAGGAAAAAAGGTCGCCGCGATTTCCGCCCAATCGATACTGGGCCGAATTTCCTCCACGTCCACCCCGACGCAACCTCCCCCGCTGAAAGCGTACAACGCCACGTCCGCCGAACCGGACGTATTGAACTCGAGCGGGACCGCTGGGGGATGCCCCGGCACGCTGGGTTTGCCCGACGCGTTGTAAGTGAAACCGATTTCGGCTGGGGGTAGGCTGAGATAACGGCCGATCAATCGGCGGAGCACCCCGCGACCGGCGACAAATCGTTGCCGGTCCTGGGCAAAGCGGAATCGCTCAGCCCGGGCCTGCTCATCCGGGCTGAGTGTTGCCCAGAAGTCCTCGGAGGGGGTGCCATGACGCATGTCGAGCCACCACAAGTCCACCGCGGCCCTGGGGATCCCCGCTGGGCGCGGGGGTGCCTGCCAGGAGACCGTCACCGGCTGGCTCCGCTGCAACGACGCCAGCGGCAGTGAGCAAAAGCGTAAGCCCAACATGGTTCCGATTCTGACACCTGGTTGTCGGTACGCCCAGCGCGCAGCTCTCGCACCCGCAACAAATGGCAAAGGATGTTGCCTTTCCCCGGGGAGGGTTTAAGCAAAAGGTGCAATTCGCTGCTCGCCCCCCGGGATTTCGGCTGACATGTTGGGGAACGACAGAATGAAACCAAATTATCAATTTGAGAAACGCCGCAAGGAATTAGACAAGAAGGCCAAGAAGGAAGAGAAGCGGAGGCGCCACCTCGAGGCCGCGCGGGCTCCGGCGGCCGCGGTCGCCGACGCGCCCCCGCCTCCCGTTGAGCCGACTTGACTTTCTTTCTGCGAGCAACGCAGACGCCGCGCCGCCGTTTCGCCGCGAGGAGAGTGCGGTTCAATCCCCGCCTTCCGCCAGCAGCTTTGGTCCACGATTCGGGAGGGGTAGCCAGAGGCGGAATGTCGTGCCCTGATCCACCTGGCTGACCAACTCTATGCGGCCGCCGTGATCGCGCATGATACGCTCGACGATCATGAGTCCGAGGCCGGTGCCTTTGGTTTTTGTCGTGTAGAAAGGCTCGAAGATGAGCTTCTGCTGTCCGACCGGGATCCCGATGCCGGTATCGCTCACGCTCACCCAGATGTCGTTCGGTGCGGCTCCGGTAGCGAGCGTCAACGTTCCGCCGCGCGTCATCGCCTGCATGGCATTCTTGATTAGATTGACCAGAACCTGTTTTAGCTGAGCGGCATCGAAGCGGGCTACCGGGAGGCGTGGGGCGGGGTTAAACTCCACCCGTAGCCCACGATTTTCCAGCTCGGGTCCGAGGACCTGCAGCGTCTCGCGAACGACATCGTTGAGAGCGGCCTCCGCTAGGCGTGGCGGTTTGGGTCGAAGCGCCTGTATGAACTCGGTGACGATATAGTCAAGGCGGGTAATTTCACCTTGGGCGACCTGGAGGTAACCGTCGAGTCGACCGGTGATTTCGGCGATATCCGGTCCGACATCCGTGGCCGCAGCGGCAGCCTTGTTGTTCCGGCTGGCTTTTGTGGTCGTGCCGCACACTAACTTGAGCCGCTTGAGCTCTCGCTCAAAAAGTTGCAGATGGATGTGAAGCGCGTTCAGCGGGTTGCCAATCTCATGGGCAACACTCGCGGCGAGTAGCGTCAAGGCATGAAGTCGTTCGCTTTCAATCGCTTCGCTCGTCGCTTGTCGGGCGTCGGTGGCATCGTGGAGAATGAGGGCGAGTCCGGAACTACCCTTGGAATCACCATCCAAGGGCGCCGCGTAAAGGCGGAGAAACCGAGGACGGGGGTATTTGATCTCAAATTCCTGCCGCACGGCGCCTCCTCCGCCCCCAGGGTCTGCCCGCGAGATAAGTTCCCAATCGATGCTGGGCAGGTATCGGGAAAGAGGGTGACTCTCCGCGGCGGCTGCGGGGATCCCGACGAGGCGGGTGACGGCAGCATTCAGGTAAAGAATTCGGCACTTTTCATCCACCACCAACACGCCGTCATTGATGGCGTTGAAGAGGGTTTCGAGGAATTGTCTCTCCCGAGCCAGTCGCTCCACGACCGTCCGCAGTCCTTCACCGTCGATACGTCCGATCCGGCCAAGGACCTTGTCGAGGAAGCTGGACTTGGTGGTGGACATAGGGGCAATGGAACCGGATTGAGGGTCGACCGGAGTCGGTCTAGAGCCAGCGTTTCCGGCGGAAGTACCACCAAGTCAGCGCCGTAGTTATGAACGTGGCGATGATCACAAGGGGATAGCCGTACGCCTGGTTCAGCTCGGGCATGTGCGAAAAATTCATCCCGTACCAGGTGCCGATCATCATCATCGGCGTGGTGAGGATGGTGATGAGGGTTAGCAGTTTTACGACTTCGCTTGTTTGGTTTGCCGAAAGGTTTAGATAGATTTGAAGAATCCCGGAGAGCGAGTCTATGTAACCCTGGGCGAGTTCGCTGATGTGAACGAGGCTGTCGTAAACATCCCGGTAATATGGAACAAGATGTGGGCGGATCAGTTTGAATTCGCCGCGGGCAAACCGGGCCAAGACTTCGCGCTGCGGGCCAATAATCTGGCGAAGGTGCAGCACCTCCTTCTTCACCCGCAGAATTCGATTCATGGTGTCGAGGTCGGGTTTGCGCAAAACCTCGTCCTCCAGTTCGCTGATCTCCAGGGATAATTCTTCCAGGGCGGGCTTATAATTATCCACCAGGGAGTCGAGCAGGGCGTGGGCGACGCGGTCGGGTGCCTTGGCGACGTGAATTGTACCCTTCAGACTCCTTTCCTCGACACTGTCAATGCTACGGATGGGGACGGTGTGGTAGGTGACCAGAAAATTTTTCCCCAGGAAGAAATCCAACTCGCTGGTCCCAAAAATGCCGCCGGCCCGGTTGTAGTCAACGGCGTGAATCACCATGAAGATGTAGGGCGTGAAGCGGTCGTCCTCCTTCGGGCTGTACTCTTCCACCTTGGGCGAGGGTGTGACGTTGATGCAGTCATCGATGCTCAACGGGTGAAAGTGGAAGACGCCGTCGAGAATGGCCCTAGTCTCCTCCGGTGTGCAGCGTTCGAGGTCCACCCAGAGAAACAGGTTGGTATCGGCCAGGAGAGTGGGCATCAGGAATGAGTCCACATCCTGCATGTGGAGTTTTCCCTGGGTGGTGAAGGCGTGGGAACGAATCATACCGGCTGCGCACGGATAGTACTGAAACGAATCCGTCGAGGGAACAGCAAGTTACCGGCCCGCTTCCCGCTAGGGCTCAACGACTCTGCTGCCTCACGCTTCCGGACCCTCAACTGGGCCGTGCCGATTGCGATTCGAAGGTTGCAAACATTGTCCGTAAGATTTGTTTCACCTTGAGCATTCGGTCGTTACCCTCTGGCTCTGGCTCCGATGCGTGATTGGGATGAGGACGCTTTACAATCTTGTTTTTGCGATCGGATTTGTCCTGGCGGCACCCTTTTGCCTTTTTAAAATGTGGCGGCGAGGGGACTGGCTGCAGGGGTTTTCCCAGCGGTTCGGCAAGTACGAATCCCGACTGAAGCAGCGTCTCACCAATCGGCACACGCTCTGGTTCCATGCGGTCAGTGTCGGAGAGGTGAACCTGTGTACCCAATTGATTCATGCCATGGAGCCGCGCGTCCCGAATTTGAAATTGATCGTATCGACGACAACGTCGACCGGGATGGGAGAGCTCAAGAAGAAGCTGCCCTCGCATATTGAACGGATCTACTACCCGATTGACCGCCGAAAATACGTCAATCGGGCGATGGCGGTGATCAACCCGGAGGCGGTCATTCTGGTGGAGGCTGAATTGTGGCCCAATTTTATTTGGGGCCTGCAAAATCGGGGAATCCCTCACTTTCTGGTCAATGCCCGACTCTCGAGGCGGTCGTTTTTCGGCTACCGACGCTTCGGATTTCTATTCCGGCCGCTCTTTGCGCGTTTTACTGGAGTGGGAGCCCAGACCGAAGCGGACGCCGCCCGCCTGCGGGAACTGGGATTCAACCCGGCCGCTATTCACGTGGTCGGAAATCTCAAATTTGACGCGGCCCGGCTCGTTGACCGCGGGGTGGTGGATGTCGTGGGACTGCTCCGGCAAGTGGGCGTCGAGGACGACGCCCCCATTCTGGTGGGCGGGAGTACGCACGCCGGCGAGGAGTTGATCCTACTGGAAGTGGCGCGCCGGTTGCGTCAGCAATTTCCAGGTCTTTTCCTCGTGCTGGTGCCGCGGCACATGGAACGGGGGGGTAAGGTTGGCCGCGAATTGAAGGCATCCAAGGCGACCTTCGTTTACCGCAGCGAGATTAACCCCCTGATGCGGCGCGAGCGCGGTGACCTCGAGTGCATGATCGTCAATACGACGGGGGAGTTGCGATTTTTTTACGAGCGGGCCGATGTCGTGTTCGTTGGAAAGAGTCTCACGGCGGAGGGGGGGCAGAATCCGATCGAACCCGCGGCTCTCGGCAAACCGGTCATTTTCGGACCCAACATGCAGAATTTTGCGCAGATCGTCCGGGAATTTATTCGCTGGGACGGGGCGATTCAGATCCAGGATGTCGCGGGACTCGAACGTGCGCTCAGCGAGCTGTTCGCCAATCCTGCCCGCAGGGCTGAGTTAGGCCGCAACGCGGTCAAGGTAGTTAAAGAAAACCAGGGGAGCCTGGAAAAGACGGTCGAAATGATTCTGGCTCACCTGCCGGAGTATAGCTAGAAAGCGTCCACGGATCCGAGGGGGCGGTGCGCTTAGAAATCAAATTGGAATTTTGCGTGAAATCCACGCAGGGGCGGGAGAATTAACGGGGCTTTGGCGAGGATACTGATGTAACCAATTGTAGTTTAAAAGATTGTGGAATTGGCATCTCTGCTGCTTACAGCAAGGAGAAAGGCGTTGACACTCAAAATAGGGTCAGTAGAGTTCGCGCCACAGCAAACCCCTAAAGGCAAAAAAAAGTATGAATCGTCCCCAAAAAAAGCGTTTCAGCGCATTTACGCTGATCGAACTCCTCGTCGTAATCGCGATTATCGCGATCTTGGCTGGCATGCTCCTCCCGGCGCTTGCGAAAGCCAAAGCCCGCGCGCAGCGCATCAACTGCGTTAACAACCTAAAGAACATCGGACTCTCGTTCCGGATTTTCTCGACCGACAACGGTGGAGCGTTTCCGTGGGCGATTGACATCAACAGCGGCGGCGTTTCCCTCGTAGATGCCACCGCCAGCCAGAGCAATTTCTTGATCTATTGCTCCATTTCGAATGAATTGAGCACGCCGAAGATCGTCGTGTGTCCGAGCGATTCGGACCGGACGGTCAATACGAACTTTGGTGGCATCATGAGAAATGCCAACAACAAGAACATCAGCTACTTCGTTGGCTTGGATGCCTCTGAGGAAAACCCACAGACGGTTCTCGGTGGTGACCGCAATGTTACCCGCAATGTCGATATTACGACTCCGGCCGCCAAGGAAGACCTTTCCAGGGAATCGAAGACTGTGGTCAAGCTGACCTGGGTGGCGGACATGATCAAGGATCCGAACAACAAGGCCAACAAGATTGGCTTTTCCACCAAGATCCATCAGCAGGCCGGCAATATTCTGCTGGGTGATGGTTCTGTGCAGCAGGTGACTTCCGCCAAGCTTCGCGAGCAGCTTCGTGATGCCGCTCAGGGATCCGACCTCCGCATCTCCTTCCCCTGGGTTAATTAAATTACAGTCGTCAGACCTCTCATGGGCACCCCGTCGGGGTGCCCTTTTTTTTGCGTAAATTGAACTCCTCACTTGCGTTGAGTGCTCGCTTGTGATTTTTTTCACTAGCGTTTTTTGGGTAAGCTCAAATGCGGTTGTGCTGGAACTGGCTCGTTGCGCCTAATCCACCGGATTAACAAAGCGGAATCCGGCGATCGAGGTCTAAATGAGCCTTGCTCCTGGGTTGTCCCTTGGTAGAACTGCGTTGGGTTTAAGCAGAATAACTAATGTTTAAGCCAATCTCTCATTGGGAATATTATTTTTCCTTATGAGGGTGCCGAAACGGGAGCACTGAGGATCCACGCTGGGTCCGGATTGATTCCGCTTTGGGAGAGGCCGTTTTCAGGAAAGTTTGCGATGTCCGATTTTTTTCCTAGATGGACGAATCAACTGCCGTTAATGGCAGCTGTCGGTGCTGTGGTGGTGGGCACGTCGGTCTTGGCCGGCACGTGGTACTACCTCACGCCGAAGTATTCTCGAGTCGGGTATCAGCCAATCCAACCGGTGGCTTTCTCCCACGCGATCCATGCGGATCAGCTCGGGATGGAATGCCGCTATTGTCATTCTTCGGTCGACAAATCTTGGTTCTCCAACATCCCCGCGACGGCCACTTGCATGAATTGCCACGAGGTGGTGGCCAAGGACAGCCCGAAGCTCGAGAGGGTCCGCCAGTCGTACGCCTCGGGCAAACCCATTCCCTGGGTTCAGGTCCACAAGGTTCCTGATTATGTTTATTTTAATCACTCGGTACACGTCACTCGCGGCATCTCGTGTGTGAAATGCCATGGCGAGATTAACAAGATGGATGAGGTCCAGCACGCGAAGTCGCTGACCATGGGCTTCTGCCTGGAATGCCATCGCGGACCGGAAAACCACATCCGCCCGAATGAATTTGTCACCCAGCTCGACTGGAAGGGCACGGTGGACGGCAAACAGCTGGTGCATGATTGGAACGTGCAGCCCGGCCAGAGCTGCTCCACCTGCCATCGATAACCACGAACCCACACGAATTTAACCTGCCATTCGTGGTCACCTGAATTCTTGGAATGAAGACCATTCCCCCTGTTTGCCCTGAACTCGAAACCGGCCCCAAATATTGGCGGTCCTTGGATGATCTTGCCGACCGCCCCGAGGTCCGTCAGTGGGTCGAGCGCGAGTTTCCCGCGGGTGCGTCCCTGGCACCCGAGGGTGAAACCCGCCGCAATTGGTTCAAGTTGATGTCTGCCAGCTTCCTCTTCGCCGGTCTCGGCGGAATGGGTGCCGGATGCCGACGTCCCGAGGAACAATTGACGCCCTTCGCGAAACAACCGGAGGGATACGTCCACGGCAAACCCGAATACTTCGCGACGGCAATGCCTGCACGGGGCACGGCCCTTCCGCTCGTCGTGACGGCCAGCGACGGGCGACCGACTAAAATCGAGGGCAACCCGCTGCACCCAGACAGCAACGGCGGCACGGATCTTTACGCTCAGGCTTCGATTCTTAATCTGTACGATCCCGACCGCGCCCATCGCCACCTTCGAAACGGCGGGGACATTCCAGTTGAAGGGGTGCGCGACGCGTTGTCGGAAGTGGCGAAGCGGTTTGCGACGAATCAGGGCGAAGGCCTGGCCGTTCTGGCCGAACGCAGCTCCTCGCCCACTCGCGCCCGTCTGCAAGATACGTTGGCGGCAAAACTGCCCAAAGCGAAATGGTTCGTCTACGAACCCGTGGATTTTGCCGTGGCCGCCGAGGCCTGCAGCCTCGCGTTCGGCAGCCGTGTCACTCCGCACCTTCATCTCGAGAAGGCCAAGCGAATTCTGTCGCTCGACTGCGACTTCATCGGCAGCGAGCAGGGGGCGTATCGCAATATCCGAGGATTCGCCAAGGGCCGTAAGCCGGGTGACGACATGAATCGGCTCTACGTGGTGGAGTCATTGATGACGTTGACCGGTGGTAATTCCGACCACCGCTTGCGGGTGAAACCGAGTGATGTCCTCAAGGTTGCGGCTCAAGTAGCCGCGGCACTCGACCTCGCGAATGAGCTACCGTCGATTCCCTCCCTGGCGCAGGGGTCACCCGCACCCGCGAACTGGGCCTTGGAATGCGCCAAGGACCTGATGGCCCACAAAGGGTCGGCCGTCGTTGTTGCCGGATACCAACAGCCCGCCGCGGTCCATCTCCTGGCGGCAGCCATGAATCAGGCGCTGGGTGCGATCGGCACAACCGTCGAACTACTACCCAACCCGGAGCCCCCCGGTAACGGCAGCATCGCTGACTGTGTCAAGGCCCTCAACGCCGGTCTCGACACCCTAGTAATCCTGGGCGGTAATCCGGCCTACAATGCCCCGGCAGACCTTGATTTTTCCCCAGCCGCTTCGAAAGCGAACACGCTGATTCGTATTTCCTATTACGAGGACGAAACGACGGCACTCCGGGCAAAAAAGGAAACCGTACAAATCGCCGGTGCCCATTACCTTGAATCGTGGGGGGACGCTCGCACCGACGATGGCACCCTCGTCCCGGTGCAGCCGTTGATCGAGCCGCTTTTCGGCGGCCTGACCGAAATCGAGGTGCTGGCGCGGATTCTCGGTGAATCCAAACCGGCACCCTACGAACTGGTTCGATCCACCTTTGGCACCGACGACGCCTCCTGGAGAAAATTTTTGCACGATGGCTTCCTCGCTGGCAGCGCGGGAAAAGCGGTTTCGGGACTGTTCAATTTCAAAGCGTTGGCGGGGAAACTTCTTGCCCCCCGGATGCAGGGGGAGATTGAAGTCGTCCTGTTCCGCGATGCCTGTCTCGATGATGGCCGATATAACAACAACGGTTGGCTCCAGGAGATTCCCGATCCAATCACCAAGATCACCTGGGACAACGTCGTCCTGATGTCGCTCGCCACGGCGAAGCAATTGGGAGTTCAGTCGAGCGCCCATGCGAGCAAGGGACAATACGATCAGAATGTCGTTCGGGTCACGGTGGCCGGTCGTACGGTCGAAGGGCCAGTCTGGGTGCAGCCGGGCTTGGCCGACGGCACGGTGGGAATTGCTTTGGGCTATGGTCGCAAGGTCACGGGTCGAGTTGGTGACGGCGTGGGCATGAATGCCTACCCGCTTTACCAGAATGCATCTCGGCACCTCACGGCAGGCCGGGTGGAAAAGGTTCCTCGCAAGTTCCGGTTGGGCGTGACTCAGGAGCACGGAATGATGGAAGGCCGACCGGTGGTCCGTGAGGCGAACCTGGAACAGTACAAATCCCGCCCTAATTTCGCGCAAGGAATGGATCTGGATGCGCACCTCCCCCATTACGTCACGGCGAAGACCGTGCCCGACGGTCGCAATCCGGGACGGTTGCAAAATATCTACGAGCATCCCTATGACCAAAATCCTGAGACGATGTCCAAGATTCACCAGTGGGGCATGGTCATTGATCTTGGGAAATGTGTCGGCTGCTCCGCCTGCGTGGTCGCCTGTCAGAGCGAAAATAATATACCCATCGTCGGCAAGGATCAGGTCTCCCGGGGTCGGGAGATGCACTGGATGCGCATCGACCGTTACTACTCGACCAATGCAGCCGAGGATCTGCGCGAACGCGATCCGTCAGCGGATCCGGAGATGGTGACGCAGCCGATGCTGTGCCAGCACTGCGAGTCGGCCCCGTGCGAGAGTGTGTGTCCGGTAAACGCGACCGTCCATGACGAGGAGGGGCTGAATGTCATGGCGTACAACCGGTGCATTGGCACGCGATACTGCGCCAATAATTGTCCCTATAAGGTCCGGCGTTTCAATTGGTTCGATTATAACAAGCGGGAGTCCAACTACGGCAAATCCCAGAGCCAGCATCTGTTGAATTTTGGGAATCTTTACAAGGGTCCGTTTGCGGAAAACCGGAATGATTCCCCGCAGTGGGAGATCGTAAAACTGATCAAGAATCCCGATGTCTCCGTGCGGATGCGGGGCGTCATGGAGAAATGCACGTTCTGCGTTCAACGGATTGAACAGGCCAAGATCGCCCGCAAGGTGCTGGCCGGCAGCAGTGGAGATGTCGCTGTGCCGGATGGCACGATCCGGACCGCGTGTCAGCAGGCGTGTCCGGCGGAGGCCATCGTGTTCGGCAATATCAGCGACCCTCACAGCACGGTGTCCGAATGGCGGAAGGACGCCCGGAATTATTCGGTGTTGGGATTCCTGGATACACGGCCGCGGGTGACGTATCTGGCCCGCATCCGCAACCCCAATCCCGCGATGCCCAATGCTCGGGCGATGCCGGATACTCTTCGGGATTACGAGCTTTTCCGTCACGAGTCTCCATTTCAAAGCGCCCCCGGCCACGGCCCGGGTCACGGGGCCGTCGCCGTTCCGAAACCTAGCTAACCGATTTCGTCCGATGATCGCCTTTGCCATCAGTCAGCAACCCTTGGAAAAGCCGACGCGCGCGCGTCGGCATGCTCTCAACCTGACGGAGGTGTTCTGTGGCTAAAGCGACAACGGCCACTCTGCCGGCTCCGCGCGGACACGCCGCCGCAGTCAAGGCCGCCGAACCCCCTCGCGAGTTGGCCCGTGAGCCGTTGGTGCTCAACAATCGTTCGCTGGGGTGGATCACGAATGCCATCGCCGGGATTTGCGAAAATCCCATGCCTAAATGGTGGTGGCCGGCGTTCATCGTCTCCGCCGGCGGTGCCGCCATGATGTTCGGGCTCATCGCCTACCTAATTTCCACTGGCATCGGCGTCTGGGGTTTGAATCAACCGGCCGACTGGGCTTGGGATATAACGAATTTCGTTTTTTGGATCGGTATCGGCCACGCGGGCACCTTGATCTCCGCCGTGCTCTTCTTGCTGCGGCAAAAATGGCGCACGTCCATCAACCGTGCGGCGGAGGCAATGACTATCTTCGCCGTGGTTTGCGCCGGCATTTTCCCGGTCATCCATACGGGACGTGTTTGGTTTGCAATGCTCTGGCTGCCCCCGATTCCCAATCACATGGATGTCTGGCCGCAGTTCCGCTCGCCCCTGCTCTGGGACGTCTTTGCGGTCTCGACTTACGGCACCGTCTCTGTGCTCTTCTGGTATGTGGGCCTTGTGCCCGATCTTGCCACCCTGCGTGACCGCGCCAAGACGACTCTGCGGAAGTTTTTCTACGGTTTCTTCGCCCTCGGCTGGTCGGGTTCAAACCGGCACTGGAGCAACTACGAGAAGGCCTACCTGATTCTGGCCGGCCTGAGTACCCCGCTCGTGTTGTCGGTGCACTCGATCGTGTCGTTCGACTTTGCGGTGTCGCAGGTCCCCGGATGGCATACCACCATCTTCCCGCCTTATTTCGTCGCCGGCGCCATTTTCTCCGGTTTTGGCATGGTACTCACTCTCCTCCTGCCGATGCGGACACTCTTTAAACTGGAGGACATTATAACCGTCCGGCACGTGGAGTTAATGTGCAAGGTGATCCTCGCAACCGGATCCATCGTGGGATACGCGTACGGCATGGAATTTTTCATCGCTTGGTACGGGGGCAGTCCTTACGAGCTGTGGGCTTTTCTCCGCAACCGCGTGGCGGATCCCTTTATTTTCGGACCCCTATTCAAGGTGCCCCCGGCTCCGTATTGGTGGGCCTACTGGATGATGATCAGTTGTAACGTCATCAGCCCCCACCTATTTTGGTCGAAGAAACTCCGGACCAATATGGTGTTCGTCTGGCTGGTGTCTATTGTTGTCAACATCGGCATGTGGTTCGAACGATTTGTCATCATTGTGACGTCGCTGCACCGAGATTATCTCCCATCAAGCTGGGGTTACTTCAACCCAAGCTGGGTGGATGTCTGCACCTTTGCGGGAAGCTTTGGCCTTTTCATGACTCTGTTCCTCTTGTTTATGCGATTTCTTCCGGTGATCGCGATCAGCGAGGTCAAGGGCGTCACACCGCAGGCTGACCCTCATCATCCGTCGGGCGGAGCGAAGGGGCATCATTAAAGCGACGAGGCATTGGCCGCCGAGACAACTCATTTTACGACGTAAGCCATGAATATCGAAACGACTGCCAGGCCCCATAGCCTGCTCGCCGAGTTTCAAACTCCGGCGGATGTAATGGCGGCTGCCATTCAATGCCGCGATGCGGGTTTTTCAAAGTGGGACGTGTATTCGCCGTTCCCGATCCACGGAATGGATCAGGCCATGGGCGTTAAGAAATCACCGGTCGGCTGGTTCACCTTCACCGGTGGATTTATCGGCTTCTTCTCCGGCATGATCATGATCTGGTGGATGAACATGTACAACTACCCGCTGGTGGTGGGCGGCAAGCCCTTGTTTACACCGTTGTATGCATTTCCGGTCTCGTATGAAATGACGATTCTCCTGAGCGCTTTCGGTACGCTCTTCGGGCTGGCAGTTTTGTGCGGCTTGCCTCGGTTTTATAACCCGCTCTTCCGAAACGAACGCTTTAAGAAGGCCACCGACGACGCGTTCTTTATCTGCATCGAGGCGGCCGATCCAAAATTTTCCCAGGCGCGATCTCTGCTCGAGAAGACGGCCGCAAGAAACGTGGAACTTGTGGAGGACTGATATGCGCAAATTTCTCGTCTGGTTTTTCTCGATTTGGGTTCTGACGGTGATCGCGGTCATTGCGGTCGCCGGATTCCGCGGATCCATTTCACGCCGTCCGCCGATCGAAATCTTTCCGGACATGGATCGGCAGCCCAAGCTTCGACCCCAGACCACCACTAAGTTTACGGGCTTTGCCGACGGGCTCTCCTCTCGCGTGGCCGTCGCGGGCACGGTCGCCCGCGGCTCGAATTACGCCGATACACCGGAGAACACGGGCAAGATGGCCGGTACCACCAACTTCGTGGAGGCCATTCCCGTAGCCGTCGATGCCCGCATGGTCAAACGCGGGCAGGAACGATACAACATCTATTGCCAGCCTTGCCACGGCCTACAGGGTGATGGCAAGGGGATTACGAGCCGGTTCGGGATGGGTAACGTCGCCAACCTATACCAAGACAGACTGATCAGGACGCCGGACGGCGATCTCTTCACCACGATAACAGCCGGTAAGAGCACAATGAAGGGATACGGGGCACAAATTCCCGTGAGCGATCGGTGGGCAATTGTTGCCTACGTCCGCGCGTTGCAAGTCAGCCATTATGGCGCGAAGGCGGACGTGCCGGCAGATCAACTTTCCAAAATTAAATGAACCAACCATGAAATCCTCCTCATCCATCATGAAGTGGTTCTTTTCGCTGCTCACTTGCGTTGGGTTGCTCGCATTTACGCCTGTCTCGATTGGGGCCATTGCGGAACATGATAGCGCCACTCCAGCCGTTCATGGAAATGGCCCAGCCGCCCCGGCGGCTGCGTCCGAGGGGACGTCGGACCACTCCGACGGACCGGCTCCCACGTTAGGGCAGCAGTTCCTCTACAGCTACCTCACGGCTTACATGTTCTGCCTGAGCTTGGTGATGGGCTGCTTTTTCCTCGTCCTCATTCATCATCTGTTCGACGCAGCCTGGTCGGTGCCCATCCGGCGAGTGACCGAGCAGGTCGCGTGCCTGATACCGGTCCTGGGCCTCCTCGCGTTACCGCTGCTGATCTTCGCTCCGGCGGTGTTTCCCTGGATGAATATTGATCCGGCCACGGACCACTCGCTTGATGTCAAGAAGGCCTGGTTTAATCGTCCGGTCTGGACCCTGATTCTGGTGCTGATCTTCTCCCTTTGGACATTTATGGCATTCCGATTCCGTAGTTGGTCGGTTGCCCAAGACAAGGACGGTGCGGCGATCTGGACTCGAAAAGCGCGCGTCCAGGCGGCGTGGGGTAT
Organism: Akkermansia muciniphila; assembly: GCA_945861565.1. Classification (GTDB taxonomy): domain Bacteria; phylum Verrucomicrobiota; class Verrucomicrobiia; order Limisphaerales; family UBA9464; genus SIBK01. Next base: position 13,951 of record CAMAUY010000082.1, read on the forward strand.
CTTCGTCTTCGCTTTTACGCTGACCGCGGTTTGCTTTTCGCTGATGAAGTCCTTGCAGTATCAATTCTTCAGCACGATGTATGGGGTTTATTACTTCGCAGGCAGCGTGTGGACCACTCTGATCACGATGTATGTTGTCACGCTGTGGCTGAGCCAGCCGGGGCGACCTTTGGAAAAGGTGATTTTCTACCGCCAGAAGCATGATCTGGCCGTCTTGTTCTTCGGATTCACGGTTTTCTACGCCTATATCCACTTTTCTCAATACTTCCTGATTTGGAACGCCGCAATGCCCGAGGAGACCTTCTGGTACGTCAATCGGGAGCGTGGAAGTTGGAAATGGGTTGGCATGCTGATCCTCTTTGGTCATTTCATCGTGCCGTTTGTTATTCTCCTGAACCAGGACATCAAACACAACTTGGCGGTCATGCTGCCGATTGCGGTGTGGGCGTGGTTGATGCATTACGTTGATATGACCTTCAACGTTATGCCGGTTCTGTATCCGCGCGGGCTGCATTTAACGCTGCTCGACCCCCTCTGCTGGTTCGGCATGGTGGGATTCCTGGGAGTGGTGTTTTGGAAAAACTATCTGAAGACCGCTCCCTATCCGTTGAAGGATCCGCGGCTTCTGGAAGCAATCACCCATCACGAGATTCCTGCGGATAGTCAACCCGCGGCCCATCATTGATCATGAGCATAACTTCCTGCTGTTCCGACAAGACGAAGAGCTTTTTCGCCGGATTCTTGGGGGTGTTGGGATCCTTTCTGATCGTGGGGGTCCTTGCTTGGCTGCTGGTCCGGAAGGCCGACGTGGGCCCGGTGGACTCCGCCCGTGCGGAGTTCCGGAGAAAGGCCCTGGGTGAAATTCGGGCGGCCGGCCTCGAAGCCATCACTTCCTATAAGGTCGAGGACGTTAACAAAGGCTGGTACCGCTTGCCGGTGGCTCGTGGCATGGAGATCGTCGCGGAAGAGTGGAAGGATGCGGCCGCCGGCCGCGCCAAACTCTTGGAGCGGTATGAGAATTCGCAAAAGAAGATTAGCTTTGAATAGCGCCTGGCCCGGGTCCCCGAAATCATGAGCCTAACTGGAACCATTGCGAAGAAGGATGCCCCGGCGGTCCACCTTCCCCCTCCTCCTTGGGCGGAGCTTGATGCCTCGTGCCAATTGCCTGTGCTCTACTTTCTATTGAGCGGGCTCGCCTGGCTACTGGTTGGATCTTTGCTTCAGTTCGAGGCCGGAATTCGTCTTTTGTGTCCCGACTGGTGGGCTGTCTGTCCGGCCATGACCTATGGACGATTAGTTCCCGCGGCTGAGACTGCGCTGGTCTACGGATTCGCCTCCCAGATGGGACTCGGAATCGGGTTGTGGCTGCTGGTAAGGCTTGGCCGAACTCCGTTGGTTGCCTCCGGTTTGATTGCGGCGGGCAACGTGCTCTGGAACCTTGCGCTGACCGTTGGGATCCTCGCGATTCTTCTCGGGGAAGGCACCGGACACGGCGGGCTAGAGATGCCGGCGTATTCCCAATGGATGTTGCTCGCTGCCTACATGTTTGTCGGAATCTGGGGCGTCCAAACATGGGCCCATCACGCCTCGGGTCCATACTATGCATCGCAGTGGTTCTTACTCGGGGCGATGTTTTGGTTTCCGTGGTTGTTGACAACGGCCCAGCTTGTGGTGGTGACGTTTCCGGGGCGGGGCGTATTACCGGCCATCACTGCAGCCTGGTTCGTCGGAGGGATCCAACATCTGTGGCTTACGCCGCTTGCGCTCGCCGCCCTCTATTATTTTATTCCGGTTATTACGGGGCGCCCACTTCGGAATTATCATCTGGCGGTCGTCGCCTTTTGGTCCCTTGCCTTGTTTGGCGGGTGGAGTGGCCCGGCCCGGCTGATTGGCGGCCCTGTTCCGGCGTGGATCGTAAGCGCTGGAATTGTGGCGACGGTCCTGTTGCTGATCCCGGTAACAATCGTAGCGTTGAATACTTGGCCAGTACTTGGTTCCCGATTAGGGCAGGTCTGCCAGAATCAAGTGTTGCGGTTTCTCGCGGTGGGCGTTTTGTGCTTTGTCCTCGTCAGTTTAGGCAATGCGGTCAATGCGCTCCGTTTTCGAGCGGCGGTGACGCACCTGTCGCTGAATGAGTGGGCCCGCGGCTTCGCGTACCTTCACGGGTTTATTGCTCTCACATTCTTGGGGGCCGCCTATCACGTTGTGCCCCGACTCATGCGGCGGGATTGGCCCGCACCGCGGCTCGTGTCCGTACACTTCTGGTTCACAATCGTGGGCTTGGCCTTGGTGGTAATTCCGGCGGCTGTGGATGGACTCCGACAGGGACATGAGTTGAATGACGCGGCGGTGCCGACAGCTAAAATTTTCGAACAGTTGCGATCGGTTTTCGGTTGGCGCGTCCTGGGGCTCGCGCTGATGGGGGCCGGAACTCTCGCTTTCTTGACCAATTTCGGCTGGCTTCTCGTTCGGTGCTGGACGCCCGGAATCCGATCCGCCGCGGCACTCTTCATTGACGAATCCGGCAAATCCGTGACCGCCAGATAACCCATGAATCGCGGCCCGCTCATTTTTTTTGGGATATTACTCACGTTTGCCACGGCCTGGTGCGGTTTGGTGCTCGTTCCGCACCAGCAACTGGGCGATCTCGCACCCATTGTGAGTGAGGAGACCGGGCAGTCGTTTCCGCAGGCGCGCCCGGGGGATGCGGCCCAGGGGGCCCGGCTCTACGCGTCGCTTGGGTGTGTGGCTTGCCATACTCAACAAGTACGGCCGGAGGACGGCGGTGGAGACATTGCTCGGGGATGGGGATTGCGACGAAGCGTCGCCCGCGACTATCTCTATGACCGGCCGTTGCAGTTGGGAAGCCAACGTCTGGCACCGGATCTCGCCAACTATGGCGAGCGCCTGGGAACCAATCCACCGCCCTACCTCCATTTGTATAATCCGCGCGCGATCACGGCGGGCTCCTACTGCGCGGCGAACCCGTTTCTGTTTACACTGCGTGCCGTGACCGGCGCACCGGCTCTCGATGCGCTGCAATTGCCCAAAGGATTTGCGGTCGCTGCCGGCTGGGAATTGGTCCCGACGGCGGAGGCGGACCAGTTGATGGCCTACTTGCGCAGCCTGCGGTTTTCGGTTGCCTTGCCCGAAGCCCCGTTGAAGGTCGTGGAGGAAAATAAATGAGCGAACCTCTCCGGAATTATTCCGTGCCTCCCGCGCATCTTGCAGAACCTCATGATGTTGGGACCCTGCATGCGGGACTACTCGGGGATCCGGGTACCGGTCCGCGCGGTTTTTCCTCATTCAATCTTGGACTCGGACTGCTGGCGGTCGGAATGGTCTTCTGGGGTGGAAGTTATCTGAGTCATTTCAGCGGCCGTTTTGACGGCAATGAATTCAGCGAAATACCAGCCCCTCGCTCCGCGGGAGGTTCCGGTGGATCGCTTGATCCGGATGCCAAGGTCAAGAAGCAGGGCAAACAGATCTACACCGCAATCTGCGGGCTCTGCCATAATGACGATGGATTGGGTAAGGATGGGATCGCGCCCCCGTTGGTTGGATCCGACTGGGTCAATACGGAGGGTGTTGAAAGAATGGTTCGTCTCGTCCTCCATGGCCTGCAGGGGCCCATCAAGATCAATGCGACGACGACATTCAACATCCCGGCTCAGTCGATGCCACCCCAGGGTGACGCGGTGGGGAGCGACGAAAATATCGCTGCGGTCCTGACCTACGTGCGCTCTTCGTGGGGGAACAAGGGCTCCGTCGTAAAGCCGGAAGTGGTCAAGGCCATTCGAGCGGCGGTCGCTGACCGCAAGACACAATGGGCCGTCGCCGAATTAGAACAAATTCCAGAGGGCGGTGGCGCCCCTGCGGTTCTGACGCCGGAGCAGTTGAAGGAACGACTCAAGGCCCTTCCCGCCGACGAGCTCAAGGCTCTATTGCAAGAATTGACGAAATAGAGGGTGGCCGTTGCCAGCGGAAGATCGCTTTTTTTGCTCTCCAATAACCGACTCCCCTCAGCTGGAAATTCGCAGACAGAGAAAAGGGTCCGCTGGAGGGCGGACCCCTTTCTGGTGATAGGAACGTTGACGCCTTCACCCAGGCGCTCAGAAGCGAGTCGAGGCCAACTGGAGAATGATGACGGCACCTCGACCCAAACAAGTTCCCTCTGCCAACCCTTTAGCCGTCATGCTCCACCCAACAGTCCTTCGACGGGGAGTTTCGGAATTCGTTCAATGAGGGTCGCTGGCAAAATGCAAAGTGCCGGGGGGGAAGAACCGCGGATTGACACGGATGGACGTTGATACGGGGAAGCCGTTGCCTCTCACTTTCTGAGTGAGCGCCTGGAATCAGCGTTTATCGGCGTTCATCCGTGGTTCCAAACTCCGGTTCACTGGATTACTGGAATATCCAGGTTGAGGGCCTGGTCAAAACTCATCAAAAAAATGGCTGTAAACCGGATCTTTCCAGATTTTTTTCCACACCCGCGTGGATGGCAGCGCCAACTTGCGGCTCGTCAGGCATTCAATTCCGTGGGACGCTGTTGTCATCACATGACTTCATCGCCTGCGCTGCAAGCGCGCCTTGCGATTCGCGAAGGCCGGCACATTGGGCCGACCCATGGCCTCGCGCCGGGCTTTGTGCAGTGCAATCTGGTTATCGTGCGCCAACCGCTGGCCTATGACTTCCTCGTCTATTGTCAGCGCAACCCGCGCGCGTGTCCCGTTCTTGAGATCACGGACCCGGGTGATCCGGAGCCGCGCCGCCTCGCAGCGGGTGCCGATCTGCGCTCCGATTTGCCGAAGTACGCCGTTTATCGGCAAGGCCGCCGGATGGGGGATGAAACCCGCATCACGCATCTTTGGGAACCCGGGTTGGTGTCCTTCCTCATCGGGTCGGGCATTTCCTTTGACCAAGCCCTCGAACGAGCCGGCGTCCCAACGCACCAGCATCGATGGGTCCTTCGCACGACCCTTCCCACTGTGCCGGCGGGTCCCTTCCGCGGGCCGCTGATCGTAACCATGCGGTGGCTCACTCCTGCGCAGGCGATCGTGGCCACCCAGGTCACGGCGCGGTTCCCGTGGAACCACGGGGCACCGCTTCACATCGGGGATCCCGCGGCCATCGGAGCGGATCTGGCGCATCCGCTCCACGGGCTGCCGGTGGGCACGATTCCGTCCGAGTACGTGCCCTGCTTCTGGGCCTGTGGCGTCACGCCCCAGGCCGCCGCCGAGGCGGCAGGAATCGATCTGATGATCACTCACGCGCCCGCCCACGGATTCATTTCCGATCTGAAATCCGACGAAATCTGTCTCCCATGAACCAAAACAATCCCCACTGGAACGATCCTCCCTGGGCCGGGGTTTTCCCGGCGACACTTTGCGCGTTTAACGAGGATGAATCGCTCGATGAACCGGGTCTGCGCGCTTATTTCACAGAACTTGCTGCGGTGCCTGGTGTCAAGGGCCTGACCTGCAATGGACACACCGGCGAAATCATGTCGCTCCGCCCCTGCGAACGCGCGCGGGTAACCCGAATCCTGGCGGAGTCCGTTCGTGAGACCAACGCCCGCACCGGGCGCCGGGTGAAGACAATCACCGGTGTTTCAGCGGAAGGCAGCCTGGAGGCGATCGAGCACGCGCTCGCGGCCAAGGAAGCCGGAGCGGACGCCATTCTGCTCATGCCGCCGCACCATTGGTTGCGCTTCGGACGGAGTGCGCAGACGGCGGTGGGTTTCTTGCAGGATGTCGCCGAGGGGGCCGACATCCCCATCGTGGTCCATCAGTATCCCGCGTGGACCAAGGCTGGCTACACGCTCGCTGAGATGCTCGAGATCGTGAAGTTGCCCCAGGTCGTGTGCATCAAGATGGGCACACGCGACATGGCTCGATGGCTGTACGATTACGAAAAACTGAAGGAGGCTGCCCCCCACGTTACCATCATTACCTGCCATGACGAGTTCCTGCTCCCCACGCTGCTCGAGGCTGCCGACGGGGCTCTGATTGGCTTCGCCGGCTTTGCGCCGGAGTTAATGATCAACATTGTGCACGCGGCCCTGGACGGTGACCTCGCCGGGGCCAAGAAGGCTCAGCAAACGGTCGCCCCGCTGGCCCGCATCATCTATAACTTCGGCGAACCCGGCTGTGGCGCCCATCAACGCATGAAGGTCGCCCGCTGGCTGCTCGGCAAATTCTCGACGCCGCATTTCCGTCGCCCAGTCCGCCCGTTGTCGAAAGATCAGGTTCAGGGTCTTCGTGAGCGACTCGAGGCCATCGGTTTCAAGTGCACGCGTTGAACTGTGTTCGAATCTCTCGACATTTTCTGCCACTGCCTTCCGCCGGCCTATTGCGCAGCCGTCAATCGTTCGCTGACCCGCCCGTCGTTTATGTTTCAGCGGGCACAGGCCAATCGCGTGATGACGGACCTCGAAGCGCGGTTTCGCGTCATGGATGGGTTTCCAGGCTACGCGCAGGTGCCCAGCCTCGCTTCGCCAACCCCGGAACAGATCGCCAGCCCGGAACAGTCCCCGGATCTGGCACGCATCGCCAACGACGCAATGGCCGCCATGGTCGCGGCACACCCGCAACGGTTCCCTTCGTTCGTCGGAACCTTGCCCCTCAACAACCCGGATTTCGCGCTGCGCGAAGCCGAGCGCGCCGTGCGGGAGCTCGGTGCCGCCGGAGTCCAGATCCTCACGAGCGTCCAGGGACAACCGTTGGATCGCCCGGAGTTTCTCGCCGTCTTTGAGTTGATGGCCACCTTGAATCGCCCGGTGTGGCTGCATCCCACGCGGCCCATGACAACCGCCGATTACGCCACCGAGTCCGTCTCAAAATTTGACTTGTGGTGGGCTCTCGGCTGGCCGCACGAAACCAGCGTGGCCATGGGCCGATTGGTATTTTCCGGGGTCTTCGACCGGCATCCCACGCTCGTCGTCATTACCCACCATGCCGGCGGCACGGTGCCGATGATGGCAGGACGCCTTGGCTCCGGATTGGAACTTCTCGGCACCCGGACCCCGCCCGAGCACAGCCAGGCGATCCAGACGTCGTTGCGCGAGCCGCCACTGGCTGCGTTCAAACGCTTTCACGCCGACACTGCCACATTCGGATCGTCCGCTGCCATCGAGTGCGGTGCCGCATTTTTCGGATGGGATCGGATGCTCTTCGCGACTGACATGCCGTTCGACCCGGAGCAGGGCCCCGGTTACATCCGAGCGACGCTGCAGGCGTTAGACGCTCTCAACCTTACGCCCGTCCAGCGCCACGCCGTGCTGAGCGGCAACGCGCGTCGACTGCTGCATCTCAACCGCCGCGTCCAGGGTTCGACTCCCTGACCCGCTGCGAATTCTTTTGCACCATGGCCAAAGGGAGCATTTATCCATCCGAAGCGATCGAACGGCGTGATCCGCGAACGGGAGCGTGGGTGCGACACGTCACCCGCCACCCATCGATTCACCATCATCCATTCTATTACCTGCCGGCTTACGATGACGCCATGCGCTGGCTGGTGTTCACTTCCGCGCGCACGGGTGCGCCACAGATCTTTGTGGAAGAACGTGCCAACGGACACCTCGTGCAGTTGACCGATCGCGCCGACCTTAACGATTGGTCGATCCATCCCTCGCACGACGGACGCTTCGTGTACTTTACCGCCGGCAATGGAGCCTGGCGTGTCGACATCGAAACCCAGCGCGAAGAACAACTGGCCGGATTTGACACCGCATCCATTCGTGAAGCGGGCATGGTCGCCGGTGCCATGGGCACCACCACTCTGAGTCGCGATGACCGATGGTGGGCGTTCCCGGTGAAACAGGGTGCCGTCTCTCGCTTCCACGTTATCGACACTCAGACCGGTGCCGACACCATCATCCTCGAACGCGACACCGTATGCCATCCGCAGTTCCATCCGGACGATCCATCGTGGCTGCGCTACGGCGGCCCGTATCATGACCGCATCTGGGTCATTCGCCGCGACGGATCTGAAAACCGACGGATCTATCGGCGCGACGTCGCGAAGAAGGAATGGATCGTGCACGAGTGCTGGCTGCCCGGCACCCGCGAGATCCTGACCGTCAACTGGCCTCACGGAGTAATGGGAATCGATATCGACACCGGCCATGTCCGGCCGGTTTGCTCCTTCAACGCTTGGCACCCGATGTTGAATCGCACCGGTACACAAATGGTGGCAGACACCAAGAATCCAGACCGAGGTCTTCAATTATTCAACCCACGCGATCGGGTCGGCACTCCGCGCACCCTCTGTTTTCCGGGCGCCAGCAACGCCGGAGATCACTGGAACCTCGGTCATTGTCCCTACGACGACGGCGTGAAGGACGTCTACGCGCCGCAACACACTCATCCGCATCCCAATTTCTCCCCGGACGGTCGCCTCGTCGTGTTCACGTCGGACGCGAGCGGTCACGCACAAGTGCATGAAGTGCGGGTGGAGGCCGACAGGGAAACTCAGGATCACACCCCACGGGTTGGTGCCCACCTCTTCGAGCGCGCCATCGAACGCGGCTCCCCGCCGCAGGCTACACCATGAATGCAACGTCCACCCTCGGGCCGGGCGCTCGTTTCGGCGTCCTCCTTGCCTCGTTCGCCGGCCTGCTCTTCGATGGCTGGGAATTGGGCCTGATGCCGATCGCGTCGTTGTCCGTCACGAAGAGCATGCTGGGCGCAAATTACACCGACGCCCTGGGAGGCATCTGGTTCGCTCGCCTCACGGCCGGGCTGATGTTCGGTGCGGCCGTTGGAGGCATCTGGCTCGGCAACCTGGGTGATCGAGTGGGTCGCGTGCGTGCCATGGGTCTGAGCATTCTCCTCTATTCTTTCTTTGCGGGAATGGGCGCCTTCGTGACGAACCTCGAACAAATGCTCCTGCTGCGGTTTTTGTCGGGTCTCGGCGTGGGTGGTATGTGGCCCAATGGTGTCGCCCTCGTGGCGGAATGCTGGCCCAATACATCCCGTCCGCTCGTCTCCGGCATTATGGGGGCCGGCATGAATGCCGGCGTTCTCACCCTCTCGCAGGTGGCGCGATACTACCCAATCACCCCGGATTCGTGGCGCTGGCTGTTCGGTTGGAGCGCCGTGCCGGCGATGCTGGGCTTGCTGGTGCTGGTGGCCTTGCCCGAATCGCCCCGCTGGCTTGCGACCCGGTCCCAGGGGCAGGCCAAAACGCCCGCAGCGCTCGCGGAACTCTTCCGGCCGCCCCTACTCCGCCTCACGTTGATCGGGATTGCGCTCGGCAGCATTCCGCTCGTCGGGGCGTGGTCCGCGAGCAAGTGGATGATCCCCTGGGCCGATAAACTCGGGGGCGCATCGCAACCTGGGTATAAGGCATTGACGCAGGGTTGGTGGGCCTTGGGCTCGACTCTCGGGAGTTTCTTCGGCGCCCAGATCGCCGGACTGCTGGGACGCCGACTTACTTATTTTCTCATCAGCTTCGGTGCCGCCGCGATGACGCTGGTGATGTTCAATTTCACCGCACCGCTGCGTTCGAGTTTTCTGCCCATCGTCTTCGTCCAGGGTTTCATCGCGACACTTTTCTTCGGTTGGTTGCCGTTGTACCTGCCTGAATTGTTTCCCACCCGCATTCGCGCTTCGGGCAGCGGACTGAGCTACAACAGCGGGCGCTTCGTCACGGCCGCGATGGTCTTTGCTGCGGCCGGGCTCGTTGTGGTATTTGAGGGGGACTATGCGAAGGTCGGCTCGGTCTGCGGACTCGTCTATACCCTCGGAATGATCGCCGTCTTTTGGGCTCCTGATACCACCCAGAAGTCCCTCGATGAAACGTGACGCCCCCTCCCATGCTCCCTTTCTCACTGTCCCCTAGCCCGCACTGTCCCCATGTACACCCCACGAATGCGATCGCTCGAAAGTCTCCGCCCGCTTTGGCTTGCCCTGGTGCTCCTCGTACCCGGCACCCGTAACGCCCGCGCCCAGAGCGACAGCACCCCAGGTCTTGTCGATCGGCCCGACGTTCCACCCGGCTTCGAAGTCACCCTCTACGCCCGCGAACCACTCGTGCGCAATCCGTGCTCGATGGCCTTCGATTCTCAAGGCCGCCTCTCCGTCGGCATGGGACCGCAGTACCGAAATCCCAAACCCGAGACCCCGGGCGACAGTGTCGTACTCGTCCTCGATACGGATGGCGACGGCGTCGCGGATCGCACGAAGGTTTTCGCCACCGGCTTCAATGCCATTCAGGGATTGGCTTGGCGAGGACGCGACCTGTGGGTCGCCAACTCACCCGACCTCACGATCGTCCGCGACGTGGATGGCGACGACGATGCCGATGAATACGTCTTGGTCTACACGGACCTCGGCAATATCGAGCACGGCCTGCACGGACTCAATTGGGCACCTGACGGCAAGCTCTACATGTCGAAGGGCAACTCCAAGGGTTTGAATCTTCCGGATCGCTACGCACCGCAACCGTTTCGCGACCTTTGGGGATTGCCGGCTCCGGCCCAATGCCACTCAGATTTGGGCTTAGGTTAGCGAGGTAATCAGAGGTCGGTGGAGCGATTTTGCGGGACTTACATCGGATTTTCCGAAAGGATGCTCCGGTGATCAAAACTGAACTTATCCGTGCGCAAGGTCGCAACCTCAGCGGCCT
>CAMAUY010000083.1 GCA_945861565.1 Akkermansia muciniphila
ATTCGCCGGCGTCCAGCTTGCATCGTTGCCTCCATAAAGGGACGCCGGGCCTCCCAATTGGAACGTGCCTTCGTTCACCGTCGTCGTCCCGGTGTAAGTGTTCGTGCCGTTCAGCGTCAGCGCGCCGGAACCCACTTTGACCAATGTTCCGCCGTTCCCGGAAATTGCACCGGAGAATATGTTGGAGCTGGCATCACCCACCGTCAGCCTGCCTTTGCCCAAGAGCACCTGATGCCCGGTCGTGGTGCCAGGAACAGCATCGCGCAGGACGGCGAGATGCTGCTTGTTGTCATTGATATCAAAGATGGTGCCGGCGGCCATGCTGATCACCGTGCTGGATGGCAGGAACCCCTCTTCCCCGCCATTGCCAGGATCAGTATAGGCAAGCGCGATCTCATCCGCGGTAAGGGCGCGGTTGTAGAAGTAGATGTCGTCCAGCTTGCCATTGAAGAAACTTGCGATGTTGCCGCCGCCATTGTCGCGCGCCCCGAACATCATCATTTGCGGGCTGGCTGCGATCGTCTCCGTATTGTTCCTCGTGGCATCAAGCACCCCGTCCACGTAGATTTTCCTCGCAGTCCCGTCGTAGGTCATCGTCACCATGTGCCATTGGCCGTTGGAGACGATGGTGGTATTGCTCGGGAAGTCGGACCCGCCGTTGCTGTTCAGCCCGCGGGCCGTCCAATCCAGGTTGTTGCTGCCGCCGTTCCTCCGCATCTGCCAGCCGTTGGGTTCCCCATTCTTGCCCACAAACGGGTTCCAAGTGCCGGGCCAGCCCTTGACCCAGGCCGAGACGGTCATCGAAGTGCCGCCATCGAAGACGCTCTGACTTCCGCCCGTGTCCACCTTGATCGCGCTGGCGCCATCCAGAACCAGTGCGCTCCCGACTCCTGCACGTGTATCGGCGGCTGAGAACGTGGGATTTCCAACCGCTGTTCCATGGTAGCTGTTTCCGGAGCCATCGTTGGCCGTGCTGTCGTCAAACGTCCACTTTCCAAGGAGGCCGGTCGTCGGAAACAAGGATGGAGGCGCGAGCTTCAGCGTGCCCCCCGTGATGCTGGTCACGCCGTTGTAGGTTTGCGCCTCTGCAATGGTCAGGGTTCCACTGCCGGACTTGGTCAAGCCCCCGTCCAAAGCGACTCCAAGGGCGGGGTCGTGGGCCAGGTCCCGTTTGAGTGCGAGTGCATGGCCGTTGGTATTGATCCCGATGCCGCCGGCTTGGACCAGCAGCGAACCGCCGCTGGCGAAGTTGGAACTGTCGGCCTCCGCCTTCAAGGTCACTCCGTCGAACCTGACCGTCCCACTGGTAATGAAGGTCGTGGCGGAGACAGATCCGGGCCCGATGAGCGTGGCGTTGTTGTTCAGGGTCGCCGTGGTCGCCACGCTGAGATGAGTACCAGACTGAAGAGCCAGACTGGCTGCATCGGCCCCGTCACCGAGCACCAGGGATTTCACGCTCTTGCTTACCGACGACCCCGTAACCGCCACGCCTCCGGTACGGGAGATGATGACATCAGTCAGGGGCCCGGGGGTTCCGGCAGCTTCGGAGATGTCGCTAAGCACAAAACTCTTCCCAACTTTGGTGATCAATCCACCGGAGACAACATTCCCAACGTCCCAGTTCGCCCCGGTATCCCAGTTTCCGCTGGCACCATCTATCCAATGGCCCGTCCCGCTCCCGGGATTCGCCGTGCCCATGATCGGCGTATTCACCGGGTCCGCCCCCGTCCATGACAAGATGGTATAGCTGCCAGCCAGACTGCCAAAATTGATTGGATTCAAGACGACATTGGTCCCGACAATCAGATCGCCATTCACCTGGAGCAGACCGCCAGCGGCCGCATTGCTGTACGAATAGAAAGAGTTGTCCCGGAGATCGAGAGTCACGGGATTCGCGCCGGTGCCCACGGTCAGGGTTCCAGTGCCATCGCCGGGCTGGATTGTGCCGCCCACGGACACGCTGTACGGCCCGGTGCCGCCCTGCTGAAAACCACCAGTGCCGGTGAGCGTCGCGCCGACTTCCGCAAACACGTTGCCGCGCACCGTACCGTTGGCCGTCAGGACTGCGCCGGAAGGCACTGTGAATGGATCGGCATTCTGCGAGGAAACATCGAGCGCGGCATTGACGTCCACATTGAACGCCGAACTCAAACCAATCGCGCCCGTGTCGCTGAGTGTCAGAGTCCCGTCTTTCACCCTTGTGACCCCGGTGTAGGTGTTCACCCCGGTGAGGAGCAGTTCGCCTGCGCCCAGCTTGGTCAGACCGAGTGTGTTCGCGCCTCCGTTGGGGTTGCTGATCGTCCCATTGTAAGTGAATGAGCCGCCGGCATTGGTCGTATCAAGCCCGATGGCCGCGCCGCTCGTGAGGCCGGTGGTGGCAGTGCTTCCGCCCAGATGCGAGTTGTCCAGCAGGGTCCCGATTTCCGTTTCACCAAATTCGCCCGCTCCACCCACGTTCATCGCCAGTGTTGCACCACTCGCGACCGTGATGTTCGCCGGGATCCAACTCGCCTCCGCATTGTCATAAAGTGACACCAACTTTCCGATCTGAAGCGTGCCCGCGTTCACCGTGGTTTTGCCAGTGTATGAATTCGCCCCACTCAGCGTCAGGGTTCCGTTGCCCACTTTTACCAATTTTCCACCGTTCCCGGAAATCGCACCCGAGAATGTGCCGGACGTGGCGTCGCCCACTGTCAGCGTTCCTGTGCCCAACAGCACTTGATGTCCGGTCGTAGTGCCGGGCACTGCATCGCGGAGCGAGGCAAGTTGCTGGCTGCCGTCCGAGACATCGAGGGTCGTATTGGAGGACATGGTGAGGACGGAAACGGAGGGTAGGATATTGGCACCGGCGGCATCTGGGCCCGCTGTAAACAAGTTCGCAATTTCCGCCGCCGAGAGCGGGGTGTTGTAGATGCGGGCTTCGTTGACCGACCCCTCGAAGGACGGGTTCGTATTGTCCTCGCGGCGGCCGATGACGGCGATCGGATTTACCCGCGTGATGAGCGTCCCCAAGCTGGCGTTGGTGTCGTAGCGGACTCCGTTGCGGTAGATCTTGATGCTGTTATCCGTGTCATAAGTGATGGCGATCATCACCTCGCCGGTGCTGGTTTCAAGCGGCCCACCGTTGTTGACAGGCGTGCGGCCAAAAAAGGAGCTTCCATTCATCCACTGGCCCGTCGTGCGTTCCTGGAAGACAATCGAGTCGAAATTGTCGGCACCCGTCATGTCCAAGCCCATGATGGCCGATCCGCCCCCTTGGGCGAGGTTGCCGATCGTGGCCCAGGCCATGATCGTGCGGACGCCGATCGTCTCGCCGGTCAAAGGCGCGGTCATATACTTGTTCTGCTGGCCGGTGTTGAGCACCAGTTGCCCGCCGGTGATCTGCGGGCTGCCAAACAGGGTGCCGTTCGCCGTGCCGATCGAGTCATTCGCTGTGCCATCATTGAAAGACCACCTGTGAGTCAGACCAGCGACGCCGAGCAACTTGAGTGTGCCTTCGGTAATGGACGTGGAGCCGGTGTAAGTGTGGGGATTCGATAGGACGAGCGTTCCGGAACCGGTCTTGGTGAAGCCGCCATCCAAGCTCACCCCAAGGGCTGCGTCGTGCGAGAATGCCTTCTTCAGCGTGACCTCGTGACCATTCGTATTGATCGTAACGCCACCACCCATAAGGCCAAGGGTTGCGCCGCCGGTGATAAAGTCCGCGCTGGCGGCGCTAGCCTGCAGGGCGGCCCCGTCAAACCTGACAGTACCGCTCGGTGCGGTGATGTTCGGGACGCGCAGTGTGCCGGGGCCGATCAAAGTGGAGTTGTTGGCCAGGGTTGTAGCGGTGGCCACGGTCAATGGGCCGCTCGATTGGAGCGTCAGGCTCGTGGCAGCGGTTCCATTTCCCAACGCCAGGGAGTTAATGGCCGTGGGTGCTGCGGGCCCATTCACTGCCAGGCCGCCGACACGGGAAAGAATCGCGTCGGACGCGGATCCGGGAGTTCCAAAACTCACCGTGAGGTCGCTGAGCACGAAACTCTTCCCAACCTTGGTGATCAAGCCGCCGGTGACTTGGTTCCCAACATCCCAGTTCGCGCCCGTATCCCAGCTTCCGCTGGCACCGTTGATCCAGCGAACCGCACCAGCCTTGCTAGGTGCCGCACCCGCGACCGGGTTGTTCACGGGATCCGCTCCGGTCCACGTCATGACCGTGTAGCTGCCGCTGGTGCTGCCAAAATTCACCGGCACCACCTGGACATTCGTGCCGACTGCCAGGTCGCCATTGATCTGGAGAAGGCCGCCGCTGCCGGCATTGCTGTAATAATAGGATGAGTTGTCGCGAAGATCGAGCGCCACCGGATTCGCGCCGGAACCGATCGTCAGTGTTCCGCTCCCGTCCCCAGGCTGGATGATCCCGGCGACGGATACGCTGAACGGGCCGATGCCACCCTGTTGAAAACTGCCAGTCCCTGTGAGCGTCGTTCCGGCGGCCGCGAACACATTTCCGCGCACCGTCCCGTTGCTTGTCAGAACCGTGCCGCCGGCGATCGTGAACGGCTCGGAATTGCGCGCGGACACATCCAATGTGGCGCCAGCATCCACGTTGATTGCCGAAGTCAGATCAATCGAACCCGCCACATTGATTGTCAAAGTCCCCTCTTTGACCTGTGTCACGCCAGTGTAGGAATTGGGGCCGGCGAGGATCAGTTCGCCAGTGCCCAGTTTGATTATGCCAAGCGTATTCTGAGCGCCGTTGGGGTTGTCAATCGTGCCAGTATAAGTGAATGAACCGCCGGAATTACTGGTATCGAACCCGATGATTGCTCCCGACAGAAGGCCGGTGGTGGCTGTGCTCGCGCCCAAGTGTGAGGGATCCAGAAGAGCGGCGATCTCTGTGTCGCCAAATTCGCCATCCCCCCCCACATTCACTGCAAGGGTTGCGCCGCTTGAAACCGTGATGTTCGCCGGGATCCAATCGCCCTGGATGTTGCCATAAAGTGACTCCATGCGCCCAAATTTCAGCGTGCCAGTGCCCACCACGGTCTCCCCGGTGTAGGTATTCGTTCCGGTTAGCGTCAATGTTCCCGAACCCGCCTTCACCAGCGATCCATCGGTCCCGGAGATGGCCCCGGGAAACGTGGTCGAACTTGCGTCGCCGATCGTCAGCACTCCCGATCCCAATGTCACACTGCTGCTGGCCGGGCCGGTCAATGTGGCAATCTGCTGGATGCTGTTATTCACGTCAAAGACCGTGTTTTCCGCCATCGTGACCGATGTGGTGCTGGGCAAGGGGTTGATGCCACCCTGGCCGGTGACCCACTTTTGGTTGAGATAGGTGTCGAGGAGACCCACGTCAGCGCCATTCAGTGCGGAGCTGTAAGCCACGACCTCGCCGATCTGCACGTTGCCGTTCCAGCCGTCGCTCACACCAATGTTCGCGAGAGCAATTTGTGCCTGCTGACTTCCGTCGTGACCCTCGGTGAACTGAGCCCGCATCACACCGTCAATCCAGATCTGGGAACCGTTGGCCACGCCCGGGTTGGAAACAAACACGTAACGGTGCAGATCGGTGTTGTCCATGTAAGACTGCTGCCCGTAATTCTGCCAGCCATTGTTCGCGATGCCGTAGCCGCCACCGCCTGCGTTGCCTGCGAGGCCTTGGAACCGATCCCACCCGCCGTTGTCGTTGCCGAACAGGGCGTGGTTGCCGCCGGCGAGGCTCGTCTGCCGGTAGGCGAACGCGATGGTGAACTGGCTCGCGTTGGGAACATTGTAGTTCACCCATAGCTCGTGGTGGCTGCCAGAGGTGAAAGTCAGTGCGGGCTTGCCGTTGAGGGCATTGGCCGTATAGACCGGCCGCCAGCCCGCATTGGTCACATTGGCGTCGTGGTTGGAGGCCACCGAAAGGTCGTTCCAGAAGCCCACCGGCTGTCCATCCGCCGTCACAGGGCTGGATCCGTCGCTGTTCTGGGCCAAGGTTTCAATCTTGGTCGCGTCAAGCCTCAAGGTCAGGTTGGCGGTCAGCCCAAGCTGAGCCTCCCCCTGGAGCCTCAGCGTTCCATTGCTGATCAAAGTAGCGCCGGTGTATGCCAATGGGTGGGCGACTGTCAGGACGCCTGCACCCTCCTTGGTGAAGCTGCCCGTCCCGCTGACGGACTTGGAGAGGATCGCATCGGTGCCTTCGTCAAAGGTGATGTTGGCAGAGTTGCTGAGCGCGATTGCTGACGGGAGGGAGGCCACGCTGCCTTGCAGTTTGCCACCGCTCACAGTGATCTGGCCGGTGAACGTGCTGGGACCCGTCAGCACAAGCGTGCCTGCTCCGGTCTTTGTTATGCCCAATTTTCCCGTGCCTGTTCCGTCACGAAGGATGCCTTCGAAGGTGTCCGTGCCGGAGACCTTGTTGACCGTCAGAATGGCAGACGTGGCGCTCATGTTCTCGATGGCCGTGGAAGGCGTTCCCACAAGGCCAGGCAGCGTAAGCGAGTTGCCCGCCATCCGCAGCGTGCCGTCATTGTCCAGCGTCACGGGGCGCGGCGAGCCGGAGTTCAGGGCGCCTGCGCTGCCCATTTGCAGGACGCCGCCATTGATCGCCACCGTTCCGGTGAAGGTGTTATTGCCGGCAAGGATCTGTGTGCCGATGCCGGTCTTCACAAGATTCGTCGCGGCGCTGCCGGCGCCATCGCGCAGGATGCCGGCGTAGGCATAGTCCGCCGCGTTGTCTATGATGAGCGTGCCCGCTGGTGAAGCAATGGCGTTTTCCACCGCCGAGGAACCGGGACTGGTCAGGTCCCCGCTGAGACCGCCCACCGTGATCGTCTGGCCGAGAAGCTGCAGCACGCCCGAACTGCCGACTCCGAAGACGACCGGGCCGCTGCTCGAAGTGCCGGAGAAGCGGACGCTTCCACCGTTGATGCGCAGCGGGCCGCCGAACGTGTTGGCACCGCCGAGGATCAATGCGCCGGGCCCGGATTTCGTGACACCGCTGGTGCCGTCATCGGTGATGGCGGAATTGATGGCCAAGGCAGCGGCGGTATTGTTCTGGATGAGGATGAGATCCTTGCCGCTCGCCGCTTGCAGGGTGCCCCCGGAGATGACGGTGGCATTGGCACCCACGGCAGGCGAGACAAGCACGCCACCGGAGTTCAGCGTCAGCAAGTTGCCCTCACCGATGGTGAGAGTGATGGCTGCGGCGCCATTGAAACGCAGGGAATTGACCGTGTTGTCTCCAGCAGGACTGCTGTTTGCCCCCGTCACATCCACATTGTTGGCGCCGGCGGTGAAGGTGCTGGCGTAGCTGGAAAGACCGATGATCCCCCCGCTGTAGGTTGCCCATGTGTTGCCGCCGTAGGTCGCCCACCCGCCGAGGATGCCATTGGTGTTTGGTGTGGTCGTGGTGATGCTTCCCGCGGTTCCGGTGCGATTGAAATCCGCCGTGCCACCGATCTGTCGGGTGATGGCGCCGAGCACGATATTGGTGGTGGTTCCCGCACCGCCTCCCGCACTCTCGATGGCAGAGTCGCCGGCACTCAGCGTGGTGCTGGCGAAGGTCTGCGAACTGGTCGTGCTCGCCTTGCCGGTGACACGCAATTTTCCACCGCTCAGAATGAGCGGCGAACTTGCAGAAATCAGGTTGGTCGGGGTCGCCATGCTGGCGAAATCAAGGGCCAGTATTCCCTGCTGCACAGAGGTTGACCCCGTGTAGGTCTGCGCGCTCGCCCCGCTTAGCGTCTGTGTGCCAGTCCCGGTTTTGGACAGCACGCCGGTGCCAGAGATGACCCCTGTGAAATTGGAATCGGACACGCTGTTGATCGCGAGGTTTCCACCGCCGAGGGTGACGCTTCCCGCCCCGGAAAGCGGGCCGATGATCTCCGTGTTCCCATTCACGTTGAGCGTGGCACCGGCGGTCACGGAGACGGTGGACGTATCCGGGATGTTGTTCAGCGGAAGGAGGCTGACTCCGCTGTAGGTGGTGTCGATGTTATACTTGCTCTCGAGATATCCACCCACCGTGTCCTGCTCGGTGGCGTTCAATATCCGGTTGTAGGCGATTATCTCCGCCAAATCCATGTTGGCGATATAGGTGCCCTGGCCTCCAATGCGGTAGCTTGTCGCACCGGTGTTGCCGTCGTTCACCGTGACCTTTAACACCATGTACTGGTCAATTGGAGCCATGGTGAAATTACCGCTCAGAGCAACGCCGTTCCTGGAAACCGCCGCCGGAAACTGGTTGCTGTGAAAATAGGTCTGGCCGTTCTCGAACAGGTAACTGGAGTTGCGGTCGTCTGCCTGTTTTCCGAAAACATTCCCGTAATTGCTCCACGTCGGCGTGGGGCTGCGGAACACGTAATACATTTCCTTTGCGAACAATGTTCCGGCGGCATTCAGGTAATCGTCATTCCCGCGGAATTGCACAACCGGCTGCCCGTTCAGCGCGTTGGTAGCCAGCACTGGCGTCCCACTGGTCAGCGTGGCGGTGTGGTTGTTTCCGGAAAGGTCCGCCCACGAGGTGACTGTCTGGCCGTTGCTGAATGCCAGCGTCGAGGCATCATACCACGCTTGAAGTCCGTCGGTCACAGAAAGTCCGCTCTTGCCGAGCTTCAAGGTGCCCGCCGCGATACTGGTGGTGCCGGTGTAGCTGTTGTTCGCCGCAAGGGTGAGCACTGCCGTCCCGGCCTTGGTTATCCCACCCGCGCCGCTGATGACTTTCTTAAACGTCCCATCCGTCGTCTGGTCGAACGTCACACTGGCCCCGGAAGATACGCCGATATCCGAGGGGAGGCTGGCTGAGTTGCCTTGGAGAATACCGCCGGTGACCAATGTCGGACCGGTGAAGGTGTTCGATCCGGTAAGGATCAATGTTCCGGCCCCTGCCTTCGTAAGGCCAAGGGCACCGCCCCCGGTTCCATTCTGCAGGACACCCGCAAAGGTCTGCGATAGTGAGGTCTTGTTGACGGTCAATGTGGCTCCAGTGGCACTCGCGTTCTCCACGGCCGAGGTGGTGACGGCGGTACTCAGCCCGCTGACCGTCACTGAATTACCATTGAGTTGCACGATACCCGTGCTGCTGGCGCCGAATGTCAGGGCGTTTGGCGTGGTGGAGTTCAGAGCGCCGGGATGCGCCAACTGCACGGTGCCAGCGTTCACGGTGATACCGGCGGTAAACGTGTTGTTCCCGGCAAGCACCAGCTTGCCTGCCCCTGTCTTGATCAGGCTACCCGTAGTGGCGTTGATCGTTCCGCTGATCTGCGCCCAGTCGGCGGTCGAAGCGGTGTTATCCAGCACATTGATCGTGCGTGCGGCGGTGCCGAGATCGAGGCCGTTCTGGAAATCAACCACGTTGTCGGCCGTGGGCGAGTTCAGGATCAAGCTGAACGTGTTCAAACTCGAGGCCCATAGAACGGTATTCGTAGTGCCTCCGATTCTTAAGGCCAGCGGACCCCCGGAAGCCGCAAAGCCACCGCTGGTCAGCCAGCGGACTTTCCCGGGCTCAAACGCAGTAGTAATAGCACGGGTGAAGGTTCCGCTTTGCTCCAGCACGGGGCTGGTACCGCTGAAGACGAGGAGGCTGTTGGGAGACAGACTGCTGCCGTTACCGACATTCAAGACACCGGAGGTGATCGTCGTTCTGCCGCTATAGGTGTTGTCGCCGACAATGGCGGTAGTCCCGGTGCCGATCTTGTTGATGAGGAGGGTGCCCGTTAATGCGCCCGAGTAGGATGTCGTCAGGTTGTTATTGCCAATGGAGAGGGTTTTGGCTGCCGTCGTCAAAGTGATGCCACGGGTCCCCATCAACCCGCCCAAGGTGACGTTGTTGCCGTTCATGTCGAACGTCCCTGTGTCAGCCGCGTTCATGTCGAGCGTGCTAAATTGCAGCGCCAGCGGTGTGCCGATTTTCAATGTGCCATCTCCGACCCGCGTAACGCCGGTGAAGGTGTTCGCGCCGCTCAGGGTCAGTGCAGCAGGGCCGGTCTTTGTGAACCCGCCCGCCCCGGAGATCACGCCGGAGAATGTGGTGTCGTTGCCCGCTGTGCTGGTGACGGTGAATCTCGAAGTCGCCGACGTTCCCATGAGCACATTACCCGCACCGGCCAACGGTCCGACGGTCTCGCTGCCACTGGCGAGGTCGAGCGTCGCATTCAGGGCGATATTCACCGCAGAGGTGTCCGGGATGCGATTGCCGGCACCCCCGCCACTGTAGGCGGTGGAAAGGCTGTACTTGGCCCCCAAGTAAGCCCCCACGGCGTTTCGCTCCTCGGTGTTCAATTCGCGGTTGTAGATGAGAACCTCGGCGATATCGCTGTCAGCCGACTCGTTGGGCCCTTTCCCCAGGAATACTTGATCCGGATATTGGTCGGCCCCGGCATTCGTCGTCTTGTTGACACCGTCCACGAAGAAATTGGCGTTCCCCGCAGTGAACCTGACTGCTTCGGTGACGTAGAACTGCCCCACCGTCCGGTTTTGCGCGCCTCCGCCTTGGGAATTCCAGCCGTCGTCGGGATGGAACGCGATCTGGTTGCCGTATGGCCCGATGAGCCAGTTCCGGCTGCCCTGAATCGAACGATGCCCTCCGCCGTCTCCGGAGTTCTGATTAAACACCGCAAAGAATGTGTAGCCGCCCGAAGTGATGTTGAGGCTGTTGACCAGCAACCCATCGTCACTGATGTCAAAACGCACCGTGGGCAGGCCGCTGAGAACGTTCGTCCGGTAGGTCGGTTGGGCAGCGGCGTTGGCCTGTGTGGCGTTGCGATTGTTGCCGGAAATGTCAGTCCACGTCGGGACAGCCTGCCCGTTTGTGAATCCGGTCAGCGCCGACGCGTCGAACCATGCGGCGAGTCCGTCGGTGATCACACTCGGGGCCATCCGCAAGGTGCCCGCCTCGATATTGGTGGGCCCGGTGTAGGTGTTGGCGCCACCCAGGGTGAACACCGCGCTGCCCACTTTGGTCAGGCCGGTGCCCCCTGACAAAACCCCTTCGTAGGTGGTGGCAAGATTCTTCGCGCCGATCGAGACGGTGGCCGGACCAAGATTGATGTTTCGCTTGCCGGTCAGCGCGCCCAAGCTTGCAGTCGCCACGCTAAAAGTGAGCGCGCCGGCATCCGCGCTGTTCATGTCCACGGTGGTGTTGGCCAGGGCGTTCTGGTGACCGACGTTTAGCGTGCCGGCGGCGATCCGCGTGTCGCCGGTGAAGGTCGTGGCGCCCTCGATGCTCATCGTGCCGTTGCCACTCTTGGTAAGGCCACCGCTGCCCGTGATCGTGCCCGTGGCGCTGATTGTCGTCCGGCCCGCCCCGGTGACGAGAAGGGTGTGGCCGTTGTTGTTCACGCTCCCGCCAAGCACCGTGTTACCCTGGCCATTGGCGGCGTTCACAAATTTCCCCGC
Organism: Akkermansia muciniphila; assembly: GCA_945861565.1. Classification (GTDB taxonomy): domain Bacteria; phylum Verrucomicrobiota; class Verrucomicrobiia; order Limisphaerales; family UBA9464; genus SIBK01. Next base: position 11,365 of record CAMAUY010000083.1, read on the forward strand.
CGCGCCCACGGTGAGCGGCAGATTGATCGTCTGCGCCACGGCGGAATCGTTGCGGATGAGATTATTCTCAAAATCACCGATCAGCGACACGCCGTTGCCACCGATGGTGAAACCGGTCCCCAAATCGCCTGCCGTGGGCCGGAAAACGATGCTGCGAAACTGCGTGACGGCCACTTGATCGTTGGTGCTCGTCAGCCGCGTGTTGCCATCATACTGGAGGGTGTCGTCGGTCAGGATGCTGACGCCGGACCAGTTTGCCGCGCTGCTCCAGTTATCGTCCCCGCCCCCGCCATTCCAGACCGGGCCGGAGCTGATCGTGAGAGCGACGTAGTCGTTGCCCGCTTCGTTCAGCGTCGCAAAGCCATAGTGCGTCCCAGAGACCTTGTTCAGGATGGATGTCGGGCTGAGATTACCCAGCCCGGTGACTGCGCCAGCGTACTGGAACAGCTTGTAGGTGCCGAAGGTCGAGAAGGTGTTCGTGGTACCGGCATCGTAGAGACGGAAGCTGCCGCCGTTGATCGTCAGGCCATTGGAGGTGGTGACGTTGATGAGGTCGCTGTTCGCGCCGCTGAACTCGTAATCCAGGACGCTTCCCGAAGCCAGGGTGAGCGTGCCGGTGGTCATCGTTCCGACTGTGCCGTCCACGCCGGGTTTCAGGGTGCCCGTGGAACTCAGCACGATGCCGCCCACGGTGCCATTGCCGCTCATGGTGGCCGTGTTCACCGTGAACGTGCTCGCGTAGGAGCCTGGGCTGTTCACCTGCACCCGGCCGGCATTGACCGTGGTTGCACCTGCATAGGTGCCGTTACCGCTGAGCGTCAGCGTCCCGTTGCCAGTCTTGGTCACGGTCCCGCCGCCTGCGCTGTCAATGAGCGCGCCGGAAAAAGTCGTGCTGGCATTGTTCGAGCCCACAGTCACTCGTGTGGAGTTAATGTCCACCTGACCACTGCCACTCAACCCTCCCAAAGAGGTGGGGTCGGTGTATGCGCTGCTAATGCCGTATTTGTTCCCAAGATAGAACCCCACCTGATTCTCCTCGCCGGCCGACAATTCATGGTCGAAAGCCAGAATCTCAGCCGTGTCGAAATAGCTGTTGCTCCACGCATCCGTGCGGCTCCCGACAATCATCTCCCGAATGTGCGTGCCGCTATTGGGGCCGGCGGTGACTTTGAGCAGCATATACTGGCCGGCATTGATCCCTCCCATGTCAAACTGGTTCGCCGAAGAGATATTGACGCCGTTTCGCACAACTTTGGACGGGAGTTCGTCATTCCAGAACCGATCCTCGCCCCCTTGGAGCATCCACATGCGGTTGTTGTCGTCCGCATCCTTCACCCCGATCGGAGCACCCCAATCAGGGCCGAAGTTGGTCCCGTTGTCTGAGCGGAAGACTACAAAGACGTCCTTGGCGAAGTAGGGGCTGACAACGGCTTGCTGGAGGCTTTCGTTCCGGAAGTTCACCGCCGACAGTCCGTTGACGACGTTCGTCTTGATATTGGGTGTTCCTTCAAAGGTCACGAGGTGCCGGTTATTACCCGACAAATCCGACCACGCAGTCACCGCGGCACCGTCGGCAAGCGCAAGCGTCGAGGCATCGTACCATGACTGCAAGCCTGCGGTCGCTGGGCCGACAGAAGGCTGCAATTTCAGCGTCCCGGCGACATCCACGGAGACAGTGGCCGAGCCGAACGGTGCCGCGCTGGCAATTACAGTGCCGCCGGAAATGGTCGCCGCTCCCGCGCTGCCGGAACCGCTGATGGTCAAAGTCCCGCCGTCCACCTTGGTAAAGGTGCCGGAGCCCAAGACCACGCCTTTTGCAAGCACGGTATTGGCCGCGCCGCCGATGGTCAGGCCGCCGCCAGTGCCAGTCACAGTGCCGTTCAAGGTGATCGCCCCACTGCCAGCATTGTCAAAGCGCCCGCCCCCCGCATTGAGCGTGATGCCCGCGGGAGACGAGCCCGCGCCCCCGGTGTAATTGAGCCGCCCCTGCGTGCCCGCGCCACCCAGGACGAATCCCGATGTGCTGCCAAGATTCGCCATACTCAGCGCACCTTCAGAAATCGTCGTGGAGCCGGTGTAAGTGCTCGTGTTGGTGAGCGTCAGCGTTCCATTGCCAACCTTCGTGATGCGGCCACTCCCCGAGATGATTCCCGAAAATTCGGTGGAGGTGGAATCCCCCACAGTCAGATGGCCGCCCGAGCCCAAGGCCACAGTGCCACCGGTCCCAGCATAATCCGACAACGAGGCGACCCGCTGGTTCACGCTGTTCAGATCCAAAGTCGCACCTGCCCCGACTGAAACGGGCGTTGCGACAGGCAGCAGGTTGTTCGCGATGGTTGAGACACTCCACATCCCAGCTTGCGCGACCTCGGCGGGGTTGACGCGGCGTTCACTCAATGTCGGCGTGGTGAACATCCAGTTCACGGCATCTCCGCCGCCATGCTCCTGGGCCATGTAGATCACATTGTAATTCGTTCCAGCCGTCAGGTTCACGTTTCCGTTCCCATTCCAAGTGTAACTCCCAATCTTGTCGCTGGCATCGAAAACACCGTCGTTCCCAAGATCAATGTACATCAACCCGCGGTCATCGTTGTCCCAGTGGAAATTATGGTTGCCGCTGACCTGCGGCGTGAATGTGCCGCTGAACGCCGTCACGAAATGGTCGCCGTAGCTGCCTTGTGGAAACCCGTTCCAGTTGTTGATCTGCTGGTTGATCAGCACGTCCTGCCCAGCCGCAGATTGCAAGGCCAGGACCGTGTTCGCCTTGTTGCCCGTGAAGATGCGGGTGTTGCTGAACGCGTACGTCGAGCCATCCAGATTCATCGGGGTCTCATTGTCTGGCGTGTTGGTGAATACCGAGCCGCGGAGCCCTTGGATCGCGGTGCCGCCATCGAGCCTCAGCGTGCCTGCGGTGACGATCGTCGCACCGGTGTATGTCTCTGCGGAGGATATTGTCAGCGTTCCCGCGCCGGCCTTGGTCAGCCCCGAGCTGCCGGTGATCACTGAAGAAATCGTGGCATTTGCATTCGCCGTGATGGTTGCCCCGCCGCCAAGTGTGAGCGTGTTCCCGGTAACGGCGTAGCCGGCGTTGTTAAAAATCAGCCCGCCCGCGAAGATGCCGCCGCCAAGCGTGATCGTGCCGCCGGTGCCGCCGAAGATGGCGATGTCATTGCTGGCGTTGCTCCAAAGGATGTTGTTCAAGCCGCCGTCAATAGTCCAGTTGCCAAGCGTTTCATCCCATGTGCCGGTGCCGCCAGTGATGAGCGAATCGCCGGCGCCTTCGGTGCCGGGGGTGATGTCCCAAGTCACATTGGCGGAGTTCAGGGGCGGCACCAAAGCTGCGCTGAGAAGCGCAGCGATGGATCCGGCGAGGATGAAAGCAGTTTTGCGTGGAGGGATGGCCGAGTGGATTCTTTTCATTGCGGAGTTCGCGGTGGTGGTTCGGGTGCGAGGATAGGAGATGTAAAACGCGGCACATGATCCCGAAGCCGGTTGTGATCTTCGGAACCTGTAGCTGACGTTGAGCGAAAGTAGGAAGAAGGCGGTTTTTGGAAAGCAGTTTTTTCCAAAACTTCAGCCCTCTTTTTATGGGATTCCCAATTCCTCAAACGCCCTGCGGCAAACAATATTCGGTCGGGTCGCATCCATCCCCTCCTCGCCGACGCACGCATCGAGGTGCGGCTCCATGCGAAAGCCACGATGCCGGGTGTCAAACACACTCAAGCGCCTGCGCGAGGTCGGCAGTGAGGTCGGCCACATCCTCGAGCCCGACGCTGAAACGCACGAAGCCCTCGCCAATGTCCTCGGGATAATTCAGCACGCCGAGTTCGGGATGGTTGCCCTCCTGCGGGTAGAACTGAACAAGACTCTCCGTGTGGCCGAGACAGACTGCGTGGGTGATGATCCTGAGCGCGCCCAGGAATGGAAAATAGCCCGGCTTCCCAGCCTTGAGCGCGAAATTGATCATGCCGCCAAATCCCTCCATCTGCTTGCAGGCGATGGCGTGCTGGGGGTGGCTTTCGAGGCCGGGATAGCGGACGAATTTGACCTTCGGATGCGCTTCGAGAAAACGCGCGAGCGCCATGGCGTTTTCGCAGTGCCGTTTCATCCGCAACGGCAGGGTGGCCGAGCTGCGCATGAGGAGCCAGGCGGTGAAAGGGCTGATGGTCGCGCCGAGGTGGACGCCCGCGGCGAGGCGGATTTGCGAGATCAAATCTTTCCTGCCGATGACTGCCCCGCCGAGACTGTCTCCGTGACCATTCACATATTTGGTCAGGCTGTGCATGACGAGATCCGCGCCGAGGGCGAGGGGCTTTTGCATCACGAGCCCGGAAAAGGTGCTGTCCACCGTGAAGATCGCGCCGATCTTTTTTGCAATGGCGGCGATCGCGGCGATGTCGCTGACAAGCGTCGTGGGGTTCGACGGCGTTTCCACATGGATGAGCTTCGTGTTGGGACGCACCGCGGCCTGCACTTCAGCCGGGCTGGTCGTGTCCACGAGCGTCAGCTCCACGCCGAATCGCTTCGAGAAATGCTCCACCAGAAAACCGTGGATGCCGATGTAACAAATCCGCGAGCTGATGATGTGATCCCCGGCGCTGAGCAGCGTGAAAAACGCGCCCGAAATGGCGGCGACGCCGCTCGCCGAAACCACGCAGTCCTCCCCGCCCTCCATCCCCGCGAGCCGTTCTTCGAGGTAGCGCGCATTCGGGTGGCGGGAGCGCGGGTAGTTGAAGGCGTTGGGATTATTCCAATCGAACGACTCCGGCAGCGTCTCCGAGGTGTCATTCAGCTCGAAGCTGTTGGCCATGACGATCGGGCGGCGAATGGCTTTGGTCTCCGCGTCCACGCCCTCGCCGCAATGAATTGCGCGGGTGGCCTCGCCGAGCTTGCGGGTTTCTTCAAACGGAAGGTTCATGGTTTTTGATCGCCGGATTTTTCTGATGCGTCGGGAACGTGATCCTTGTCGAATTTGTCGTAACGCGAGGGGTTCGCGACCACCTTGAGCGCACAAATGCTGATTCCCAGGCAAAGGAACAACGCGGGGAAGCCGCCGAGATTCGAGAGCTGCTTGATGCCATCCAGCTTGAACTGCGTGACGATGATCCAGCAGAAAACCGCCATCAGCGTTCCCCACGCGATCTTCACGGACATGCTGGACTCCGTGTGCTCCGGCGAAATCCCCTTCGAGCTGATGTTGCTCATCGTGTCGGTGTTTCCATCGGCTGTGGTGACGAAGGAGAGGAAGGCGGTGATCAAGAGGATGGGGATCAGGATTTCCCCCATCGGCAGCCGGCCCAAAAAGGCGTAGAGCACCTTGGAAGGATCATTTCCGTCCAGCTCAGCCGCCAGTTCCGCGTGCTCGTGCATTTCCATGTGAGTCACCGCGCCGCAGATCACCGCCATCCAGATGCCCGTGAAAATGGACGGCAGCAGGACGTTGAAAAAAAGGAACGCACGCACCGTGTAGCCGTAGGCGATGCGCCCGAGAAAGACGCCCATGATCGGCGCCCACGCGAAGAACGCGGAGAAATACATCTGCGTCCACCCGTGCGGCCAGGAATCGCCGCGCGCCGCGCCGGTGTTCAAGACCTTTTGCGGGTACTGTCCGAGGAATTGCCCGAGTCCCTCGACCGCAAAATCGAGGATGAACCGCGTCGGGCCCAGGCAGAAAACAAGCGCGAGGAAACCAATGAGGAATACGGTGTTCGCATCGGCGATCCAGCGGATGCCCTTGGTCACACCACTGATGGCTGCAAGCACGGAGGTCCCCATGATCGCGGCGATGATCAGGCCGATGAGCAGATCCGAGGGCGGTTCCTTCACCCCAAGAATGTGGTTGATCCCCCCGCCCATCAGCAGCGCGGAACCTGCAAGAGCCGCAGTCAGCCCCGCGATCAGGCAGTAGAGACAGACCGCATCAATCACCTCGGCAACTTTTCCTTTTCCCTGCCGGCCAAGCAGCGGCGCGAGCGGCGCGCCAAGGCTGAACGGGCACTTCATGTTGAAGTACGCAAAGGCAAACATCAGCCCCACAACGGAGCCAAACGCATACGGCGTCAGCGTCCAATGCAGATAGGCGGTGGAAATGGCGAAATGCGCCGCCTCCGGCGAATTGGCGGCAATTCCATTGGGCGGGTTGCTCAAGTGAAAAACAGGCTCGAAAACTCCCCAGAACAAAATCCCGGCGGCGATGTTCGTGGTCAGGACGACGGCGAACATCTGCCAGTTCGTGAGCAGTTTTTTCGCGCCGGGCCCTCCGAGAACCGTGCGGCCAAACCGGGACACGTAGATGATGCCGCACAACACGAGCATCCCGAGCGAGAGCAGGGAGACCAGCCACCCGAAATTCCCCGCGACCCAATCGAACGCCGCCTTCAAAATGCCGACGAACCTCTGCTCCCCCGCCGGTTTCCGCGCATCAATGAATTGGAGGACGACAAACGCCGCGCAGAGGAGAAACGGCGGAAGAAAAACGAGCGGTTTGATATTTTTCATGCCGTCTTCGTGTTCGCGAGGAGGCGATCAATGCGCAGAAAATCGCTTTTCAATTCCGTCCGGCCCTTTTCGACAAAATCGGCGGCGATTTCCGCGTAGGCTGGGACGAACTTGAAGCCCGCCCCGCACAGCGGGCCGCACAGGGTCACGCGGTCGTGCCCGGGATGCCTGTCAATGATCGGCACGTCGTCCGATGTGTGATCGTAGAGGCAGGTGCGCAGGCCGACGAGCGGGCCGTTGGCCTCGGGGAAGTAGCGCCTCAGCCCTTTGCGGATCAGTTCCTCGTCGTGCGCGTTGGGCGTCCGGTCAAAGCAATCGGGATCCACGGGCTGGCCGTACCAGTGCAGGCCGATCTTGTAGCCCGGCACATCGGTCATCATCGGGAAACCGTAGTAGATCCCGTCCTCGTCCTCGATGCACCAGCAGGGCATCGCTCCCAATTCGTAGGCCTTGACGTTTTTCAGCGGCCAGACCCACGCGAAGCTCATCCGCGTCACCGTGCAGGCGATGCCGAGATCCTTGAGCAGCTTGCCAGTCCACGGCCCGGCGCAAAAAACGATGCGATCCGCGGTGTAGGTCTCGCGGTCAGTTTTCACGGTGACTCCACCGCTGTCCGCACTCCAATCCAGCACCTTCGTGTTTCCAAGAATGTGCGCTCCGCGCTGCATGGCCAGCCGCACGCAGGTCGTGATCATCACCTCCGGGCGCAGCAGCGCACCGGCCGGATCGTACGCCCCCCAGTAAGGCTCCCCGATTTGGAACTGCGGAAATCGCGCCTGGATCTGCCCCGCGTTAAGGTCCTCGAAGTGGCCAAGGTTTTTCTTGTAGCCGGGAAAATTCCGATGCGGGGCGAGGTCCAAAAAACCCGTGGTCACCATGAGATCCGTCTGCCCTGATTCCTCCACGAGTTCGCGATACAATTCGTAAGCGCGCAGGATGATCGGCTCGTAGTCACTGCCGATGTAGGGCGCGATCTTGGTCTGCCGGGAGTTTCCGTGCGAGCCGCCCATGTTGTGAGGGATGGAAAACTGTTCGATCCCCAGCACGCGCAGCCCCCGCCGGGCGAGGTCGTGGCACGTGGCTGAACCGACGGCGCCAACGCCGACAACGATGACATCATAGGAAGTGGGCATGATTGAAAACGGAAGTTGAGCTTGGGCTGGCTGCGGAAAACGGGCGAGTTGAACACTGCCCGTGCGCCAATTTGGGTGGTGAGCAGGAGCAGATGGCCTCGGTCGCACACTTGCGACATGCGTTCGCGAGCGTCAAACGAAAACCGGGATGATCCCGGCAACGACGGGCGTGATTGATTTCCGGTCCGCAAGCGGCCAGGCGGCGGCAGGGAGCGGCGACATTCCTGTCGCCGTCCGCACATGCGCCGGAGGCGCACACACCCTCGGCAACGCGGCGGTGCACCGTTGCGCGACAAAAATTTTCCCTCGCTCTCCACCGCCCGCCACCTTGCCGGAGCATGCGCGCCTCCGGCGCAACCAGCGACGGCGACAGGAATGTCGCCGCTCCTTGTGCGCCGCCTCTCCACACCTTAGCCCCAGCTTCCCTCGCCATTTCTGCTCCTCCAGGTGGACTCACTTCGAATCACACCCGGCAACGAGCAGCCGTCAGGAAACGGATGGACAACCTCCGCGCGCCCCCTCTTTATACTGCGTCCATGAAGTCTCTCCACTCGATCGCTATCGCCTTTGCCGCGGTATTCGCCGTCTCGACCGCCGCCGCCCTCGAACCGCGCACATGGATCGTGGTGGATGGCCGCGTCATCGAGGCCACGCTCCAATCCGTCAGCGGCAATCTCGCCACCCTCCTCGACAATGCCGGCCACAAGATCCAGCTCGACCGATCCTTCCTCAGCATCGGCGACAACAACTACATCGAGGAGAATTTTCCCGCCCCGAAAAAGAGCGCGTTCACCACGACACAGGCGCCGCAGATGCCGCAACCCGCGAAGAGCGCGAAGATTGATCCGAAGACATTTGTTCCCGGCAAGGAGGCGTTCACGCTCACAAATCACGCCTTCGAGGTGATGGAGACGCCTCATTTCAAGATCATGTATCAAAAGCCCGTCAACCCGAAGGACGTCTGCGAACTCGCGGAGCGGCTTTGGCTCGATGCCGCATACGTCCACGGCACCCTCCCGCAGAAATTCGTCGGCGGGCGCAAGATGGCCGTTTTTCTCGCGCCGGATGACCAGACCTACGATTACATCGGCGAGTGGTACGCCAATTTGCTCAAGGATGCCGGCCAGGTGGAGAATGCGGCCAGAACTCGCGCGACATGGAAGCAATCCGGCTCCGCAAATCTTTACCTGCCCCGCGAAATTTCCGACAAGCACAACGTCGTCGAGCTGGGCCGCGTGTTCCGCGCCTACCGCCAGGGCTCCACGCCCAAGGCCAAGGTGGAAATGATCCGCGGTGTCTGGACTCCGTTTTTCACCCACTGCCTCGCGGGCGACATGCTCGATCTCCAGGCGCCCGGCACATCCGCCTTCGGCGCGAAGGGATTTTTCGCCATCACCAAGGGGCACTCGTATTTCAAGGAGGTCTCCCTCACCGGCAAATCCGAGACCAACCTGCTCCGCACGCAGAGCGCGACCGGCGTGGATGTGAGCACGGTCCGCGGCCTGGAGGATGCGCGCCAGTGGGCGGGTGAATTGAAAAAGTGGGTCAAAAAAGGTGACGTGAAGCCGACCTTCGAAACGCTGAACGGACTCCGCTCCGATACGACGGACGTGAAAGGCAACGTCCTCTCCTACGCATGGGCCCACTACCTCCAGAGCACGCTCCCGAAGCTCAGTGCTTTCAACAAGCTCATCGAGCAGATCGCCACATCCCGCCAGGTCCCAGATCCCGCTGACATTGCAAAAATCTACGGCTTCTCGAATGCCGCGGCCATGGAGGCGGATTTCCTGAAATGGCTCACGAGTTCGGACTTTCGCTGATTGATCCGGCTCGACGCTCTCCTCTCCCGATTTGGCTACTGCACGCGCAGTGAGGCCCGCGCATGGATCAAAGCCGCGCGCGTCCTCATCAACGGAGCGCCCGCCCGCAGCCCCTCCGAAAAAGCCCGCCCTCACAGCGTCCTCATAGACGGCCAGCCCGTCGAATTCCCCGATGGCATCCTCATCGTCATGCACAAGCCCGCCGGCTGCGTCTGCTCCCGCGACCCCGCCGAAAGCCCCTCAATTTACGACCTCCTCCCGGCGCGCTGGCTCCGCCGCAACCCGCCCGTCACCACCGTCGGCCGCCTCGACAAGGACACCACCGGCGTCCTGCTCATCACCGACGATGGCGAGATCGTCCACCGCCTGACCTCTCCAAAACACAAAATCTCCAAACTCTACGAAGCCATCCTCGACACCGACATCCCCGCGCATGCCGCGGAACTTTTCGCGAGCGGCACGCTGCTCCTCGACGGTGAGGAAAAGCCGTGCCTGCCCGCGAAACTGGAAATCATCAGCCCTCGCGAAGCCCGCCTCGAACTCACCGAGGGCCGCTACCATCAGGTCAAACGCATGTTCGCGAGCGTGGGGTGCAACGTCACCCGCCTTCACCGCTCACGGTTCGGAGACCACGCCCTCGACGGCCTCACGCCCGGCGAATGGCGTGTTGGCCCGCATATTTTCCCCTAATCTTTCGACCTTGGCGTTTTTTAAGCCCCGTCAACCCGCATCCGAATTTCTCGACTGCGGTTCATTTGAACAACCGAACAACGAACCATGAAAATCACCACTGCAATCGTCACGCTCCTCTCCGTTACCATTCCACTCACCTCGCTCGCCGAAAGCGCGGGCTCCAGCAACTGCACCAGCGACGCCAAACGCCATGAGTCCGGCTCAGCGGATGCCGATGTCGCCAAGGCGCAGAAGAAGCTGGATGCCGCAAGGGCTGAGTTGGAGCAACGGCGCAAGGATCGCAGTAAAACCGAAAGTGGCACGCCCGAGTACGACGCGGCTGATAAGCGGGTCCAGGAATTCAAGGTGGAAGTTGAAAAGGCCGGGAGCGCACTGAGGGCCGCCCAAGCCAAAGCAGGCTCAAAACCCGAGGAAAAGAAGCCCGAGCCCGCGCCAGATCGCGCCGCAGCCGACGCCGAGATCGCGAGAGCCCAGAAGAAGCTCGATTCCGCAAAGGCTGACCTCGAAAATCGTTACGCTGCCCGCGGTCGCGCCGAAGCAGGCACGCCCGATTACGATTCCGCAAACAAGCGCGTTCAGGAGGCCAAGTCCGAGATCGAAAAGGCGTCAACCGCGCTCAAGGCCGCAAAAGCCAGGCCCATCGCAAAACCCGAGGAAAAGAAACCCGATCCCGCGCAAGATCGCGCCGTCGTCGAGGCCGAGATCGCAAAAGCCCAGAAGAAGCTCGATTCCGCAAAGGCTGAACTCGAAAATCGCTACACTGCCCGCGGTCGCGCCGAAGCAGGTACGCCCGATTACGACTCCGCAAACAAGCGCGTTCAGGAGGCCAAAGCCGAGATCGAAAAGGCGTCCGCCGCCCTCAAGGCTGCAAAAGCCAGGCCCATCGCAAAACCCGAGGAAAAGAAACCCGAGCCCGCGCCAGATCGCGCCGCCATCGAGGCCGAGATCGCAAAAGCCCAGAAGAAGCTCGATTCCGCAAAGGCTGACCTCGAAAATCGTTTCACTGCCCGCGGTCGCGCCGAAGCAGGCACACCCGATTACGATTCCGCAAACAAGCGCGTTCAGGAGGCCAAAGCCGAGATCGAAAAGGCGTCCGCCGCCCTCAAGGCCGCAAAAGCCAAACTCAGGTAATCCTCCAGCAGTCCGGCCAACCGGGAACCTGCATCCTCGATCACACGGAGGGGGACTCCATCGCACCGCCCGCATTCCTCACCCCAATGGAGGAGGATGGGATGGTGGAGTCAATTTCCTGAATCCTGGCAATCCACGGATCTTCCCCCGCAGGACTGACATTCACGCGCACCCGCAGCCCGCTAGCACACTACTCCACACGGGCGCAGGGCTTCGAGATCGGGATCGTTCATCGCGTAGTCGCGCAGTTTCTTGTCCATCGCGAAGCTGACATCGAGGTTGGCGCGGGCTTCGTCGAAATTGCCGAGCGCGGTCTCGTAACAGGCCAGGTTGTAATAGTAGGTCGCGTCGGATTTGAGGGAATTGGGGCCGCCGGCGAGGATGTCGCGGGCGCTTTGCGAATCGCCGAGTTCGTGCATGCAGAAGGCCGTGTGGATGAAGCCGGTGGATTTTTCCGGGACCAGCCGGCAGAGTTCCTGGGCGATGGGGAGGGCCTCCTTGTAGCGTCTGGCCCCCATGAGGACGGACAAGCGCGTCTCGACGACCACCGGATCGCGCTGAAGTTCGCCCGGCAGGAGGTTGAGTTCCGCGAGACCGAGATCAGGCAGCCCGAGCTCGCTGTAGCCTTGAGCCGCGACGAGAAGACGTTTGTGATTGGTTTGCATGGGGCTGTTTCTGGGCTGTTTCTTTGGTCGGGCTGCTGCTCCATGTAAAAACAAGCAGTCCGGGCGGGAGGCAAGCAAAGATTTCACCGCTGAGATTTCACCGCCGGGAAAAAACAAACGAACGAGAAATTCAGTTGTCACTTCCGGGAGCGGCGTTACCTTCCCGCACCGTTTCTCGACTCATGAAAACATCCCGCCTGCACTCCGCGTTCACCCTCATCGAACTCATCGCAGTGATCACCATCATTTCGATCCTGATGGCGCTCCTGCTTCCATATATCGCGGGAGCCAAAGAAAGCGCGCGCCGCACGGAGGCCGGAGTGGCAATCCGCGACGTCGCCAACGCCTGCCGCAGCTACTACACCGACTACTCGAAATTCCCGCCGGTGGATGCAGCGAAAAATACGGCTGCCGCAACTACCAACGGCTACATGTCCTTCGGGGACAAAACCAATGGGAAATGCAAGGTGGAGAACAACGTGCTGTTCGACATTCTCCGGGGGATCTCCCGCGGAGATAACGTGGATCACATCTACAATAAGCGGCAGCAAAAGTACATCTCACAGAAGAAGGCCGTGGACAAAAAACTCCCGCGGAATGGCTTCGTTGACGGCAGCGAGTTCCCAGCCGCTCAAGCGGGCCAATTGATGGATCCTTGGGGCGCCCAGTACTGCATCATCCTCGAGACAGACGGAAACGAGGAGATTGACATGAGCGATTTTTTTACAGATTTGACCGGTGCTTCCAATGTCGTTCGTCATACCGCCGTCGGATTCTCGATGGGGAAGGACAGCAAGATTGGGGGCAAGGATTACGAAAACAAACTTCGCAAGCCGAATTCAACAGAAGCTCACGACGACGTTGTCTCGTGGGAATAACATCAAGCGCAGCGGCCGCTGAAGCCGCCCTGCGAACGCGGGTGTAGTTCAATGGTAGAACGGCAGTTTCCCATACTGCATACGAGGGTTCGATTCCCTTCACCCGCTCCA
>CAMAUY010000084.1 GCA_945861565.1 Akkermansia muciniphila
CGGCGCGATGCGCGCGAGACCGCTCTCCAACATGGTTCGATACAAGATGCCCTCCCGGAAGGCGCTATTGGAGGGGACACCCGTCTCCCAGTATATCTGGGAATCAAAATGCGAGCGGGATTGTTTTGGGTAGGCCACGCGGTGGATAATCGCGAGCTCACCGGAATTGTAAGCGGGGACCATGAACTTCAGCGCCGGATGGAGGGCGGCAAATCCATTCCCGAGCGGAATTCCAAACTGCGAGTACGTCGGACCGCTCACTCCGCTGGGAGTCCACAGTGCGGGAGTACCGTCCCCGTAGCTCCAATTCGGATTTTTCGGGATGGCGATCGTAGGGCGATTCCGCGCGTACGCATCATCTTCCAGCGGGGCAACGCAGTTGAGCGCATCGTTACCGCCGCGAAGAAAGACAAAGAGCAGCTTTTTCACCCGGCCATTGGCGAGGGGTTTCCCAATGCTACCATCGGCCAGCGCCTGCTTCACGAAGAACGGTACATCGGCCAGCGCAGCGAGCGCTCCCGCCGCCGCCAACCGCGTGCTACGGGAGAGGAAATCCCGGCGAGAAAGGATTTGAAACGAGGAATTCATGGGTTCGGTGGATCAAATTCAGAAAGGCAGGACGGGTGGCAACGGCGCTATTGCTCCTGAAATCGTTGTGACGTCATCAGCCAAGACACCATAGCTCGAATCCGCGTATCGTACGCAGTGGAGGAGGGTTGCAAAGTGCTGAAGGGAGAATCCACGCTCTGGCCGCTCGCGCTCAGGGACTCTGCGGAATTCAGGAAGTCGATGGCCAGTTGCCGGAATGGCGCGAGATTTGCCGACCCCTCGGCCGGGAAGAGAAGGCCAAGAAAAAAATCCGCCACCGCACCTGCGTCGGAAACGCTTCCCGGGGCCTTCAGTTTTAACAAACCCGCAGGGTCGGTCACGGTGCCAACCCCAGCATCCGAATCGCGTGCCGCCGATAACGCGGATTGGATAAACCGAAGTCGTTCCGCAAGGGAGCCCGCACTGATCCACCCGACTCCCTCCTCTGGATACCCATCCGGCTCCGCTCGATCGAAGAGTCGCATGTTGCCGGCTCGCAGCAGAATTCCAGTGCCAACGGCACCCGAGTCCAACTCCGCAGTGTAACTGCCGTCCGGTTTGGCCGCCCGCAACGCGCGGACCGCGGCGACTGCATACTCCAGGGGAGTGCGAACTTTCTGCATCGAGGCGGTGTGAGACCGGAACAAATCCGAGGCAAAAATCACTTTGAGCACCTCTCGAATCTGACCCTTGGGGCCACCCTCCGGGGGGTGTTCCCAGGCCATCATGCAGGCATGGACCAACGCCTCCTCAGGCGAGGTCGGGTCATCGGTAAAATCGTACCCGTGATGAAATCCTTCATGCACCATCAGGCGGCATAATTTCACGGAAAGATACTCTTCTGTGAATGGCTGGTCCGCCATGTGGCGAATCAATTGATACGCTTCGCTCAAGGTATTCGTCTCCTTGAGCCCACCTTGGATGAGCAGACCGTATTCCCGGCCAGCCCAGGGGGGACCGAACCGCGCGGGAACTCGCTTCGGCGTGTTCGTATCCACGTTGCCGTTGGCGAGTTGCTCATAGAAACACCACTTGGGGCCCTGGTGATGGTTGGTCGCCTTATACAACATGGACCATTCACCGATGAAATTGGTGATGGTGTTGTTCGTCTCCAGAATCGTTCCTACGAATTTCTTTCGAATGTCGCGATCAATATAGTTTGTGGCGAACGGATCATCCGTTCTGTCGCGATCCACGTATCCAACCGTCCAGCCAGTCCAGACCCGGGAAATCTGAACGATATCCTGCTGGTCATAGCCGTTATCCACTCCAAAACAGAAGAGCTCGCAGATCTCCCGGGCGTAGTTCTCATTGGCAATCTGGGTAATATTGGCTCCCGCCGCCGCAGGCGATAGTGCGTTGATACCCGCGATCTTGGCGGGGGTATTCGATTTGACTGTTCCCCTGGAGGCCACGGTATCCAGGTACACGATCATTGCCGGACTCTCCGTGCTGATCTTGAGTAGATCGTAAAAGGTGCATCGGGGATTCATCAATGCCTGCCGCCATTTCAAGTTTTCCACTAGTTCCATACGAGTCGCCTGGCGAGCGGCCTGCCCGCTATCGCTGCTGTAGTATGAATCCAGATAGCTCCGGGTCTTCGAGTACTCGGTGACAAAGTGGTTCTCCAGGAACTGACGCATCACCTCGAGTAACTGGCGCTTTGATTTGACGGCGTGCTGGATGTGCCAGGAACGGAGCGAGGCCATGCTCCCCTCGCCAGAAAGGATCTGACCTAAAACCTGCCCAGGATTGTTCGGGGGCTGCTCGCTGCTAAGGGAAGTTGTCAGGACATCTCCGCCCTCCAAGGTTCCGGTGGAGCTGAGGCGGATTACCGGAGGCGAAAGGCCAGGTGCGGTGTGGTAATAATAACTCAGCGTGTACGTGTTCCCGGTGACCAGTGACGCAATCGTCTGAGAGATTCGATTGCTCGCCGTCGAACTCCCGGCCGCAGCCGCGATCAAATGCAAGGCGCCAACTCCTGCGTAAATCGAATCCGAACTCACCGCCGACGAGGCAAGATTCTGACCCACCGTCCAGGCCGGGGAAAGGCCGACGTCGAATTCGCCGTTTTTTACGAGATTTGGAAGTCCGGGATTTTCCCGACCGCCGCTGACCAGCCGAACTTCGTCCACGTAGGCCTCACCGGGTTCATTTAGGTAAATATGAAACGAGGTCGAGGTCGCCAATCCTGTGATGACCCCCTTCTGCCAGCCGGCCGCATCGGGGGGAATCACCACAAATTCTTCCAGATCCTCCCGGATGTTCTCGGGCGCCAGTTGTTCAGAGATATAGGCGTCCGGGCCAATCCTCCGCAGCCTTTCTAATTCATCCGGTGATGGGCCATAGGCGAGCCGATTGAGAACCGTCGGAATCAGCAGTTCTTCAGGCGTCAATTGGGTCGCGTTCACCTTGTAAAACGCCTCCTCCCCCGTCGGCACTCCCAACCAGGCGAGGCCGTCGAGCACTCCACCCTTATCCTCGGCAAAAACACCTCCGAGTGCATCCGCCCGGAGCACCCGATATTGCACCGCCGCCGGTGCGGGATTTAGACGGAGCCTGACCTGTCCCGTTTCGATCTGAATCCCGGCAACACCACTCTCGATCGCTCTCCCCGGAGGTGCCCCCAGGCATACGATCCCTGCAAGAGCCGCGCAGAGCCAGGGAGGGGAGGGAAACGGGGTCATGGTTGGGGGTTAGAATTAAGAATTAACGCAATGCAGCAATATTCACGCCAAGTTGCCGTTGAAGCATTGACTACCGAAGCCAGCGTCCAACCTGGGAGACCCAAGCGCCGGTTTCCTGAAGAAACCACCCCATCGCCGTCAACACAGGAACGTTCGACGACAGCGCCGAAAGTCCCATCAGGAAAACGAGACCGTTTCCGAGCCAGATGACAGCGGCAGAAAATACCCACCCTTCGCCATCCAGATCCGGCTGCCGAATACGGAGGATGTGCCCAGTGAGCGTGGCGTGGAATGCGTAGGCCATCCCCAGACCAAAGTGGAAAACAAAGAGATAGCGATGCCAATGCCACAGTAAGTTTCCGAGGTAAAATGCGAACCACCAAAGCACTGCGTAGAGGGGGAAAAAGTAGGGGGCCAGCGAGACCACGAAATTACTCCGGGTGATAACCACATGCCCGCCACTGGGAGAGGCTCGGAATCGTCGGACTCTTCCGCCGAAGGTCCAGGTGCCGAGTACGTGAGTTAGTTCGTGGCCCACGACGTAGACCCACATGGGTTTCGGGAGGCTCACGAATAGAAGCAACCAAGCGACAGCACCTGAAAGGAACCCGGCCCAAAAATCAAAAGCACCCTCCATTGACCGGATAACACGGAGGATGGCGACCGTCACTCCAACGCAAAAAGGGAGCAGCAAAATTGCCAGCAACCACCTTAAGAAATGATTACCGGGGCGGCGAGAGCGGTGTCCCACGAAACAAAAAAGGCCTGCCCGACGAACGGGCAGGCCCTAGAGATTGAAAAGGGATCAGGGACGGCCTGGATCCGATCCGGGGACCGCGTACAAATTGACAACGGCAGCCCCTTCACTAGTGGTCTGAACGATCGTTCCACCGGTGACCACTGCAGCGCTCGAAACAACTCGGCGTTGTTTCGCCGAAGCCGCTTCCCTCTGGAATGCGGCCGTACGGGCCGGGGAAAGCTTGCTCGCGAGAGCAACAACTTCCTCAGCACGATCCGGTACCGCATTAACCGCCGCTGCGACGATATCAATCGAACTATCCGGAGAGCTCGCAAGGGCAGCCGTGACAACCGGCATCAATTCTTTGGGAAATTTCTCAAGGATGCTGGAAACAACATTGACCAAAGTAGAAGGATGCGACGCAGCAGCCGTTGAAACCACAACGGAGACTACCTCCGAACGGTCCTGCTTGATGGCCTTGGCGACAAGAGCTGCAGCTTTAGCCGGAACCTCGACAGCCTTGGCGGTGCTAATCGAAGCGGTCAGAGATTTCGACTGATCTGTAGTCAGTGCGAAAGCGGGAATAGAAATAAGCACAGCCGCCACGACAGCAGCAACTTGGATGCAAGATTTAGTGTTCATAAGCAAAAATTTCACTAACGCAGCTGTTTATGCCAAGGTGGGGCGATCAAGTCAAACGTTTTTGCAAAATAACATGATGTGACCCGCGGCCATTGGCCTCCAACAAAGGAAAATCCTGCCTTGCACTCAATTCGTTTCCCCGCGTCTCAGGCCTCCAAATTGGTCATTGCTGCCCTTGCATCATCGATAATATTCGGATGCCAATCATCTGACAATAAGAGTGTTACGACAGAAAAAAACTTCAGGGATTCCACGGTTCGAACATCAACCAACGGCGCCCCCTCCGCGAGACCAATGGGTGGATGGTCCGGGCGAATTCTCTCGATAAATTCCAAGCTCCGGTTCGTCGTCATTGATTTTTCACTGAACCAGATGCCCCCAAACGGTCGAGTGATGTCCGTGTATCGAGCGGGCACCAAAGTGGGTGAAGTTCGACTCGGAGCTCAAACCCGAGGCGACCTGTCTACCGCCGAAATCCTGGAGGGAGAACTCCAATTCGGCGACGAAGCTCGAGCGGACTAGGAAATGCTATTTGAAGCTGGGCGAGACCTCGCTCGTGGACAATCTCCCGATCCCGGCCCACCTTGAGTGGGTGACGAGTGCAAAGATTACCCCCGAAATCATCCGTAGTTGGAAGGGTGTCCGACGCTTTGGGGCCCTCACCGCATACGATTACCCGATGGCTCGCTGGCTGGATGAAGCGGGGGTACCCTTGCTCCTGGTAGGTGATTCGGTCGGAATGGTCGTATTAGGACATCCCAATACAACGCATGTCTCAATGAATGACATGGAACATCACGTCCGTGCGGCCGCCCGTGCCAAACCCAATGGATGCCTTGGCGGCGATCTTCCGTACCGATCCTACGAAACCCCTGCGGCAGCCGTCCTGAATGCACAGCGCCTCGTGGCGGCTGGGGCGGAATTTGTAAAGGCCGAGGGCGGACGAGAAATCGAAGCCCACGTCCGAGCGATCACCGCAGCTGGGATCCACTTTTGCGGCCACCTTGGCATGCTGCCTCAACACATCCTCGAAGAGGGGGCGTATCGAATCAAGGGCCGGACCGATTCGGAGCACGAGCGGCTGATCTCGGATGCCCGGCTCCTGGCGGCCGCAGGCGCTTTCGCGGTCGTTTTGGAACTGGTTACACCGCCGGTCGCCTGCGAAATCACCCGTGCGATCTCCATTCCCACCATCGGGATTGGCTCCGGGCCAGACTGCGATGGGCAGATCCTCGTAACCTCGGATCTCATCGGGGGATTCCCCTGGTTCACGCCTCGCTTCGTGAAGCCCCGAGTGCAGACCGTGGCGGCGGCGCGGCAAGCCGTGGCGGGGTGGTTGGCTGAATTATCAACCGGACAGGGCTGACTCCCGCTCGGAACAGCCGCGACTAGGGAGGAGGCGCTGCTTCATTGGAGAAGAGATTCTTCAGAGACCGATAAGGATGGAGTGGGACCATGAGGAGCCGTGGAATGTAAATCGGTTCCGTCTCCGGTTTGGCAAGCTTTCCCGTTACCCGGTAGCCAAAAAGCTTTGTAAAAGGGGCTAGCGCCAGATTCAAAACAGGACCCACTAGCGGCGCATCCTTCAACAAATCCGCCTCCATGCGGGCATCCAGTGTGGTGTCGAGGCGTACGACTCCAGAATAATGCAATCGGGCAGCCGAAGATCGCAGTTCAAGATCGTCCGAGCGCAGCACGCTGTTGGTAAGCACAAAGTGGCCCTGCCCCTGACTGAAGCGGCCCTGGCCGGAACCTGGTGACAATCCATTCAAGATGGGTGAAAAAACTCCGAACAACGGAAAATCCCAGAGGAATCCTTCCTCCAATTTAATCCACCCGTGCCCTTGCCAGCTGTTCGTTTCCCAGCTGTTGGCGGAGTCAATGTTAACCACCGCCGTGGCGCGTCCCTCCAGGCGGTTGGTTTTGGGCAAAATGTCCATCATCAGCGGCTTCAAGTCCGCGTTGGTCACCGCCAGTGAGAACCCAATCGTCGTCCCCTCTGGAGGACTAACATCGAAGTGCAGTTCCCCTTCCAGCCGCCCTCCATAAACCTGCGCCTGAAAATTCGTGAGCTGAATCAATGAATCCTTGGTCACCAGCGTAGTCTGGATGGCAGCGGCGCGCAGTTTCCACCACTGAAAATCCTCGCCTGTGATCTCCCACCGCGCATCCATCCCGGTTTTCCCCCGTGTGGGCAGCACTCCATTCATCACCACTCGGGGCGGCTTTCGAAATACATAGGGCTCCAGCCAACGGGTCACCTTCGGGCCGATCACCCGCGTCACGTGCTCCGGCAACACGGTGCTGACGGCGTTCGTGATTCGAACCAATTGCCGTTCCATATCGAACAAGCCCCCATCGGCTCGAACCTCGCCCGGTGCCTGCCGAATAACGACATCCCGAAAGAGAAACTGACGATTTGTGTAGGCGATCGCAGCCGAGAGGGAGTCTGCCACCTCTCGACGCCAACCCACATTGGTCGCAGCGATCTGCAATCGGAAACTCGTCAATTCCGGCGATCTCCAACGGCCCCAAACATCCCCCTGAACCCTCGGTGGCAACGGCAGCCCGACCTCGTCCATCGCCCGACGGTGGGTCTCTTTCTCCAACAAGGACCTTACAATTCGAAGGTCCAGGCTGCTCACACCCGAGAAATGATAATTCCGTGACCGCTCATCGCCGGTATAACCGAATTCCAACCGGCCCTCCGGTCGTTCCACCAAAACCGACGGCAGATGCCATACTCGATTGGTGTAAAAGAATTTGCCGTAACCGCGATCGCCCGGCAGCCCACGAAAGGCAATGTTCGTCCCTCGAAAATCACCCGACAATTGAACCGTTGGCTGCACCTCGCGGCGCCAGTCTGGCGTTGCATCGGTCCATTCCGGCAGGAGGATCCGCCCGCTCGCATGGATCTCGGGAGGCTGATTGGTCGCCCAACCGAATTGTCGAAGCCATCGACCGGCGTTGGTCGTGAGAAAGGGCAGGACCACTCCGGGATCCGCCCAGGAATCCAAGTGAGCCGTCGCCTCCCGGCTGTCCACTCCCAAATGGGCTGATCCACCGAGCTTCCCCGCCGACGTTAGCAACTCAAACTCTCGCAGCGAAACCTCGGGCGCCGACCACTCGACGGCGACCCTCCCCGACATCAACTCCAAGGTCCAAAGATGGGCATTGGTCACCGAAAGCTCGGCGCCCATCGCGTACGGCGCCACGATCGCCCACGGCCCCCAAGCGTTGGTCGGCCCCGAAGGGGCCTGCCGCGGAGTGGTCCATCCGGCGAGACGGAGGGAGTCCACCGCCACCGGCTGCGCGACGCCGCGCTGCTTGAATGCACCCACGGTTTGAAGGGCATCGACGACAAATTCCATCCGATCCCAGTTGGTCCAACTGTGCCACGCCGACGCCGAAATCCGGGGCGAGGCCGCCGACACCCAGCGCGAGGTCACGCCCGAGGCGGTCGTGGAAAACTGCGTCCAGTTCGGGCCCAGTGCCGGGCCTTTCCCCGACTCGACGGTATTGCTCGCGTACGATTGCCCGGTGGCGTGCAGATTCCCGGCGCTGCCCCAATGGGAAACCAGATCCCGGACGCCCAGCGTCCATGCTATGTGTTGCGGCGGCTGATTGGTCGGAGGCTGCTGCCACGCCGCCCGGAGCAACAAGCCCGTCAAGTCGACCCCCGCCGCCCGCGCCCCCGCCGCTTCCAGGCGAGTCTCGATCCAGAGCATGCCGTTGGTCCCCGACGGCCGATTGAGTCGGGCATTCCAATCCAACGTTGTGAAACCGCCCTGAGGACTGTCCGCACCCGGCGCTATCAACCGAACCTCCGCCGAGGACCTTTCCGGCGCGCCGGCGTCGACGAGGAAATTCAGCTCCAGCTTGGGTACCCCGCTGAACTGCATCGATTCCAGCTGTTGGACGATTTGGTAAACTACCCTCTGCCACGCCATCGATGACGCGACCTGGCTCCGTCGCCAAGCGGACAAATTCGTAACGCTTCCCGACGCCGAGAATTCCGCCCCCAGCGCCCGGCCGCTCAGGTGATCCAGCACCCAGTTATTCCGATCAACCAAGCGCAAGCCGGCCTTCAAGTCATCAATCACGACCTTGACGACCGCCTCGTTCGTCAGCGCGGCCAAGGGATAGACCAGCCGGCCCGCCGAAAGGCGCAGTGATTCCACCTCCGGCCGCAAACGGAGCAGCGATCGAGGATTAAACTTGAGCAGAACTTGGTCGGCGTAAAACTGCTCCGCCACCCGCGGACCGACCCGGCCCAGGTTCACGTGTTCAGCCACGATTCCGCGGCCAATGCGGAATCGCATCCGTCTGAATTCCAGCACAATCCCACGGTCCCTCAGTTGGGCAAGAATCGGGCCTTTGGCAAAATCCGGAATCCCCACCTTATTGACGTAGAGGAAAGCGCCCCCCGCCAGAGTCAAAACAAGGAGGCCAAGGAGGCTCGACCGCCAGCACCAGCGGAAAAGGCGCCGCCCATTCAATCCGCCCAGGGGACGGCTCGGAGACTCACTGGATTGACAACTCGGCAAGTGGTCCCTAAGAAATCACAAAACTCGGCGGTCGCAATATTGGAAATGAACGCCGACGCTTATCTTTTAAGCAACGCACGCAATTCTCCGGCCGGGTCGTCCACCAATTGACGGGTGACGGTAAATTCTTTCACCGCAGCGGACGGCAACTGGAACTTGAAATCCCGAAACACCCGCTCGCAAGCGGTCATCAAGCCCCGGGCACCAATGTTTTCGGAGGTCGCAATCTGAGCCAGGCGACGCAAACCGCTGGCTTTGAATTTCACCCGAATCCCATAGGCCGAAAATGCCCGCTCGTACTGTCGGATCAAGCTACTTTCGCTCTTCAGCAGCACGTTGTACAAGTCCTCCGTATTCAATCCGTGACAGGCCACCCGCACCGGCAAACGGCCGATGAATTCAGGCTCAAATCCAAAGGCCACAAAATCCGCGGTCCCGGCCGCACTGAGCAATTGAGCACCGGTGAGAGAAGCCACCCTCGCGGACGTATCGCCCGCCGCCGTCAAACGCCGACGCACCACCTGCTCCATCCCCGCGAAGGCACCGCTCACGATGAAAAGAATGTGCCGGGTGTTAATCGTATCACTCGCGGGAGCACCGCCCCGCATCGTCGCCATGGCTCCTTGCAGCTGCCCCGTAACGTCATTCGGTGAAACAATTGGAACGTCGGCGTCCTCCATCAACTTCAGCAAGTTTGTCTGCACCCCGCGCCCCGAAACATCCCGTCCCGCGCCCGCCTCGCGAGTTGCCAACTTGTCGGCTTCATCCAGGTAGATGATGCCGTGCTCGGCCTGGCGGATGTCTCCACCGGCCCGGCGTATAAGGTCGCGGACCAAGTCGTCCACATCCGCACCGACATAACCCGTTTCGCTGAAGCGGGTCGCATCCGCCTTTACAAACGGCACTCCGATCAAGTCGGCGGCCGAGCGAACAAGGTGGGTTTTGCCCACGCCGGTTGGGCCCAACAAGAGGACGTTTTGCTTTTGGTAAAACCGGGCGGGCTTCCCTTCCCGCGTCAGGCGCACATGCTGAAAGTGGTCACACAACGCCACGCTCAAAACCTTTTTCGCCTCGGCTTGGCCAATCACAAACCGGTCAAGATGACGGGCCACTTCCTGGGGTCGGAGAGAAAAGGAAAACGTCGCCGACGTCGCCCGTGAACTGTCGGTCTCTGGGGCGGTGGGCGTTGTCGGCCGCGGTGGAATCGGCGCGATAATCTTCGGGCCGCGAGTGACCGGTCCGAGGGCGTCGGGGTGCCCGCTTGATGAGGATTGCTTTCGAAGTCTGGTCATTTTGGGGGTGTTCGTGAACCACGGAACCGTTAATCAACTCGCACTCGATAAAACCTGGGTGTCGCCGGCCTCGGCAATGTATAGCGGTAGGAACTGCCGGCCTGAATCGTTTGCAGACTGGCACTCGCATCCTCCTCCCACGCGCCTCCTACCGCCGAGGATTTCTGCAGATGAAACGTCCCGATGGATCCAGATACGAGATTGAAAGGCAGTTGCAATGGGACGCCCGAGAGGATCGGTTGCCCCATCCGGATCACCGGCGGGCCCGTGCCTCCGACAACGGCAGTCACCCCGAGCGCTGGCCCCCATTCGAGCGGAAACTCACCATAAAGCAGGCCTCGTGCCTCCAGCAGGTAATCGCCCAACTGCGCTGGAACAAACGAAAAACTCGGAGCGGTGATGTCGGAGGAAACGGGATCCAACCCGATATCGGCACTGCTGATCGCTATTTGATCAACATACCAGCCCACTCCGGCATCGGTCTGAGGAAAATAGCTGCCAACGGAATCGTAGGCGTACCGGAATCGCAGCTGAGTACTGCGATTCGCCTGTCCCGACAAAGGAATCGTCCGGGTTAGGAATCGACTATCCCCGGCCGATCCCGTTCCTGCCTGGCTATAGACAACGGTCCACGATGCCCCGTCATCGACCGAAACTTCCACGAGCGCCATCTGTTTGGCGGCAGCCCAGCCGAGCTGGCTCTTGAAGGTTAAGACGGTGTCCGCCCTCGGAACGAACGTCGATCGGAGAGTGAGCGATTGCGAAACGGGTGGTTGAGGATGGGCGAGATGAAATGAGTGGCTGCCGGCGGCAACGGGACCATCGGTGATCACGGAATAGCTGCCGGTCGACGCATTCACATGAAAATTGCTGGCTCCATTTTCGGCGCCGTCCAAGAGGCTAAACGCCTGCCGCCTGGAAGCGCGCCACTGGTAGCCCGAGGCACCCTCGACCTCCGCGAAAGAATATGCGTTTCCCTGGCCAACCGCAGGGTGGGACGTCCCACCGACAGCCGGGGACACCGTATCCGACCCGGGCACCGCTGGGTCGAAGACCGTCACAAGATAGGAGAAGCTCGATGCGGAAGCGGACAGAACTCCGTCGATGCCGATTTGAAATACCGTGTCCTGAAGTGGCTTGGGCCAAACCCCTGGGACGCTATTGTCAAACCCGACCGGGTACCAGACCAGGGTGTTTTCGCCGGCCCCGGGTTCGTACAACTCCACGGAGACAGGCACCACAACCCCATTGCTCCGCATCGTCACTTTCGCACCGGAAAAATCGGCGTCGGGCAGGGCAAAAGACCACCGGGGAAAGACACTGGCGTAAGGAACAAAACCCTGTGGTGGCCAGGCAACAAACGAATCGCGGACGAGCGGACGCGGACCTCCAAAGTGATCATCAAAAACCCACACGGCGTTGGCCGGTGCGTAATTGCCCTGAGCGGGCACATCCCCGGTCGCCATGATTTGCGTCTGTGGATAGAGAATCCAGCGGCGGTGGCCAACCCCGGTATTATTGCCGCCGTGATCCATCATATACGCCGTGATCGCGTCCGGACCGGCATTGCCGATGGCGATATTGGAGTTGCGGGCACCGAGCGCGCCGTCGTCGGTATAGCAAGCCCACTCCATCGGTGGGAAATGGTCGAGGTCGTCCTCGGCGCTCATCATCAGGGCGGTCTCCTGGCATTTCCAGTAATTGACAACGTCCAACGTAACGTTCGCGGGCACCCCGGCCATGGCGCGGTACCAGTTGATCCGGCGGAGGATCGCTTCCTGATATGACCGGGAGGTGGTGCCGGCAACACAGTTGGCGACTTCGGCCGTGGAATTCATGGGCACGCCATCGGAGGTCCCGAAAACGCCGCGGTAGAAATTGCGCACCGCTTCGCGGGACGCTGTGTCAACGGAGAACCCACCCGTAGTCGAGAGCAGCCTTGGCGAAGAGTTCCCTGAGTTCAACGAGTCCGTCCAATCCGGCGGCGGGGGAGCGTCGCCCAGGCGAACGGCGGGAAGCCCCGGCGTCAGCACCGGATCCTCCCCGCCGGCGGCACGGCCGGGAAGCAGAGCGACAGTCACCACCGCCGCAACGAATAAACCGATCATTGACAGGGACATATACGAAGTTCGACTCAAACTAAGGGCGGCTCGATATCCATCCCCCGCCCAGGACCTGGCTACCGTCGTAGAGAACACAGGCCTGTCCCGGGGTTACGGCTCGACCGGGTTCACCGAGAGTCACGCGAGCGGTGCCATTCGCCGCCGGAACAACGCGGGCCGGAGTGCCCGGGTGGTTGTACCGAATCTTGGCGGTGCATTCGATCGCTTCCGGCGGTTGATCCCAGGGGATCCAATTGCAGTTCGCAATCGAGAACTCGTCCCGATTTAGTCCGGCTTCATCCCCGACGATAACGCGGTTCTCGATGGCATCCAGTTCGAGCACGTACAGCGGAGTCGGATGCGAAATGCCAAGTCCCTTTCGTTGCCCGACCGTAAAGAATTCAATGCCGTCGTGTTCGCCAAGCTTTCGTCCCTGGGTATCGACAATATCGCCACGGTGTCGTTCCACGAGCCGGGACTGCTCGAGGAACCGCCCATAGTCGTTGTCCGGAACAAAGCAGATTTCCATGCTTTCCTCCTTGTCCGCAGTGCGCAGGCCGCAGTGGCGAGCAACTTCACGGGTATCCGATTTGGTGTGATTGCCGAGGGGAAACAGAGAACGCCCCAACTGGTCCTGCCGCAAGCTGAACAGGAAGTAACTCTGATCCTTCCGGGGATCCCGCCCCTTGTGCAACAAGACACGACCCGCGGAGGTCGTTTCGATCCGGGCAAAATGGCCGGTGGCGATAAATTCCGCCCCCAACTGCTGCGCACGGTCCAGCAAAGTGCCGAACTTTAGGTGTTGGTTGCACATCACGCACGGATTCGGCGTCCTGCCAGCCTTGTACTCCGCGGCAAAGTATCCGATGACCCGCTGTTGAAATTCGGCGGCCTCGTCCACGAGGTAATAGGGAATCCCAAGCCTGTGGCAAACACTCCGGGCGTCCATCACCGCCTGCGGGCCGCAGCACTTGTCTTCCGCCCGCGAAACACAGTCCTGCGGCCAGAGCTTCAGAGTTACCCCGATCACCTCGTAACCTTGTTCGATCAACAGAGCCGCCGCGGCCGAGGAATCCACCCCGCCACTCATGCCCACCAGTACACGCGTCCCATGCGAACGATCCACCGGTGCAACTAAGCGGAAGGAACCCATCCTGTCGACAAAATGACAACTCCTGCCTTTCCGGCTTGTTCCAACGACCGCGCAACCTTGAAATGCTCCCCATGGATTTCTCCAAGCCCGCCCGCAGGCGACGATCATCGGAACGGTATCCGGCGGCGTACGCGTGGATGGATGACCTCTCCGGCTGGTTGCTCCTCGCGATTACGGTTTTTGCTCCCTGGGCTCTCGCCTGCACGGTGCCGTGGGCAATCTGGACCGTATGCGCCGGGGGCTACGTTTTGGGTGCATTGTGGGTGGCCAAGCTGCTTTACCTGCGCTCCCGGTCCTTCGATCCCGGCGGGACCCGGGACGGACGGGCGTCTCCTTGGCCCATGCGCGTGTTAGGCTTGCTGGCCATCCTTCTCCTCGCTTGGAGCCTGACCAGCGCCCTAAACTGGCGTTCCGCCGTCGAGTTCGTCGATGGCCGACCCGAGTTAACTTACCGGGAGGCGGTGGCGTGGTTGCCGCAGAGCTTTGACCGGCCAGCCTCACAAAAGGGCTTCTGGCGGTACCTAGCCCTGGCTCTCATTTTTGGTTCAGCACGCCATTGGTTCCTCGGCAAATCGCGCCGCGAGCGGCATTCCTCGGATGTGTCCTCAGCGATCCCCGGCCTTCCCGCCCGACTGCGGTTGTGGCTTTGGATCGTGTGCGGAAGCGGAGCGATCATGGCGCTCGTGTCCGTAATGCAACGCGCCGATGGCACGGACCGATTACTGTGGCTGGCGCCCATGAGAGAGGGCAGTGAGACGAGTCTTGCGTTCGGACCGTTCAGTTACCGGGCCAACGCCTCCCAGTATTTCAACCTGATCTGGCCCATTTGCCTGGGATTTTGGTGGGCTGGACGGAAGGAAACCCTTGAACAAGGGCCCAACGTGCGGATGGGAGGCGGTGCCCACGCCATGTTAATTCCATGTCTCGCCTTCATGTTCCTGGCGCCGCTTCTTGCGGCCAGCCGGGGTGGAGTCCTTGTCCTTGCTGCACTGGCGATCCCCGCATTGGCGGTGCTCGCGGTGTCCGGCGGCCGATCGGGTCGCTGGGCCACGGTTGGGGGGGGGCTCATTTTTCTGGCCAGCATCGGCCTGGGATGGATCCTGGGCGGTGACCTGCTGGCGGAACGGTTCCGCACGATTTTTACCGATTACGGCAGCGGACGTTCCGAGATCTACCTCACCGCGCATCGCATGCTGGATGATTTTCGTTGGCTGGGCAGCGGGCCCGAAACGTTCTCCACCCTCTACGGATTTTATCGACGATCCGCCGACGAGGACTGGGCGGGCTACGCCCACAATGACTATCTGGAAATGCAGATCACGTTCGGCACCGTCGGCTTCGCCGCGATGGTAATCCTCCTTGCGTGCATTCCCTGGCAGGTCTTCCACGGTGCCCGAATTCAGGTCTGGTGGCCTTTCCCAACCTTCGTCGGACTCGGCCTTCTCGGACTGC
Organism: Akkermansia muciniphila; assembly: GCA_945861565.1. Classification (GTDB taxonomy): domain Bacteria; phylum Verrucomicrobiota; class Verrucomicrobiia; order Limisphaerales; family UBA9464; genus SIBK01. The sequence continues at coordinate 15,203 of CAMAUY010000084.1, forward strand.
TCGCCCATGCCCGTGCCGACTTTCCCTTCCAGATGTTCATCCTCCAACTCTTCTTTGTGCTGGGTTGTGCCGTTCTCACCGTCCTGCGGCCCGCTCCGCGGTAGTCACGGTCACGATTCCAAAAAACACAGAATTCCTACCGATCCAACGCCATGAGTGCCTACGACCAATTTACGACCGAAGTCCACCGGCAGCTTCAACAGGTTGAAACCACCCAACGACCCGCCATCGAACAGACGGCCCGCTGGGTCGCCGAAGCCCTGATGCGGGATCGATTTCTCTGGGCTTTCGGCACCGGCCATTCCCACATGATCGCCGAGGAAATCTTCTACCGCGCAGGTGGCCTCGCCCGGGGGGCACCCATCCTCGAACCCAAATTGATGCTCCACGACCAAGCAATCGAGGCAACCTACCTCGAACGTAAGTCTGGCTTCGCCGAGGAAATTCTATTGCCGCATCCTCTCGCCGCAGGCGATGTGCTCGTGGTGGGCTCCAACAGCGGCCGGAATGCCGTCCCCATCGAAATAGCTCTGGGTGGCAAGGCCCGAGGCCTCAAGGTTGTCGGGATCACCAATCTCAACCAAAGCCGTCGGTGGCCGTCGCGCCATGCTTCCGGCAAGCGGCTGTTCGAAGTCGTCGACCTCGTGATCGACACCTGCGGTGTCGACGGCGACGCCGCCGTCACGATCGATGATTTCCCTCACCGGATTGGCCCAACCTCCAGTCTCACTGCCCTGATGATTATCAACCTAATCGTCGTGCAAGCGATTGAGTATAGCGTTCAGGCGGGTCATCTTCCGGAGGTCTATATCAGCAGTAACACGAAGGGAGACGATCATAATGAACGGTTGCTGGAGAAATATCGAACCCACATTCGGCATCTCTAGGCGTGCTGAACCTGCCCCCATCAACAGTCCCGAGTTCTGGTTCGACCGCCGAGGCGATTCCCCGGCCTTACCGGCGGAGGGACGAATTGGCGCAGTACAGTCTGCCCGACTCCCATCCGGAGCCCCTCCGCAAGGTCGTGTGGACCAATATGCTCTGCGCTTGCGTCCTTGCCGCCGGATTGTTCGGCGTGCAAACGCCTGTCCGGGTTGTGAAGAACCGGCCCGGCCCGGATCACTTTCTGGTTCCGATCGAGGAGATCAACTCGCCCTCACCACCGACCCGTCAGACGGTTCCGCCGGCGGAACAATTGCCGACGGACGATTCCGAGACGCTGCCCGGTGATCCACCCCCGGTGGCACTCCCGATCGCGGTGCTAGCCACCGATGTGATGTTGGCCATTCCGATTGAAGTGCCGCTGAATATCGTCGAGAAAACCTTGAAAGCAGCTCCGCTCACGCGGAATTGGGCACTCGCCAATGCGGGGGGCAACCCTCTCAAGGCCGCTCCGGAGCCGCCAGCGAAGCCATCGAGGGCGGCAAAGTTTAGCCGTGGCCGTTTCACGGGTGAATTTCCTGACATGCGGTTCGAGGATTTCTCCAAGGATTTTCGCACTCGCAACCGGGGAAAAGCCCTTTCAGCCCGTATCCAGTGGAATCTCACTCCGGAGGGAGTAGCCACGAATTTTCTGGTTCTAAAGGCTTCGGCAGCGCCCGAGTTCGAGCGCGAAATCATTCGCTGGATGAAGCGAAAATACCGATTCGATCCGCCCGGCCAACCCTTTGTCCTGTTCCAAGATATCGAACAATCGAACTAGCCCGACCTTTCTCCGTTCTCGCTCCGCGTTGCACCACTCCCTCCTATGTTCGCCAACCTATTCGTCACGTACTTCCAACGGGGCGGGCCGATGATGTGGCCCATTCTCATTGTGGCTATGGCCGCGGTCGCCGTCGTCGGCGAACGCGTCGTCTGGTGGATCCGGGAAAATCGAAAGCGGGACCCGGCCCGGTTGGAAGCGATATTTGCCGCATTGGAGCAGGGTGATTTTGCCGCGGCTGCCCGAGATTCGAAGGACTCCGAGGATCCCCTGATCCGCATGATCTGGCATGGGTTGAACCACGTAAACTCGTCTCTGCGCGGGGCATTGACCGTCGCCGCCGGCGGTGAAATCAAGCGAGCGGGCCGATTTCTTGTGCTGATGGATACCTGTATCACCGTCGCACCGCTGCTCGGCTTGCTCGGCACTGTCACCGGCATCATGAGCACCTTCGGATCCATTGGGAAAAATGAATTCGGGGTCGAGGCGGTTTCTGGGGGCATTGGCGAGGCGCTCATAGCTACCGCCTGTGGTTTGGGGATCGCTATCTTCTGCCTGCTGCCCTTTAACTACCTCACGGAACGGCTGACCAAACTCCAATTCGATCTCGAGACGGCGGCGACCCATGTCGAAGTGCTGGTGGACAAAGCGAAGGCCCAAGGTGCCGATGCGATGGAATTTCGCCGTGAAGCGGAATCCCTGAAAAGATAGATGCCGCCGCTGCCTCGCCGGTTCCGGCCGGCCAACGGTTTTGGCACCCACGCTACGCTGTTATGCGCTTCAATTCGCCGCTGCCCCGCAGGAAGGCTCGCCTCGAGATCATCCCCTTGATCGACGTGATGTTTTTCCTGCTCGCCGCCTTCATGATGGTGAGTCTCACCCTGCAAAAGACGGAGACAATCAAGCTGAACCTCCCCACGGCGGTCGCTGCGCAGAAAAATTTCAAGCCCGAGATTTTTAACATCGGCATCAATCAACTCGGTGACCTCTACGCGGGCAAGGAACGGAGAACGATGATGGAGATCCAGGGAATGCTAACCAACGGCCTGGCGGGCAATACCAATCTGGCTGTCATCATCAGCGGCGACAAACTGGCGACGCACGGACGAGTTATCGAGGTGCTCGACATGGTCCGCCGGTCAGGTGTGCAAAGAGTGTCCTTCGCCCTCGAACCGCCCGAGGAGTGAAGGTCAGCCCCCGAAGCGCACCCGACAGACCGTGCACCCCAAGTCGGCGCAGGCCGACCCAACCGCAATCCACCGTATCCCTGGCCTCTATTTTCATTTCACAACTGTTTGCTTCCTTCGCCGTTCCGAGGAGGTTTTGATGGCCCCCTTGTGATGCCATTCAAACATTCCGGCTTTTACGCCAGACAATCCTTCCCCGTCATCTCCGGGCTGTGGGCCTGCCTCTTTGGAATCCTCCTCGGAGAAAACTCGCACGGAGCCGATTGGCCCCAGTTTCGAGGAGTTCACCGGGATGGAGTCTCGTCGGAATCGATCACCAACATCTGGCCCAAGACGGGACCCTCCGTACTCTGGCAGGCGACCGTCGGGCAGGGCTACAGCGGGCCCATCGTGGCGAATGGCCGGATGCTCCTGCATCATCGCCCTGGCGACGAAGATGTCGTCAGTGCGTGGGACGCCGCCAGCGGCAAGAGCCTGTGGCGACACTCGCGCCCGGCCACTTTTGCCGACGATTTTGGATCCGACGATGGCCCACGAGCGACGCCGGCGGTCGACCGCAACCAGATTGTTACCTTCAGTGCCGACGGTCGCCTCACTTCACTGGATCTAACGGATGGCCACGTCCTTTGGGAAGTGGATACCGTAAAGGACCTCAAGGCGGACAAGGGGTTTTTCGGATTCGCCTGCTCCCCGTTGGTGATGGGAGACGTGATAATCGTGCAAATTGGAGGGGCCAACGGTGCGGGAATTGTCGGATTTGATCGGGAATCGGGCCGTGTCCGCTGGAAGGCGACGGATCATGAAGCGGGCTATGCAGCTCCGATTGCCGCCCAACTCAATGGTCATTCGCGAGCCGTCTGCTTCGATCGCGCTGGATTGGTCATATTGGACCCCTCCCAGGGTCGAGTTGAAACCGAATTCCCGTGGAGAGCCCGCATGCACGCTTCCGTGAATGCGGCGTCCCCGGTGCTCCAGGGAGACCAGCTTTTTTTGACGTCGAGCTATGGCGCCGGAGCAATCCTCTTACAACTGAGCGCCGGGAAGGCGACCGCAGTTTGGTCGGGCGATGAGATCCTTTCCGCCCACATCGCGACGCCGATACTGCGGGCGGGATACCTGTACGGATTCCATGGGCGGCAGGAGCAGACTCCCTCCCTGCGGTGTGTGGATTGGACTACCGGTCGCGTTCGATGGGACGCCGCCCGGCTCGGGGCCGGCCACGTTCTCGCTGCGAGCGACAAGCTCCTGATCCTACTCGAGAAAGGCGAGCTGATCCTGGCGGCAACGAACCCCAAGGAATTCCAAGTCTTGGCCCGAGCTCAGGTGCTCGGGAGCAACGCCCGGGCCACTCCCGCCTTCGCTCATGGCCGGTGGTACGGCCGCGACAAGTCGAAACTGGTCTGCCTCGGTCTCTAGCGCCCGGCCACCGGCGTGATCCCCGTGCGGCGTACCCAGTCTATTCGAAACGCAACGCATCAATCGGATCCAAGCTGGCGGCTTTGCGTGCCGGATAGAAGCCGAAGAAAATACCGATGGCAGCACTGACGCAGAAGGCAGACACAACGGCTGAATTCGAAACGAGCGTCGGGAATCCGAACTGCTTGGTCAGAAGATAGGCACACCCGATTCCGCCGAGAACTCCCAGGGCGCCTCCCACGAGACTCAACACGACCGCCTCGGTCAGAAACTGCATCAAAACGTCACGACCGCGGGCACCGACCGCCAGACGGACCCCGATCTCACGGGTTCGTTCCGTGACACTCACCAGCATGATGTTCATGATGCCAATGCCACCCACCAGCAGCGAGACGCTGGCAATGACCCCCAGCACGATCGTCATGATCCGGGAGGTCTCACTCATCGTGTCAGACAATTCCTGCTGGGTCATGACCATGAAGTCCGGGTCTTTTCCTTCCCCAATCTTATGCCGGTCGCGCAGGAGTTCATTGACCTGTGCCTTCACATTATCCAGCAGCGCCGGCGAGCTTGCCTGCATATAGAACATCCGGAAAGTCGTCTGCCCGGACAACCGTTTCATGGCACTCGTATAAGGGACAAGGATTGTGTCATCCTGATCACTGCCAAACCCGCTGGTGCCCTTGGCCGCCAACTCCCCAATGATCGTGAACGGCGCATTCTTGATTCGAATGATCTGTCCCACGGGATTGCCACCGTCCCCAAACAAGGTTTTCGCAGCGGTCTTGCCGATGAGGGCGACCTTGCCCGCGGTCCGAATGTCTGCCTCCGAAAAATTGACCCCGTTGAGAATCGGCCACGACCGGATCTCAACGAAGGTCACATCGACGCCCTGGATCTGGACATTGCTATTTTGGTTGCCGGCGGCGACCTGCGCAAAAGCACGCACCTCAGGGCTCACTCCATTGATGCCATTGATGTCCCGTCGAATGGAATCGAGGTCGGCTAGAGTGAGCGTCGGCGCACTGCCAAAGCCCATGCGGAACCCGCCCCGGCTGACACTTCCAGAAATAACCTGCACCACGTTTTGGCCCAAACCGGCGATCCGCGCCTCCACCTGCGCCTTGGCACCCGCGCCCATGCTGACGCCGGCGATGACCGCCAGGATGCCGAAAATAATTCCCAGCATCGTTAGGAGAGTTCGCATTAAATTCCGGCGGAGAGCTCGAAAAGCGATCTTGAGAATGGCGAAAAAGTGCATGGTAGGGTCTAGGGTTGCCGCGGAATCACGCGAGCTTCACTGCCTTTTGCTCCTCCTGAATTTTGGCCAGCTCCACACTGGCGGTCAGTCGGTCGTGCACCGGAGTATCCGTCACGATCCGCCCGTCCCGCATCACAACGATCCGCTTGGTATAGCGCGCGATATCCAGTTCGTGAGTAACCATCACCACGGTCATGCCCTGATCATTCAGCACTTGAAAGATTCCCATGATCTCACAGCTCGTCTGCGTGTCGAGATTGCCGGTCGGTTCATCCGCCAGCAGCAGCTTGGGTTCGTTGACGAGTGCCCGCGCAATGGCCACACGCTGCTGCTGTCCACCCGACAGCTGATTCGGGGTGTGATCCGCCCGCGAGGCGAGTCCGACCAATTCCAGCGACTTGAGAGCCCGTTTTCGCTGTTCGATTCCACTGAGCGCGGGGCGCACGTAGAGCATCGGCAGCTCGACATTCTCAACCGCACTGGTTCGCGACAATAGATTGAACCCCTGAAACACGAAACCAATCTTACGATTCCGCAAGTCCGCCAATTGGTCCCGGCTCAACGCCCGCACATCAATCCCGTCCATGAGGAATCGGCCGCCCGTCGGACGATCCAAACACCCGACGGTATTCATCATCGTGCTCTTGCCGGAGCCGCTGGCACCCATGATCGCCACAAATTCACCGGGCTGAATCGTGAGCGTGACACCTCGCACCGCATGGACTTCGATCTCCCCGGTCACGTAGGTCTTCCGGAAATCTTCGAGTTGAACGACGGCTTGGGACATGATGGGAAAGGATGCGCCGGAACCGAAAAATAGTGTCGATCTTGAAGCGTCAGCGTCGCATTCCGCCACCGCCAAACGGACCGCCACCAAACGGACTTCCCCCGGCGGCAGGGCTCGGCGTGATCGTAGCGCTCGGGTTGAAGGCACTCACCACGACAATTTCTCCCTCACTCAAACCTTCGAGGACTTCGGCGTAATTCGCCCCGTCGGTAATCCCGGTGCGAATCGTTTTCTGCCGCAGCACGACCTCCTTCTTGCCCTCCGCCGCATTCCCTTCCTCATACAAATAGATCGTCCGCGTCATCGGCCCCTCAACCGTCGAAGGCCGGCCGCCACCGCCCATTCCACCGCCTCCGCCCATTCCACCGCCTCCGCCCATTCCACCGCCTCCGCCCTCTTGAGCCATCTGGCGCATACGGGCACGGGCTTGATCATACTTTTCGCGCTGTTCCGGCGTGAGCGATTCCATCCATTTCTTGCGTTCGTCTTCGGAAGGCTGCCGGTTTTCAGCGCGCCACGGGGCAATGGGTATTCCCGCGAACGGCCCGGTGGTTGCGATCTGAACCGTGTTCGATCCCAAGACGTCACCCGGAGGGGAGTTGGTGGGCTTAATGACCGTGATGCCCTCCGGTGGACGAACACGGAAGGCACCGACCGGAATCCGGAGGACCCCTTTTCGTTCCGCCGTAACCACGGTGGCATCCGCCGTCATGCCAGGTCGCAGCTTCAGGTCGGCGTTATCGACCGCCACAATCGTGGTATAGGTCACCACATTTTGGTTGGTGTTGGGGGCGAAACGGACCTGACGTACTGTCCCCTTGAACTGACGACCGGGAAAGGCATCGACCCTAAAGTTGACCGTCTGCCCTTCCTGCACGTTGCCAATATCCGCCTCCGACACGGCTGCCTCGATCTGCATTTTGGCAAGGTCATTCGCGATCACGAAGAGCCGGGGGGTATTGAAACTGGCTGCGACCGTCTGGCCGGCTTCGATGCTTCGACTGATGATGATCCCGGAAATGGGTGCCACGATGGTAGTGCGATCGAGATCCACCTTGGCGCTTTCGACCGCCGCCTCACGAATCTTGACGTTAGCCTCCGCCTGGTGGAGGCCGACCAACGCCTGTGTGTATTCCGTTTCGGAGATGAGCTTGGAATCAAAGAGTTGTTTCGCCCGCTTGTAGGTAAAGTCCGCCAACTCGTGAGCCGCTTTCGAGTTCAGCAATTCTGCATCCACTCGGGCCAAAGCGCGCTCGTAGGTTGCCGGATCGATCTTGGCGAGGATGTCCCCCTCGGTGACCTTTGCATTAAAATCGACCCGGAGTTCCTTGATGATCCCCGAAACCTGGCTGCCGACCTCGACGTTGCGGACCGGAGTCAGTGCCCCGTTTGCAGTGACACTCTGGGTGATCTCACCTCGGGCGATGACGTTCGTTTTCCATTCAATCGCGGCTGTCTTGGCACCCGACGGTCGGTACTTTTTCCAGCCCCAATAGCCCCCCGCAGCCATGGCTAGAATGATGAACCACTTGAGCCACCGGGAGGATTTGGACGATTCCATGAGCGATAGGTAAACAGGTTTATTCGAGAGGATTACGTCAGGTTTGGGAAAACACAATGCCCGGCGCGTTTCCAGGTTTGGCGCCGCATCCGGGCATAGTGCGCAAAAACCGAAGAAAATTCACTAGATTCCGAGCTTTTTTCTCGCGTCGTCCGCAACCTCCACGTGAGTGGATCCGATATTTTTGATCTCGATCACCGTATTGCGGTTCATATTCCGCTCTTCACCATCACGGCCGGTAATTTTCCCGGATACTTTGAGTTCCACCTTGGAAAGCATTCCGTCCTTGATCCAGTACTTTACGGTACCCTTGGCGTCTTTCGCAGCATTCCCGCCACCACCGCGACGCCCCACCGATACCAATTCCTTTGCTCCCTCCTCCGTCAATTCGCCCCAAATTACCCCGTCCGCCAATTTCAGTTCCTTGACCTTGTCGGCATATCCGCCGATCTCGTCCGCAGGAGCCTTCGCGTTCAGTAATCGGCGGCCCGTCATCGCCGCACGGACGGCCGGATCCTGTCCACCGCCACCGCCCCCAGGCTGGGGAAGTTCATCGGCCGTCTTCCATCCAGCAGGCGTCTTGACCACCGCCTTTTCCCCCTTTCGGACGGCAACGACGGAGGTGTCCTGAACCTCTTGCGATACAATTGTGAAGCCGCCTTTTTCGGTCTTGCCGGTCGTTGGACCGGGCCTGAATTGCGCCCCCTCGACCTCGGTGGTGGTCAACCAAGAATAACTGGGTTGGTCCGCAAGTTTCTTCGCCGCCGCGGCGACGTCCTCCTTGGGAGTACCAGCTTGAAGAGAAGTGGCGGCGATTAGTCCGGCAACGAGGATCGCGTGAGGTGAGATTTTCATGGAGGGGGAGGAGTTTGAATCTTGAGAGTATTGTTCAAAGGGGAGACCCGACGCGTCCCGTCGGGTTACGGGCAGGGCAGTTTCAAGATTTTGACTTTAAGGAGGCAGGTGAAACAAAAGACGATGTAAAACTGGACAAAACTCGCTGACTTTATTTAACTGCCGGCATGGCCGAGCCTTTTACGCTACCCGAGCACGAGCAACAAACGCTTTTGGATG
>CAMAUY010000085.1 GCA_945861565.1 Akkermansia muciniphila
ACGCCTCTGCGCGAGCTGCCATCGATTTCGTGGAGACGGAATCCAGATCGGCCCGGAACTGACCGGTGCTGAGGGGCACGGCATCCGCTACTTTCTCGAAAACATCGTGGATCCGGATGCCGTCGTCGGGGTCGATTTTCAGATGACGAATCTCGAAACGCGCACGGGCGATGTTGTATCCGGCCTGGTGATTGCGGAAGACACGGATTCCATCACGCTGCGGACCACGACCGAGTCCATGAAAATTCTTAAGCCAGCCATCGCTCGTCGAACTCCGAGTGACAAATCCCTGATGCCGGGTGGACTTCTGGAATCCCTCCCCCACCGCGAGCAGCTGGAATTACTAAAATACCTCACCGAAAACTAGGATTGGGACACCGTTCGAGTTTCACCCTGATGCGGCGTTACTTGCAACGTGTGCTTCGCAAGCCTGAGCCGTATGCCCGACACATTCCCGATAGGTCAATAGTGCAGGTATGACCCCATTTTATGAGCTGCGCGAGGTTGGCGTTGGCCGGACCTTCCTCGAAGAGCGCGCCCACCACGGCGAAATTGCCGTCGGCGCTCTGATGCACGAAATGTACCTCCATCGGGAAATGCTTTCCGTTGACCGTGTGCTCGCTCGGCGAGTGGAAGTGGAACTGTTTCAGCAGATAGGTGTTGCGCCCCGTGGTCAGAGTTCTAAACCTCATCGGTTGGGTGCTGGCAGCAGTTCAATGCCAGAATAATCGGGACGAATGCAGAGGCGAATGCAGCGGATCGAGTTGCTCTGGGCATCTTGAGTGCGATGCCCACCGCTGTTGAGATATGTGATGAACAGCGAGCCGTCGGGCAGTTCCATTGCCTTGCCGTAGCCGTAGGCTTTATCCACAAGAAACCCGTGATCCAGCGCCGGCGCAATCCAGGTCTGGCCACCGTCCCTGCTGAAAATCACCCGCAACCCTCCGTGACCGGGCGCGTAGGAACCGTGCAGGCAGACAAGGGTGCCATCGCGCAGCACGTAAAGACTGGGCGCAAACAAGCGCAATCCGAAGGTCACGGGCGGCGTCCAGGTTCGACCGTGATCACGCGACCAGCAGATGTCCCCTTCCGGGCGCGCCATCATAACCAAGTCCCCGTTGGGCAGCTCGGCCACGGTGACTTCCTGCAAGTCGTGCCCGGACTTGATCGTTGCGAGCAGCTTCCAGCTCCGACCTCGATTGGTAGACCGCAGCACAGCGGCCTGATCCGGTGGCCCGCTCGGCGCGCGTCCATTGACCGCGATGAGCACCGAGCCGTCTTTCAGTCGCACGAGGGGACCATCGGTTTCGTCATACGAAAAGGGTGTCCGCAACGGATGGCTTTTTTTCTCCCAGGTCCGTCCGCCATTGAACGAGCGGACGAGATGCACCCGCACCGCGAGCGATGAATCCTTCCCCCAGTCACCATTTTCCGGCTCACCCGAGTAGGTGAAAAATGAACTGAGCAGCGTACCATCGCGCAATTCCACGAATGCCGGATGCCGGTCATCCGCGGGCGTGTCAATTAGCGTCACCGGTTTACTCCAGGTCTTCCCCTCATCGGTCGAGCGCATAATCATCGCGCGCCCTCCGGCCGGGGCCACGATGCCCTGCGGCAAACCCATCTTGTAATATTCCTCGAGCGTCTTGGCCGGATAACGCAGCGGCGTCGGCGCTGACGCATGCCAGTAGCCGGCATTGAAACCAACGAGCCAATCACCGTTCTGGAGTCGCACCGGCGATTCCCAGCCGACGAATCCACCGTACCCAGGGAACGGATCAGGCTGATTGACCCCCGGCCCTACCAAGGTGGCTCGGCACTCTTCGGGCTGGGCCTTTGACTCGCCGCCCGCGACAATTTTCACGCTCGGACGCAGAGATTCGTTTGCCCCCAAATGTTCGGGAAACAACGCCAGCAAACTGTCGGCGAACATTTGCATACCCTGGGCGTTGGGGTGGTTGATGGAATTCAACATTAGGGTCGAATACGGAATGCCCTGTCGCCAGAGCCGGCCGTATCGCAACGACGCGTCGGCCAACGCCAATTGATGCTTCGTCGCGAATTGTCGCAACCCTTTCACGTAAGGCCGCGGATCCTCATCAATCTCGCGCTCTTTCGTCAGGCCCATCCAATCCGGACGGACATAATGCGGCGTGAGAATGATCCACTCGGCACCGATGGCATTGAAATCCGCGAGCAGTCTTCCGTATTGCTGCTCGACCTGTTCCTCATTCAGTCCGGCATCGTTGACGAATTCCGACACGATCAGATCAGGTTTTTGCTCAAGCACTTTCTCCGTGTAGTTGTGTTCGCTGCCGGGGGGTTCCGACAGATAGCTGCGAGTGTTTCGTCCTCCCCACGCTTCGGTGATGAGTTCGATTTGAGCTCGGGGGTAACGCGCACGCAACCGGGTGACAAACTGCTTCTGCCAACCCTGATTCTCCCAGTCTGGGAGGTAACTCCCGACGGTCACGCTGTCGCCCCAGGCCAGAATCCGCAGCGGCTGGCCGGTGCGCAATTTCGCGAGCGTCCGTGGAGCCAGCCTCTCTACGGGAGAGGGATCCTCGCGCGGCGGTTCGGGGTAGGCGGATTCAAGAATTGGAAAAAGGTGTTCTGGCTCAAGTTTGGAAATGCGACCGGGCAGAAAGATGTTGGCTAATCGCCGTTCGCCTTTGGCCAAAGCCGGCGGGACGGGCGCAGCGGATCTCGCCTCTCCGGCACGCAACAGAATGCGCCCATTCTCCGTCAGCACGATCGTATCCAGGCGCAGCAAACCGTGGCGGTACGTGGCGAATACGGTTTGGCCTTCCTGCAGCGTGCCATTCGTGGTTCGGCCGAACGTGCCCCACGATAGATCCGCTTCGTAATCCGTTCCCCGAATCAATCGCGTCGCATCCAGTGCCGGTCCCGTGCGTAGTTCCAAGCTTTGCGGTTCGAGTAAATGGAGGGTGGTGCATTCCTGCGCGCGGACACCCGCCAGGGCTGCACCCTTCGCCCACCCGCCCGCCTTGGGGTTGAAGACCGGCAGCGTGCCAAATCTCTCCGCGTTCACGGTCACCAACGGTGCCGGCGGAATGTCCAAAGTGGCCGTGATGGCTTGGTCCCTCCGGTCGCGTACGCTCACGCGGACTTGCCAGTCGCCGGTCAACCGGAGCATAGCAGGTGACAGGGCCGATGCCGGCGCGCCCAGGGCCACCCCCATTCCGGTGAACCCCATCAGCAAGCCAGGCAATAGTACCGAGAAGATACGGGAAACAAACCGGATCGTTCGCACCATCGGAGAAATCATCGGGTCAGTATCACGAGAAAGCCGCGCTTCCGCAAGGCGCGGAACGCGACCCATTTGTGCGATGCCGGTTGCGGGCGATTCACGGAAGACGGGATTAACCCGGATGCGTTGGCCAATCAAAACGTGAAATAAATGAAGTCCACGCGAGCGCCAGCGTAGGCAAGGATCAAATACACGCAGACCAGGGCGAGCAGCCACTGCATTTTCAATGGCAGGGCGACAAATCGGCGTTCCGTGAGCGTCCACGCCAGCGGCCATTGCACGAGCGCGAAAATCGCCAGCCATCCGTACAGTTTTTGCGGAACCCCTGATGCTGTGAAAGGCGGGAGTAGCAGCCGTGAATAATAGTCTCCGGCGAGGGCGAGCGTTGGCGCGCGAAATAGAACCCAAAGCAGGCAAACGCCTTGAAAGACCATGGCGATCTTCAAGCAACGCCATCGTCGATTGTTCTTTGCCGGGAGCCCCGTCGCCCGGCGTTCGAGCGACAACCAAAGTCCGTGTCCCAGACCCCAGATCACGAAGGGCCAGCCGGCCCCATGCCAGAGACCGGCCAACGCCATGGTCACGAGGAGGTTTAGGCTCTGCCTTCGTTGGTTGCCGCCCAGCAAAATGTATATATAATCACGAAACCAAATGGATAAAGTGATATGCCATCGTTTCCAGAATTCCTGCAGACTCGCGGCCATGTAAGGTGTGTCAAAATTCAACGGCAATGCCAGCCCGAACAACCCACCAAACCCGACCGCCATCGTCGAATACCCCCAAAAATCCGCATACAATTGAAATCCATAAGCGTACAAACCCGTCCAGGCACCGACCGTTGACAGGGTTAACGGCGCACGAAACGCCTCGTTCGCGAACTGTGCCAGCACATCCGCCACGCCGATCTTAAGCGCGAGACCGACCAGGACCAGCCACAGTCCATGATGAAAGCTGGCGGCATCAAACCGCGCCGGATTCTGGAGTTGAGGAAGAAAATCCTTCGCCCGAACAATGGGTCCGGCGATCAACTGCGGAAAAAAACTTTTGAAGACCGCAAACCGCAAGAGGGACCGCTCGGCTGCGATGTCGCGACGGTAGACATCAATCTGGTAGGCGATGACCTGAAAGGTGAAAAAAGAGATTCCTAGGGGCAGGAAAACCGGCGGGCGCGGGACGCTCAACGATACCCCCAATAACGACAACGCGCCGTTGAGGTTGTCAGCGATAAAAGCCGCGTATTTAAACCAGAATAACAGCGAAATATTCGCCGCCACCGCCGCCGCCAGGAGCCGTCCCGAGCGCCGCCGGCTCTGCATTCGGCCGACGGTGTAGTTAAAACCTATCGTGACCAGGAGGAGAAAGACACTCGGCCAATGGTAAAATCCATAGAATATCAACGAAGCGAAGAGCAGCAACGCGAGTCTGGCCCGCTGCCAGGGCAGCAACCAGTACAACGCCAAAGTGGGGATCAATAGCGCGAAGAACGTTAGCGAATTAAACAGCATTTACTCACTCTTCAAAACCCGCGCCAAGTGAACCCCCAGCGCGCGGGAATAGTGCGCCCGACCCATTTTACCCAGATGCGAAGGATCTCGAAAAAGTGACCGCGGCAGTGAGAGTGGTGCAAAGTTCCACACCTCGCACCTTCCGCGTCGGGCCACTTCGGCAAAAACGGGTTTCAGTTCGTTCCTTTCGGGAGCCCCCTGCACCCCCTGACTCAGCGGTGGAACCGAAAAGATCACTTTGATGCCGTAGTCCTGGAATTGCCGAGCGAGAGTCCCGAGCTGCGTCGCGACGCTGTCATTCGTCGGACTCAGCGTTTGTTGGGGTCCGGTGGGCATGAACAATTCGGGAGTCCAAAGCGCGGGGTCAAACCCAACGGCCGAAGGTTCCTTCCGTCCGAGCCAAGCGGCAATCTGATCTACTCCCCTCGCTTCCCATCCTCCCAGCGACGATGCGAAAAAGAGGAGAGCGGGTAGTCGGCCCAGATTGTCGCTGAGAAAAGCGGTGCGATAGCGGATGAAAGAGATGCTGCAGATGGAGTCAGCGAGCCTATCTTCCAGCGTCTCGGGCGATGGCTTGGACACCACCCACGATGCGAGTGGATTCGCAATTTGGGGTTCGGCAAGTTCAATCACTACCACTCTTAAATCCGCTCGAAAACCAAAGCGTGGGATCAAGGCGGTCAACGCGTCCAGACTCGACCCGGTAAACGCCGCATTAAACCCCGTCACGACACCGAGTTCCGGCGCAACCTCACCCAACGTCCGCGTTACCAGATCCGGCGAAACTCCGTCCTGTGTCCGTGATGTGCCCAGGAACAAAAGGTTGACGCTAGAATGCTGCTCGAACATGGCCGCCTTGGCGAGTGCCCGATGCGAAGCCGCCTCAAAAAGCCGGGAATTCCGCCGCACCAACAACTCCAGCGACCCCAGCGACAGCAAGAAGCCCAATATGAAATAGGAGAGCCGGCGTGCTGGGCTCTTCATACCAATGAGGAGAGTTGGCTCAATGAATCCGATAAATTTCAATGAAGTTCCCCCAGGCATCGGGCAGTCGCAAGGGATTTTATGAAGCGATGAACCCTGAGCGGCGGGCGCGGCGCGGCGCGACCGCACCCACAGTCGATGCGCCCCGACCTCGACCTTCTCCCCCACGTTTGACACCGCCTGGAATCCGGGCGAGGCCGAGGGCACGGCTCGCCCGTTTTGCCACTCCGCGATTAAGATGGCCTGACCCATCGAATGTCATCATTCTTACGTTCCAAAAGACAAATTCATGAGACGTCTCCATCGCTCCCTCAGTGCGTTTGTCGGGCTGCTATCAATTCTCCTGCTGCCGGCGCTGGGCGGCGAGAAAATCACATTGCATACCCGCACCCGCAGTCAATCGCCAGTCGACACGAACTCGGTGCAAGTCCTCGAACAATCCGTGCAGTGGGATGCCGCACACACCGCCGTGGTCGTCTGCGACATGTGGGATCGCCATCATTGTCCCGATGCCACCGAGCGGGTGGGCGAAATGGCTCCACGCATGAACGAGGTGATCAAAGCCGCCCGAAGCAAGGGAATGCTGATCATCCATTGCCCAAGCGATACCCTCAAGTTCTACGAGAATCATCCCGGCCGAAAGCTGGCACAGTCCGCACCCAAGGTGGAGACTACGATTCCTCTCCAAGGTTGGTGCTCCCTGAACGGAGTCAAGGAACCACCATTGCCCATCGATGATTCCGACGGCGGTTGTGACGGCTGTCCCGAGTGCCCTGGATACCGGGCATGGACTCGACAGCATCCCGCTTTGGAGATGAGGGAGGGCGATGGGATCACGGACTCGGCCGAGGCGTTTTTCCTCATGCGCCAGCGCGGTATTACCAACGTGATCGTCATGGGTGTGCACATCAACATGTGCGTGCTCGGCCGTCCGTTCGCCATCCGCCAAATGGTGGCACAAGGTCAAAACGTGGTGCTCATGCGCGATCTGACCGATTCGATGTATAACCATCGCAAAGCGCCGTACGTGTCTCACTTTCGTGGCACGGAGTTGGTGGTCGAACACATCGAACGTTATTGGTGCCCGAGCATCACCAGCACCGATTTCTTGGGCGGCGATTCCTTCCGCTTCCAGGGCGATGTCAAAAAACGAATCGTGATGATCATCGGCGAGAACGAGTATCACACCTGGGAAACTCTGCCTGAATTCGCCCGAAAAGAACTCGCGTGGCACGGTTACCAAGTGTCGTATGTGTTGTCGTCGCCAACGGATGGTGACTCGAACTTCAAGAACTTCGAGGTTATCAAGGATGCCGACCTTATCCTACTGAGTGCGCGCCGGCGGACGCCGCCAAAGGAGATGATAAAACTACTGCGCGCCCACCTGGACGCAGGCAAGCCCCTGGTCGGAATCCGCACCGCGAGCCATTCCTTCGATGCGAAGCCAACGAGCGAGGACTTCGCCTCGTGGCCGGACTTTGATGTGAATATTCTGGGCGGACACTACGGGGGGCACTACGGCAATAAGCCGCCAACCGCACCCCACACGCTCATTGAGCTGGTCAGCTCCAATGCGTCCCACCTCGTGCTCACCGGGGTAAAGCCCGCTCCGTTCCGGGTGACATCGCATCTCTATAAGAACAGCGGTCTGGCGGCGACCACGCTCCCTCTCCTGCGCGGCCGGGTCGAGGGCAGAGAGGCGGTGGAACCCGTGGCCTGGATCAATACGGCGCAGGATCGGCGCGTGTTCTATACATCGCTCGGCAATCCGGAAGACTTCCAACTCGCCGCCTTCCGCCGCTTACTGCTCAACGGCATCCTTTGGTGCCTTCACGATCCCGTTCCACCGTTCGTGGCCGACCGGGCGAACAACGATACGTCCCGTTCCGCCGTCACGGCCGAAGTCAATCGACCCCAAGTCCCTTCTCCGTTGCCGGCCGCTCCGAAGACGGCGCCGGCACCCAAGTTGGATCTTCCGCAGGAGGCTAATGCACCGGCCCTCAGTCCGGCAGAAGCCATCGGACGATTTCACGTCGCCGACGATCTCGAATGGGAGCAGCTCCTCGCTGATCCCCTCATTGCGCAGCCGGTCTTTCTGAATTTCGATGAACGAGGTCGGATGTGGGTGGTGGAGTATCGCCAGTATCCTTCGCCGGCAGGTCTGAAGCGGGTTAGCCATGATAGTGTCTGGCGTTCCGTTTATGATCGGGTGCCACCGCCGCCCCCCAACCATTTTAGAGGAGCCGACCGCATCACCCTCCACGAGGACGCCGACGGCGATGGGGTCTATGAGCGCCACAAGACCTTTCTCGAGGGCCTCAATATCGTCACCTCCGTGGAACGGGGACGCGGCGGGGTCTGGATATTGAATCCCCCGTATCTTCTCTTCTATCCTGACGCCAACAACGATGACGTGCCCGACGGAGATCCGGAAGTCCGCCTCACCGGCTTCGGCCTCGAAGACACCCACAGTGTCGCCAATTCCTTGCGTTGGGGGCCCGATGGGTGGCTCTACGGTGCTCAAGGCAGCACCGTCACCGCTAACATTTTGGTCCATGCCGCCGATGGCAAGGCGAAGAATCTGAAGCCAATATATTCCCAGGGTCAAAACATCTGGCGGTACCACCCTGAAGAACGCCTCTACGAGATCTTCTCGGAAGGTGGCGGCAATGCCTTCGGGTGTGAGATCGACAGCAAAGGACGAATTTTCTCAGGCCACAATGGCGGCGATACCCGCGGGTTCCATTATCTGCAAGGCGCCTATCTGCAGAAAGGCTTCGAAAAGCATGGCCCTTTGTCCAACCCGTATGCCTTTGGCTATTTTTCGGCCATGGCGCAAGAAAGTGTCCCGCGCTTCACGCATAATTTTGTTCTCTATGATCACGGTGCGTTGCCGTCGCGGTACGCGGACCGGCTGTTTGGGGTCGAACCAATCCAGGGCCGAATCGTCGAAAGCGAAGTCATTCCAGATCGATCGTCGTTTCGTACCCGGGATGTCTCACGTCCTGTGACCAGCGACGATCGCTGGTTTCGTCCCGTCGACATCAAAGTCGGCCCCGATGGCGCGATCTACGTCTGTGACTGGTATGACCAACAGGTGAACCACTTTCGCAATCACGAGGGCCGGATCGACATCAGCAACGGC
Organism: Akkermansia muciniphila; assembly: GCA_945861565.1. Classification (GTDB taxonomy): domain Bacteria; phylum Verrucomicrobiota; class Verrucomicrobiia; order Limisphaerales; family UBA9464; genus SIBK01. The sequence goes on from CAMAUY010000085.1 coordinate 8,906, forward strand.
CGCATCTATCGGCTGAAGAAAAAGGGAGGCCAATCGGTTCGCCCGGAAAACCTTTCTTATCTTACCTCGGAACAACTCCTAGAACGCCTCGCCGATCCCAATCGCTGGGTGCGACAGACCGTACTGCGTCTGTTGGCCGATCGACGTGATCCATCGCTGCTTCCGGCGCTGTCCTCGGCACTTCGTCGAAACTCAGGTCAGCTTGCGCTCGAAACCCTGTGGGCGCTGAATCTCTGCGGTGGACTCACCGCGGAGGAGACGGTCAAAGCACTGCACCATGCGGATCCGTTTGTGCGGCTTTGGACGGTGCGACTACTCGGAGACGCCCGACGAGTCACTCCGAGCCTGGCCACACAACTCAGTGTGGTGGCGGCGAAAGAACCCAACCTTGAAGTGCGCAATCAGCTCGCCGCCACCGCCAAGCGGTTGCCAGCGCGCGAGAGCCTCGCGTTGGTACGGGTACTTGCTCTTCGATCCGAGGATGCCACGGACAATCGAATGCCACTGCTCCTCTGGTGGGCGATCGAAGCCCAGTGCGAGGAACACCGCGACGAGGTGCTACATCTTTTTGAGGATCCCACCTTCTGGCGAAGTGCTCTGGTGGAAAACCATCTCCTCGATCGAACCGCCCGGCGCTTCGCTCAGGCGGGATCGCGCCGGGATTTGCTGACCTGCGCAAGACTCTTTGAACTTTCGCCCTCCGTGGAGCATAGCCGCCGCCTAATGACCGGCTTTGAAGCGGCCTTCAAGGGACGCGCGCTGGCGGGACTTCCGGACGCGCTGATCTCGGCGATGGCACGCCATGGCGTTGGCTCAGCGGCGTTTGCGTTGCGCCAGGGTGATCCGCGCGCGGTGCGAAAAGCCCTCCAGGTCGTGGCCGATGAAACCGCCTCACGGGCCGAGCGAATGGAGTTTCTCGGAGTGATGAGCGAGGTGAAGGTACCGGGAGCCCTTCCGGTGTTGAATCGTGCCTACCGCGGAGTTTACCAGGATGACGGCTTGCGCAAGGCGATCCTTTCGGCATTCCAGAAGTACGAGGACGCGCCCATCGCCGAAGTTGTATTAAGCGCCTATCCCGCCTTGGGTCGAGAGTCGCTCGCGACCGCGCAGACTTTGCTTGCTAGCCGACCCGCGTGGGGATTGGCATTTGCCGAAGCGATCACCCGCAAGCAATCCGCGTGGCCCGCTCCCCCGATCAAGGTCGAGACCATTCCGCTCAATATTGTGCGTAAACTAAAGCAACACCGGGATCCGGCATTGCTCGCGTTGCTCGAAACAATCTGGCCCAACACGGGAAGTCCCACCACCGCCGACATGGAAAAGAAAATCAGCCAATTGGCGGGAGTGATCCGCGGTGGACCCGGCGATCCCTATGAAGGGCGAACTCTGTTTCAAAACACCTGCGGCAGCTGTCACAGACTCTTCAGCCAGGGAGCGGATCTCGGACCGGATCTCACGGTGCACAACCGGGCGGATCTGGAATCGATGCTCCTCGCGATTGTGAATCCCAGTGCGGAGATCCGCGAGGGTTTCGAAAATTATAACCTGGAAACTAAGGATGGACGGTCGCTCTCGGGATTCCTGCTCGAACAGGATCCTCAGACCATCGTCCTGCGCGGACTGGACAATCAGAACGTAACTCTGGCGCGGGCGGATTTGATCGAATTGAAGCCCGCCGGCATGTCGCTCATGCCCGAGGGATTGCTCGACGGTTTCAATGACGAGCAGGCCCGCGCCCTCTTCGCCTACCTTCGCAGCACGCAACCCCTCGTCGGTCAACCGCCCCGCCGTGCCGCCTCGCCGCCATGATGAATCCGCTGCAATGCGCACAAATGATACGGCCCTTTTCTTACTCTTATGGTGAATCCATTACGAACGTTAGGTTCTAGCTCCCGAACAGACGCTGTGAAACGCCTCGTCAACACCCAGCGTTTGTCGCGAGCCATTCGCGCGAGTGTGCTCCCGATGTTGCTCTGTGGGATGACCGCTCTAACCGCAGCCCCCGTGGAGTTCTCGCGCGAAATCGCTCCGATCCTGATCAAGCGCTGTTCGGAGTGCCATGGCCCGGATAAGCAGGAATCGAAACTGCGCCTCGACTCCCGCGCGGCTGCAACCCAAGCCGGACATTCGGGGCAGATCGCCCTCGTGCCTGAAAAGCCCGAAGACAGCGAAATAATCCGACGTGTCACCACTTCCGATCCCGACGATGTCATGCCTTCCAAGGGGGCACGGTTGACGGACCGAGAGGTGGCGTTGTTACGTCAGTGGATACAGGAGGGAGCCACCTGGCCAGAGGTGGATGCGCGGCAACACTGGGCCTTTATCAAACCCACTCGCCCCGCCCTGCCCTCGATCTCTGACCAACGCTGGGTGCGCAATGAGATTGACCGATTCGTGGTCGCGCGCCTCGAGAAGGATGGCTTGTCACCTCAGCTTGAAGTCGATCGGTCCACGCTCTCGCGACGGGTTCATCTGGACTTAACAGGACTCCCGCCGTCCGCAGACGACGTACAGGCGTTCGTGCAGGACCCAGCCCCGGACGCCTACGAAAAAATGGTAGATCGTCTACTCGCGTCACCGCACTACGGTGAACACATGGCACGGGGTTGGCTGGATTTGGCGCGTTATGCTGATTCCAATGGCTACCAAGTCGATCTGGCCCGTTCCATCTGGCCGTATCGAGAGTGGGTGATCAACGCTTTCAATCTGAACCAGCCCTTCGACCAGTTCACCGTTGAGCAACTCGCCGGCGACTTATTGCCAAATCCGACGCTGGCGCAGAAAATTGCGACGGGCTTCAATCGCAATACGAAGATCAATGACGAGGGCGGCGGCGACGCGGAGGAGTATCGCGTGAAAGCGGTCAAAGATCGCGTGGCAACCGTCGGGACCGCGTGGCTGGGGTTGACGCTCAATTGCGCGGAGTGCCATACGCATAAGTACGACCCAATCTCCCTGGACGAATATTACCAATTCTATGCCTTTTTCAACAACACGACCGACGGCGGTAACTACAGCACCGCACCAACGGTCGAAGTGCCCAAGCCCGACCTCAGCGATTCATTCCGCTATGCGAGCAACCGTCTGGAGCGGACAAGGCTCGAACTTGACGCCGCGGAGCAGGAATTGCCCGGCGAGCAATTGCAATGGGAGAAGCGGATTGCGAATCAGCCCGAGGTCTGGCGCGTGCTCAACTTGACCAATGCCTTTTCCAATGGCGGTTCGAGCTACACCAACTTACCGGACGGATCGCTACTGGGTTACGGCGTGAACCCCATTTACGATACCATCACGGTGGATGCCGACACGGATCTGACCGGCATCGCTGCCGTGCTGTTGGAGGTATTGCCCGACCCGAGCCTCCCGAAGGCCGGCCCCGGTCGATGGGGCGCAAGCGGCAACTTCATTCTCGACGAATTCTCCCTAACTGCCGTACCTAAATCAGGACCGACGCCAGCGGAGACCAACCTTTTCTTCACCCGGGCCACCGCCGATTGGGAGCAGCGGTACTACCGCGCCCAACACGCCATCGACCGCAATCCAAAGACCGGTTGGGCCATCGGCCCGCAGTTTGGTCAACGTCATTTCCTAATCGCTGAACTCAAAAATCCAGCCGGCTTCCAGGACGGCAGTCGCCTAACGTTCCGGTTCGACCACTACCATGGCAGCAGTCACTGTGTCGGCCGCTTCCGCATTTCCGTTACCACCGAAACAAATCCCACTGCGCTCTGGCCGGTGCCGCCGGGCATCCGCCAGATCGCCTCGACGACATCGGCTAACCGGACGCCAGAACAGAGGCAACAGCTCGCCGCGTTTTATCGTCAGGCCTCGCGGACAATCCGGGATTTGGAGCATGAACAGTTTCGCCTGGATCAACGATTGAATGAACTCGCTTCGCTAAAGTTTACATCGCTCATCATGACCGAACGAAGTGAACCGCAGCCCCGCCAAACGTACGTCCAAGTCCGCGGCGACTTTCTCACCCAGGGCAAGGAAGTGACCCCGGGAGTCCCCGCCGTTTTTTCGCCCCTCCCAACCGACCAACCAACCAACCGACTGGCACTCGCCCATTGGATTGTCAATCCGGCAAACCCTCTCAGTGCCCGCGTGGCCGTGAACCGCTTTTGGGAACGCTGCTTCGGCACCGGACTCGTCAAAACCAGTGAGGATTTTGGCCGGCAAGGCGAGGCTCCCTCCCATCCCGAGCTGCTCGACTGGTTGGCGACCGAATTCATCCGCACGGGTTGGGACGTAAAGGCCATGCAGAAATTGATTGTTATGTCCGCAACGTACCGTCAGAGCGCTGCGACCGACGCCGTTCGTCTGGAGAAGGACTTTTATAATCGACTGCTCGCGCGTGGCCCGCGCTTTCGCATGGACGCGGAAATGATTCGCGATCACGCGCTCTGCGTGAGCGGTCTGATGAACCCGAAGGTCGGAGGCCCTAGCGTCTACCCCTGGCAAATTCCGAACCTTTGGAAAGAAATCGGTTTTCTGCGCCCCGAGATCGGTATGGATGAATGGCCCGCCAGCGAAGGTCCCGATCTTTATCGTCGCGCCATTTACACTTTCTGGCGACGCGTCTGCACCTATCCGACGTTCGCAACATTTGACGCACCAAGCCGCGAGGTCTGCGTCTCCCGACGCCCCCGCTCCAACACGCCACTCCAAGCATTGGCCGGGCTCAACGAACCAACGTTGCTGGAAGCGGCCCGAGAGTTCGCCCGTCGGATCCTCACCGAAGGCGGCCCGGATCCCGAAGCTCAATTGGACTTTGCTTTCCGCACTTGCCTCGGCCGGGCACCGACCGCAACAGAGCATTCTCGTCTCCTGGCCTTCCTCGATCAGCAAATCAAAAGTTTCAACCGAGATCCGCTCGCCGCGGAATCACTGACGTATGCCGGCTCCTCCAAACGCCCGGCGGCACTTGACGCCCGAGCGCTGGCGGCGTGGATGATGGTGGCAAATGTCCTCTTTAACCTGGATGAAACGTTGACCAAGGGGTGAGGGGGGGCAGTGGTCAGTAATCAGTAATCAGTAATCAGTGATCAGTAATCAGTAATCAGTGATCAGTAATCAGTGATCAGTGGGCAGTGGTCAGTGGGAACGGCAAGCAGTGAACTTGTATGTCGAACTTAGCGTATTTTATGAATTCTAATCGCCTACCCTATGCGAGAAGTTTTAGAGATCTCTTAGTCTATCAGAAGCAACGACTCCTGGCGCGTGAAGTATTCCGTGTTTCGAAGGAGTTTCCGCCCGAGGAAAAATATTCACTGACCGATCAGCTTCGCCGGGCGGCCCGATCCATCGGTGCGCAGATAGCCGAATCATGGGCGAAGCGGCGATATGAGAAACACTTTGTCGCCAAGCTGAGCGACGCCGATGCGGAGCAAATGGAAACGCAGCATTGGCTGGAGACTGCAAAAGACGACGGCTATCTCACGCCGGACGACTGCCGACGCTTGATCGGCCTCTGCGAAGAGATCGGGCGGATGCTAGGTAAGATGATGGAAACTTCCGAATCCTTTTGCACCGAGTCCACCCTTCGAGAGGATCAACCCTTCTACTTCAGTTCCACTCCCCAAGACCCACCGGTTGAGTAACCAGTGATCAGTAACCAGTCTTCAGCAATCAGTAACCAGTAATCAGTAACCAGTAATCAGTAACCAGTGATCAGTAACCAGTAATCAGTAACCAGTGATCAGTAACCAGTGATCAGTAACCAGTGATCAGTAATCAGTAAACAGTAACCAGTAATCAGTAATCAGTAACCAGTAACCAGTAATCAGTAATCAGTAACCAGTAATCAGTAAACAGTAACCAGTAATCAGTGATCAGTAAACAGTCTTCAGTGAACATTAATCCAAACCCTTCCCTCTATCGCCCAACCTCTGACTGACCACTGACCACTGACCACTGACCACTGACCACTGATTACTGACCACTGATTACTGACCACTGATTACTGCCCCCTCCCCCCTCCTCCCCCTCCCCTCCCATGAGCCCCTTCCCTCATTCATCGCTCGACCCGCTGCGCACCAGCACGCGTCGTCGTTTCTTGCAGCAGTGCGGTACCGGCATAGGTGCGCTGGCATTGAGTTCCCTGCTCAACGAAAAGCTTTTCGCTGTCAACAGCGCCGGGCCCATTCTCGGCAAGCCGCATTTCGCACCGAAGGCGAAGAAAATCATCTATCTCTTTCAGTCCGGTGGACCGTCCCATCTCGATTTGTTCGATCCCAAGCCGGAGTTGGCCAAGCGCGACGGCCAGCAGGTGCCCGAAGAGTTGGTCAAGAATATCCGCCTCGCCCAAATTGGGAAGAATGCCAAACTGCTCGCCTCGCCCTACAAGTTTGCTCAATTCGGCAAATCCGGCGTATGGCTCAGCGAGCTGCTCCCGCAACTTCGAACCATCGTGGACGATGTGTGCTTCGTGCAGGGATTCTATTCGGAGGCGTTCAACCATGACCCGGCCACGCTCTTCATGAACACCGGTGCCCAACTGGCGGGCCGCCCGGCCATGGGCTCGTGGTTTAGTTATGGCCTCGGCAGCGAAAACAACGACCTCCCCACATTCGTCGTGTTAATGACCGGCGTGGGTCAACCGCTCACCAACGCCTCCTGGGGCAGTGGTTTCCTGCCAACCGTGCATCAGGGCGTCACGCTTCGTTCGCAAGGGGATCCCGTACTTTTTGTCGGAAACCCACCGGGCATGGGGAGCCTGCGCCGCCGGCAGTCCCTCGATGTGCTCAAGGACCTCAATCAGGAGCGATACGACGCGCTCAAGGATCCGGAGATCCAAACGCGCATCGCCTCGTACGAAATGGCTTACCGCATGCAAACCAGCGTGCCCGAGGTGATGGATATCTCGAAGGAGCCCATCAAGATACACGAGTCGTACGGTACCACGCCGGGCCGCGCCTCCTTCGCCAACAATTGCCTGCTCGCTCGACGATTGGTCGAGCGCGGCGTCCGCTTCGTGCAACTCTACCATCGCGGTTGGGATCATCACGGTGGCCCCGACGGCAATCTTGTCTTCGATCTCAAGAAGCGCTGTGCCGAAACCGACCAACCGGCGGTAGCACTGATCAAGGACTTAAAGCAACGCGGGTTACTCGACGAAACCCTGGTGCTCTGGGGCGGTGAATTTGGCCGCACCCCGATGATGCAAGGCTCACTCAAGCCGGATCAAATCGGACGCGACCATCATCCCCACGGGTACACGATCTGGATGGCTGGCGGCGGCATAAAACCTGGTATCGTCCACGGAAAAACGGATGATTTTGGCTTCTACGCCACCGTAAACAAGGTGCATGTCCACGACTTGCACGCGACAATTCTGCACGTCTTCGGGATCGAACATACGAAGCTCACCTACCATTTCCAAGGGCGCGACTTCCGTCTCACGGACGTGCATGGCGAAGTGGTGCGGAGCATCCTAGCCTGAACAATCTTCCTACGGGAGGTACTGACCATGCGATGTTTCCTCGGATTTTTGCTCATGACTCAGTGGGCTCTCGCCGTCGGTACGTCCGCTGGCAATCCCGTCCATCAGCCCGCGATCGGAGCCGTGCTCAAGCGGCTCTCGGCCGGTGAATCCACGAAGATTGTCTGCTTCGGCGACAGCATCACCGGAGCATACTACCACACCGGCGGTGAGCGGGCCTGGTGCGACATGCTGGACCTTGCTTTGCAGCGAATTTATCCACGGGCTCGGCTCGAGATTGTAAACGCTGGAATTAGCGGTAACACGACCGCTGACGGCCTCGCGCGGATGGAGAAGGACGTCATCGCCCAGCATCCGCATTTGGTGGTGATCATGTTCGGCATGAATGACGTCGCCCGCCTGCCGCTGGACGCCTTCATCGCCAATCTCACCACCTTCATCCGTCGCGCCCATGCCGCCGGATCTGCGGTCATGCTCTGCACCCCCAATGCCGTCTACGATAACACCGACCGCTCAATCGCAAAGCTGTCCGAGCTTTCCGGTCGAATTCGGAAGCTGGCGATGGAGCAGACTCTGCCCGTGGCGGATTGCTTTACGGAGATGGGGGGGCTCAAGGAGAGGGATCTCCTCACCTGGATGCTCGGAATGAGCGACGAGATTCATCCCAATCTGAATGGGCATCGCGCAATGGCTGAAATAATGACCCACGCGCTGACCGGGCATCGCCTCACGTTGGACCACGTTCCTCCGCCGGCCAATGCTTTGAATCATTCGCTGGAGAAGCTGGAAAGGGACCAGCCAATTCACCTTATTGCCATGCCGCCCTACGACCAGGTAATGGCTGACGCTCTCCGCGAGCAATTCCCCAACGCGAACATCCAAGTGACTCCCTGGCCTACGGAATCCCAAACACTCGCCGAGGTTCGCGTCTGGGCTCAGAAAATCCGCGGGCTCAAGCCCGATCTAGTTGTGACCGCGGTTCCAATTGCTGCCTCAGCGGATTGCGATGCCCAATTCATCGACCACTATGAATGGACCCTCAACAGTAGCTTCCCGTTTGCCGGCCGGGCCTGGGACGTTGTGCCGGTGCTGCCGGCGCTGCCGAAGTTGGCAACCGCAGCTCAGCAACGGTATGCGGCTCTGGCACGAGAGATTGTGATTGGCAAAGATGTGCGGTTCATCGACCTCCGGCCCGATGAGACTGTGCTCAAAGTGCGCAGGACCGTTCAGCAAACGATCTCCGCTTGGGTGGCCGAGCAACGGCAGACGCGAGCAGATGCCTGGCCCGAGCTCCCGGCCGCCAATGGGGCGCTGCTCCTGCCAGCCCAAGAGTGGCCCCAGCGTCCGGGGCAGCGGCAGATCCGCGTGATTGTACATTACCCAGGCGGAAGGCAGGACAACGTGAAGGCCGAGACCGGTATCATGCTCAGCCTGCACAATTGGGGCGGCGACGATTGTGTCGGGACCGCAGATCCGCAAATATTGGCGGACAAATTCAATGTCGTGGCGCTCTGCGTAAATTATCTGCAGAGTAGCAAGCGAGATTCCATCGACAGCCCCGAACCCTATGACTGCGGCTATCTCCAAGCGTTGGACGTCCTCCGGGCGGTCTGGTGGATCCGGCAAGGATTGACCACCAAGAAAGTGCCGTTCGCCGCGGGCCGGATCTTTGCCACCGGCGGTTCCGGCGGCGGCAATGTAAGCTTGATGGCCGGTAAGCTCGCTCCACGCACCTTTGCCTGCATCGTAGACGTTTGCGGAATGAAGAAGCTCAGTGCGGACATCGCGTTTCGCCTGCCGGACGGCAGCGACCTGAATGCCCGTTGGAGCCGCGACCCGGCCAGTGCCAATTATCTCAGCCCCGATGATCAGGATATTCGCTTCCCCGCTCATTCACGGCATCTCGCCGTGATGAAACAGCTTGGCAGCATCTGCCGGACGATTGTGGTGCATGGCGTGGACGATGCGACTTGCCCCTTCCCGGATGCCGAGGAACTTGTGGGCAACTTTCGCGCCGCCGGACTGTCGGTGGATCCTCACTTCATCAGCAAAAAGGATCTCGACGGCGACATCTTCTCCAGCAGCGGCCACTCGCTCGGGAACCGAACCAAGATTGTTCTGCACGTCGCCGAAAAGTTTCTCGCTCCGGCTAGCCCCGAAGCCCTGGTCCAACGCGACAAGAATGATTTCGACCTTCGCGACGAGCGGGTCCGCTACGAGACGCCCGGCGGCACATTTGTGATTTCCTACGCCGCCGGGTTTCCGGTCGGCAGCTTCGAGCCGCAGGCTCCGGTCCCCACCTACCCAGAGCATCAAGACCTGACGTACTCTCTGGACCTTCGCGGGCAGCGCCGAACGATTGCCTCCGCGGTGGATTGGGCAGTTCGGCGGGCGCATATCACCTCCGCTCTGCAGCGCGTTATGGGGCAACTCCCGGGCGAGTCCTTCCGCGTGCCGCTCAACGCAAAAGTGCTCGCTGAAAGCAACGACGGGAAACTCATCCGTCGAAAGCTGAGCTTTCAAAGTGACCCCTACGACCGCGTCACCGCTTGGCTGCTGATACCCGCAGGGCAAAGTGGAAAAAGCCTGCCTGCGGTACTTTGCCTGCATCAAACAGTACCGCAGGGTAAGGATGAACCGGCGGGTCTGGCCGGCTCTAGGAACTTGCACTACGCCCTGGAGTTGGCCGAACGCGGCTACGTCACGCTCGCTCCGGATTATCCATCCTTCGGCGAACACTCCTACGACTTTGCTCAACCCGAGTTCCCCAGCGGCACCATGAAAGCCGTATGGGACAACCTGCGGGCAGTGGACCTGCTGTCCTCCTTGCTCGAGGTCGATGCCGATCGGATCGGTGTCATCGGACATTCACTCGGCGGGCACAATGCCCTCTTCACCGCCCCCTTCGATTCACGGCTTAAAGTCATCGTTTCCAGTTGCGGGTTCACCAGCTTCCTCAAGGACGACATGCCCAGTTGGACGGGTCCTCGCTACATGCCACGGATCAAGACCCTCTTCGAGAATGACGCCCGAATGCTGCCGTTCGATTTCACGGAAATTGTTGCCACGTTGGCACCGCGCCCTTTCCTCGCCGTCGCTGCCACTCGGGATAACGACTTCGATGTCGACGGCGTGCGCGACGTGATACGGGCGGCGGCAACCGTCTACGAACAGCTCGGCAAGCGCGCCAACCTACAGGCTCTCTACCCCGAATCACCGCATGATTTTCCGGAAATTGCCCGCCTACAGGCGTACGATTTTATTGATCTCCACCTCAAAAAGTGACAGCAGATTGTAAAAGTGAGTGCCCTGTCCTTGGGGAGAATTGCTGCGATGCTCCAGATCGCCCCATCGCCCACCACCAGCCGCCAGTCGGTCCAATGTTCCACGTCGGTCGAGATCTGTACCCGATAGGTCCTCGCGGCTTCGGCCTGCATCCGGAGTGAAAGTTCACTTCCGACCAGAGCAGCAACGAGGGTTGGTGCTGGCGCCGCCGCAAGGACCGAACCGTTGGGGGCGCCCGGTGAACCCGAAAGGGATTTGGAAGCACGCTAACGCGGGGAGAGAAAATCCACCTTCGCGCTCAATTCTGGCGTCAGGAATCGGTCAGGATTCAGGATCTGGACCTTAATCTGCAGGGTCCCCTTCTGCCGACTCGCTTCCGGGGCTATTTCGGCGACGATTCCGTGGTACGTTTTGTCGGGAAACGCCTCGGGAGACACGTTGCATCTCTGTCCGGGAGCCACTTTGGCCAGGTCCGATTCATTGAGATCAATCTCGACCTGCAGATCCTTGGGATCGGCGACCGCCAAGAGGGATGTGCTCGGTCCCCGCCCGCTACCAAAGGCCTGGGGAGTCACCAACTCGCTGGGATCCACCATCCGCTCCAAGACCACGCCATTCACCGGCGACTTGATGACGCACCAGTCCAGCCACGTCTCGACCACCTTGCGGGAACTGATCAATTGCCTCACCTGTGCTTCCGCGGAAGCCGCCTGCAACCGGGCATCATCGAGCATTTTTTGCATCTCGACTTTCTGCGCGACTAACTCCTGAACCCGTTTGAAATCGAGTTGAGCCTTTTCGACCGCAATGTTGGCAACGCCGATCTGTCCATCGATCTCTCCCAGTCGAGCGCGATACTCCGCGTCATCCAGCAAAACAACAACCTGGCCGTTGGTCACCGAGTCACCTTTGCGCACTCCGATCCATTTCACTATCCCCATGAATCGTGGGCTGAGTTCGATTCGCTCCCGATTCACTATGTAGCCGCTCACGGTCAGGATCGATCCCGCCCCACGCCCTCCCACCCCCCCGACGGAAGACGGCGTCGTCGTTTGATTCGGTGCCGGCGAATTCCCGGGCTTGTTCCGGTCCTTGTCCGAGGACGGCATCGGAGGCTTGGAGGAATCCGGGGTGGCCGTCTTACGTTCCGCAAGTTCCTTGTCGGCACGGGCCACGGTGGCATCTCGAGCGGTAACGGCGATGCGAATGTTGTCGGAGGATCGGGGTGCGGCGCGCCAGAACGCGATGCCGGTAATGAGGGCAACCAGGAGGAAAAGCAGCCAGACGGTGAGCGAGGACCGTCGCCTTTGGGAGGGATCAATCTTGAGTTGAGCCAACTGGTCCGGATTCATAGGGCTTTTAGGGCGGAGATGACGGGCAATCGCGCCGCGCGAACGGCTGGAAGCAAGGTGCCCCAAAAACCCAGAGCGGCCGCAAAAAACATTCCTTGAGCCGCCAGGGTTGGAGTGATGGTAAACGCAAAGACCGTTTCGCTGAACGATTCCACGCTCAAGGTCGCGGTGGTATAGCCATTCCATTTCAGCGAAATCAAGCATCCCAATGCGCCGCCCAGCATCGCAAGGAGAATGCCTTCGAGGAGAAACGTGGCGATCACATTCCGGCGATGAAATCCCAGAACTCGCAATGTGCCGATCTCCCGCGTCCGCGCGCCCACGGCCGCATACATCGTGTTCATGGCGGCAAAGACGGCACCAATCGACATCGTCACCGCGAGGAAACCCGCGAGCCACTGGATGGGTGCTGCCGTCAGGGTCTGTTTCTGATAGTAGCCCGTCTCAGACTCCGCACGCAGCTGAAGGCGTTTATCATTCTCGATCTTGCGGATGAGATTCGTAGCTGCCTCAGGACTTTTTGGCCGGACGAGAAAGGTCGAATACATTTCCCGCTCGAACACCGAGCGCGATTCGTCGGCGTCCATCCAGCACTCCGAGTCGTAGGCACTGCCGGCCCCATCGAGCCAGCCCACCACCGTCAGCGTGGCCGGTCCGGTCTTAAACGTGTCGCCCACTTCAAAATTAGCGAATCGTCCCGCCAGTTTCCGACTCACGACGATCTCACGGCGCCCCGGGGAAAACCATCGGCCCGCGACCAATTGGACCTGCGGTCGGAGTTCCATTCCACGGGGAGTGATGCCACGCAGCAGGACGTTGGCTTCTCCGCCCTGCCCTTTGCGCGGGAGACTCGCGAGGGTTAGCACGTCGGCGGAAATCACCGGGTCTCCCGCCGCATTCCGTTCGATCTCTTCGAAGTACTGTAAGGTGCGCAACTGCGCCCGTGTCACCAGGGAGCTCGATTCGGCGGTGGCTCCCTTTCTCGCCACGAGAATATTGCGGGGATCCCCGGTGTTCGCGTTGCTTTTCTCAATGCCGACCGCCAGGGACTGCAGCAGCACATAGACGAGGACAACGAGCGCGATACCCACCACCGTGGCCACCGTTGACCGCCAACGAATGAACACGCTCTTGAGATTGTATTTCACCGGCACGGCCGAGAGGAAGGCGGTTAGGAAAACCACCACAATGCCCAGCGCGGTAATCCCCAGGAAAGACTCGATCAGGAGGGTGAACACGGCAGGCATGGCTAGTCGAGGGTTCTCAATCCTTCCACCACGCTCGTTCGCGCCACCGAAAGAGCCGGCGCAATGGCCGAGAGAATCCCCAACAATGCGGCAATGGCAAACGCCATTCCCAGCATGCGGGGGGTGACTTCAAACGCGAGAAACACGCCGTTGGCAAGCTTCTGAATGTCGAGATTCCGATAGAGCAACCACGCCCCGCCGGCCCCCAGGACCGCCCCTAACATCGAAAGTCCGAAACTCTCGGCAAGAATGAAACCCAAGAGCTCGCGACGTCGGAAGCCCAGTGCCTTCAATACTGCAAGTTCTCGAAACCGCTCCCGGATGGCCATGCTCATCGTGCTGACCGTGACCAACAGCAGTGTGAACACGACCACCGTACAGATAGAGCCAATGAGTACCTTTATATTCGCCCACATCGATATGAATCCGAGCTGAAAAGCCCGCTCCGTCTCCGCCCGCACCTCCGCGCTCGAATTCGCAAAGGCCGCGTTGATGCGAGCGGTGACCAACACCGCCTCCTCCGCCGACGCCGCCAGCGCCCACCAACACCCGACCGTTCCCGGGTTGTCCAACGCTTCGTCGAGATAACGGTGATGAAAAAAGACCGTCCGATCATCCGCGGTCCCGTGGTAAAATCCCGCGACGCGCAGATCCAGGTCGCAGGGATAAAAGGTGCCCGTGAATTGCATCCGGTCTCCCCGCTTCAAATTGTAGCGTCGGGCCGTATCGAGGCCGACGATGCACAGGGTGCGGTCGGCGATCCAGGCCGCATACTCCGCGGCGTCCATCTTGGCATCCACGATGACATCCTTGACCCGGGCGGGATCCACGGCGAACTGGGCGAAGCTGGTGAATTTCTCGTCCCCTTTGTAAAGACCCCCGAAGAACGTGAATGGAGTAACGGCGGCGATGCCGGGAATCTTTTCGATGACCTGCAACTGCCGGGCTGGCAAAGACGACATGAGCGAAACCTTGTTCCGGACAATGATTCGCAAGGAAGAACCGAGATCTTCAGGCGGCAGGGTCAACTCCCGCAGGGCAACCTGCAGGGTGATGAACAAGAATAAGCTCACTCCGACACTCACCACCGACAACAAGGCCCGCCGCTTATTGCGGAGGGCGTTTTTCAAAATGAATCCCCCTAGCGTCATAACGCACCACCTCGCACCCGCGCACGATTCCGGTCAGGCAACAATCTCTCCCTTTTCAAGATGCAATTGGCGGGTTCCGTAGGCGGCCGCCTTGGGGTCGTGGGTCACCATGATTACCGTTTTTCCAGCTTGTTGACTCATACTGCGCAAAATCTCCAGAACATCCGTCGCGGACTTTGCATCCAGATTGCCGGTGGGTTCGTCCGCGACGATCAGGGGTGGATCCGTAACCAAGGCGCGCGCAATGGCCACCCGTTGCTCCTGACCTCCGGACAGTTGCCGCGGGAGATGATGCTGGCGGTCGCTAAGTCCCACGAGATCGAGAGCCGTCCTGACCTGCTGTCGGCGACGGCTTGCCGTGAGGCCGGTCAACAGCAGGGGAAGCTCGACGTTTTCAAAGGCGGTGAGCACGGGAATCAAGTTGAACGATTGAAATACAAATCCGACGTTTTGATTCCGCCAGTCGGCAAGCTGCGATTCATTCAGACGGGCGACGTCGGTGTCCTGCACTCGGCACGACCCGCGGGTGGGACGGTCAATCCCGGCGATGATATGCAATAAAGTGGATTTGCCCGAACCGG
>CAMAUY010000086.1 GCA_945861565.1 Akkermansia muciniphila
CCAGATCGAGAATCCCGAATAAAGAAGGCCGCACCTCGGCGGGGGCGGCGAACCCAGCGTCGCCCTCGCCCATCTCGGAAATACCCCTCAATCACTGTGCGGTTTTCAAATCGGCACTTTCACACGGTTTTCAGACCGTCCTCCGCACAATGAGCATCTGCTCATCGGAAATGTCTTGCGCGGCCAGGAGGGAAAAGGAGCCCACGCCTTTGAAGTCACCCGCGACAAAAAGGTTGTCTGGACATGGACCGACCACAGCTTCATCAAATCGCTGACCACGGTGCGTGCGGTGGAGTAAGAATGAAGGAACGGCTATTGACCTGAGTCGTTATTGGTGAGGGTTTGCAAGAAGGCAATCAGTGCCGTCTTGTCCCCAGCACTCAACGGCACGCCGCCTTCGGGATGCTTCGCCAGGTTTGGGTCCAACGTTTCACTGCGCCTCACGCCCGTGCTGTAGTGTTCGACCACTTCCTGCAGCGTCGCAAAACGACCGTCGTGCATGTAAGGTCCGGTGAGCGCGATGTTTCGAAGCGAGGGGACGGCGAATTTCCCTTTGTCGCCATTCTTGCCAGTGACCCGGTAGCGGCCGAGGTCGGGTGGTTGGGCGTCCAGGCCATTATTGGCGAACGTCTGACTCTGAAATAATGGGCCGCCGTGGCAATGGAAACAATCCGCGCCGTATTGCCCGCGCCGTGGGTCAAATTCCGTCATGAACAATTCGAAACCGCGCTGCTCCGCTTCACTGAGCCTGGCCTCCCCCTTGAGCATACGGTCGAATTCGGACTCGAACGATGTCAGCGTGAGCATGAATTGTTCGAGAGCTAGCCCGATTTTTTCCGGCGTTATTTCCGGTCCATCGAAGGCACGCTTGAAAAGCACGGGGTAAGATTCCCTTTCGGATTTCGGATTTCGAACGTCGGATTTGTCAATTTGAGCCTCCGCACCTCGGTAGCCACCCTCGGACTGCAGTTTCGCCACCACATTCGTCAACATCTCATCCATTTCCGAATGATCTTGAATCGGAATCAATGCCTGGGATCGGAGCGACGGGGCGCGACCGTCCCAAAAGAATGACGACTTCCACGCAAGGTTGAACAGTGGCATCGCATTGCGCGAGCCGACCTGATCACGCACCCCCACGCTGAAACGGCGCGGGTCGGAAAAAGCGACGCGGGCCTGATGACACGAGCCGCAAGAAATCGTGCCATCCCTCGATAAGCCCGTCTCGTTGAAAAGTCTTTCACCGAGTGCGACCCTTTCTTCGATGAGTGGATTGTCACGCGGCAATTCAGGAATCGGAAACGTGGCACTCATCTGGAACCGATAGGGCGTGAATTTCTCCGGCAGGTAGAGCGGTTTGATCGGTGCGGCCACCGGTTCGGAATTGGCGAGAGCGCTCACTCGTTGCACCCGAAACGAGCCGGGCAGATTCGCCACCAACGCGGCGGCAATAGGGTCGCCGTCACGCGAGTGGGTGGACGAACCCAGCTTGACGAACGACAACGGCGACGGCGTGTTGAGGAGCGAAGCCATGTCGAATTCGAGATCGAGTCGTGTGTCGCGAGAGAGATCAAGCGCCGCGGCGAGATAAATGCGGGTGCGATTCGTGTCGCGGGCGAGGTGATAAGACCAACCGTCGAAGGGACTGCCCGCGGTGCGCCACATCCCTTCCAATGCGAGAAATATGTAGCCGCCTTGCCAACTCCAGTGCAGGCCGTTCAGGTTTGGATTCAGCGGATGATTGGCGGGAAATCGGGCGACATCCGCATGATTGTCCTTCTCGTCAGGACCGACGTGGAAGCGCACGCTTCGATACTGCCCAATCGGAATTCCCTCCAGACGAAGCGAGTCGCGCCCTTTTTCCAAGTCCAACCAATCGACACGGTTGGTCAGTTCGAGCCACGAACCATCCCCACACTCCAGGCTGAAGCCGCTCAGTAGATAGCTGACCCGAGTGATGGACAACGTTTCGCCGCCTGCTGTCTGGTACCGAAGGGAGTCGCGCTGAATCGACTCACCGGAAAACTTGGGCGTAATCTGGATGCTAAGCGAAGCACCCGTCACGAGCCCCCACGTGATCGAGAGCATCCACGCACTCAGCATCCAGAACGGCGCGGTGCCGGGCCGTTTCAAGTCTGGCAGTTTTTGTTTCATAGGAGCCTGTGAGCGGGTGCACGTTTTTCGTCAGTAGATTACCAGCGCACCCGGTACGTTTTCGGACGGGCTGGCACTAAAGGTGATGTCGATGTCCTGCGCACCCGTTGTTGCGCCTTCAGGAATGACAAACCTGGCGCTCACAGTATTGGCACTCGGACGTGTGATACTAGTGCCAACGATGCTCCCTGCGAGCGTAACACTCAAGGGCTTACTCGTTAGCGGCGGTGCACTCGAGAGGGTGATGGTGACAATGACGGTGGTGCCGTCGCTGGCGCTGCCCCCCGGCGCTACGATGTCCAAAACAGGATCAAATGGAGCAAATGTCTCCCTCCCGATGCGATAGAACTTTGCTGACCCACCCACGGAGCCGGTAAAGTCGGTGTAGGTGCCAACGGTTTGAATCGCCGGAACATGCGCGGCGAGCACCGACCAAGTCGAAAGTGCCGAGATGAGTTTCTTGCTCTCGACCCAATACTGCCCGCCTTCGACGGCATTCCACGTCAGAATCACGTTTCCGGTGCCGACATTGGGCGGATCCAATATCAGAGGCATGTTGATCCCGCCGATGAATCGAGTGGTCAATGTGCCGGTCATCGTTGTGACGTTGCTGCCGGTCGGTTCGCCGTAGTAGGCGCGTCCGATATTGTACGGGAACATCGGCGTATGGGTAGCGGTAAGCGCGACGAAGTAGGCGAAGGTGCCGGCGGGAAATTCCGGTGTCACACACCAGCGGCCATTGAATTCATCCAGATCGAAGTCCACGCCCTGAGTGTAGCCGTGGTCGCCCAAGAAGTCATAGTCCTCCATGTAATAACCCAGGGAATATAACCCTGAAGCAGGCGTGCTTCGTATTGGACCATGTCGTCACTATTAATTATTTATAAAAAACATAGATAAATAGAGAGGTGTGCCGGGTGTGTCGGGTAAAAAGGTACCTCGTGTGGGCCGGGAAGATTTGTTGGAACTGCACCCATGTAATGTGTCCGAGTACACCCACTTCCAATAATACTCCGTCCATGTATGGCATCCTCTTTTTTCCTCGGCACACCCAGCACACCGGGCACACCAACAGTATCTATAGGAGAAACGTGTTTTCGACGGCGCGGTAGCGTTTGAGGTTGGCCTGCCCCCGCCGCAACGCCGTTACCCCCGCATCCAGTCGGGTGAATTGCATCTCAATCTCCGCCACAATCCGCCGCTGCTGCGCCAAGGATGAAGGAGGAATGCAGAAGGATGAAATATCCCTCGGGCGCACGGCCGGATAGAGCGCACCTTGCACCTTTAGGCACATGGCATCGATGAACTCGTTGGACTGAACTGCGTAGAAGAGGAATCCAGGTTCGGCGTCCCGAGCGCGCAAGACGTGAAAGCCAGTCGAGCCAATCGCACCGTCGAGGCCCGGCGGAACGAGGGCCACAGCGTTCAAGTTGGGCCGGGTCATGGAGACGAGAACGTCGCCCGTCTTGAGAAGCTGCTTTGCCCGGCTAGGTGCTTTCGGTGACGGCCTTGTTGCGCGAAAGGGCGGTGCGTTCGTAGAACTGGCTGTCCATCTGCCGCGCGAGCTGGCGCAGGGAGTTCCAGCAGTCCGCTCATGAACTGGATCTGGTCGAGCATGGTTTCCAGAAAGAACACGCAGAACGCCGCCAGTGCGGCATCCGAGAGGTTGGCCCGCCCATCGAGATCGCCCTGCCGGCCGCGATCGGCGGCTTCCATGAAGGCGTAGTAACGCCCGCGGTGGCGAGCCAAACCGCGGGAAAGCGTCCACAACCCGTGGCCACCCAACCCATGCCGGATGAGGAGCGCATGAGAATGCAGCCGCATGACCCGGCCATTGCCGTCGCCAAACGGATGAATCCAGGCCAGCCGATGGTGAGCCGCAGCGATGACAACGAGGCGGTTGGTTTCCAAGATGTGTCCGTCCCCGTAGAACGCGTGGAAGCGGTCCATGAATCGGGGCAACGCGGCAAAATCCGGCGGAGTGTGCTGCCCAACGTCCACCATGAAATCGCGCAGTTTTCCCGGCTCGATGCGATACGCCTTGCCGCCCTTGGTCTTGGCCCACTGCAGCGGCTCAGGAAGCCGGGTGTAGAATTCCCGGTGAAGCCAGCAAACGAAATCGGAGGCGTAAACATCCACCGGCCCGGCCGCCAGCTGTTCTTCCATGAGTTTCTCGACCGCGATGTGCGCCAGGCTGAGCTGCTGGTTGTCGCGCTTCATCGCGCGTTCGATGTCGCGGGGTATGGTCTTATGGCCCTCGATCAGGTTAGAGTAGTAGCAGTTCATCTCCCGGACCAGATCCGCCACCCGTTTCAGAACATGGGGTGAGTGAACCTGCCCGGTGAGGCGACCCGGTGGCTTTCAGGATTTCGCAGGTCAGTTCGGACAGGCGGGCCCCCGCCCCTTCGGGAGGAGCGGCTCCATCGAACTGGGGAGCCGATATACTTCCATAAATAGAGTTTTCCAAAAATCTATCTGAAAACCTTAACACACAACTAAACCACTAATAACAAGAATGTTGTAAATCATCAAATCACCAGTGCCTCTCAATATCCGAAAAACTTTCCGAGGATCCTATCTGCTGACGGGCGAGTTGTTCGGGGGTGTCAGGCATGGGACGGCAGGTTGAATCACTCGAAACCACTTTTATCCTCCGGGGCGCTCAACTGCTGCAGGACCACACCCAAGAAACGCATTTTCAGTGCGGAGCTGTCGGTGTCCTTCTCGGACGGGGCAATCCAGAGCATTGGGAGATTTGACCTGAGGTGCGGGCTAGGAGTCCCAAGGGGTTACGCCAAGGCAGCATTGGCCTGCGCGATCGATTCGGCTCCATCACCCCGGGACGTTCTGCCGCCTCACCGCAGCCAGAACGAACTCCGTCACCGTTTCCAAGTCGACCGCCAACGCCTGCCGCTCGAACGGATGAAGATCCAGGCCCGCACCCAGCCACCCCGCAAAGATCTCCACGTTACCCGCGAACAGACGGCGAAGGTGTGCCGGTGCCTCGATCAGCAGATGAGCCTCCACGCCAGCGTTCACGCCGAGGCTGACACATTCGGGCAGTCGACCATGGAACCACCCGTCTGGTAATGCAGTCACTCGTCGGGCCGGATGCAGCGAGAACCAGAGCAACCGCACTAAGGCCGCCCGGAGAAACACCGCGTTGGCCCCCAGTGGTCCGTGGCATTCCCAACCGTCTTTCTTCTCAGCTCGGATGGCAAATTCCAACGCCGTCTCGGTTGCCCGCCACGCGAGAAACTTCGGAGAGGCCGGCCAGACTCCCGCCCGGTTAAACCGAGGGCGCAGGGTCAGCAAAAGTTCACGTTCCCGGGCTAGCGCGGCAGCTTCGTCCGGACAGGCCTGCCATTCGATGCGGGCGGCCTGGTGTAACAACCGCAACAGCCGGCGCGGCAGCCGTTCCGGATTGGCGACACGATAGCTGTTCAGGCGCTTCCGCAGATTCTTCGCCTTGCCGACATAGAGCACGTCGTCGCGAGAGTCACGCAGTAGATAAACGCCCGGATGCGTGGGCAGCGTGCGGAAGAAGTCCCGCCCAAGCCGATCCACCAAAGGCTGGGCATCGGGCAGGAGGCGGAGTTGCACGACCGACACCCTGCGATGGTGCCGCAACCGCCCCGACGACGCCAGTCCGGACAGCAGTTCGGTAAGCCCGGCATCCTATCCCCATTCGCTCCTGAATTTTCAGCCACGACATCAGAGGGTGACATCGCTGAGGCCGCCCTGCAATTGGAGCAAAGGCTCGCAATCGGTGGAGGCCGCGAAGCAAATCCCACGTCCGCCTTTAGCTGACGTGAACCATCTTTTCCTTGGGGGCGTAGCTTTCTGAAAGCCAGGAGTGAAGAAGCTTCCTCAGAACGTTGAATACCGGACAGAAACCGGACAGTGAAAAATAATTCTCAAGGAGCCACGTCCCCGATTAATCCCACAAACAGTTGAATATAAATGATATAGAAATGGTGCCCCGGCGCGGACTTGAACCGCGAACAAACTGATTAAGAGTCAGCTGCTCTACCATTGAGCTACCGAGGCACCCCAAAACGGGTCGGAAACATGCGCGAGACTGCTGTCGGTTGTCAACAAGGAGCTCGAGGAGCTCGAGAGCGGTTCGCGCGGGGCGCATCTCGAAGTTGAAGGAGACGGTAGCGGACGTCGCGCTGCGGCCCTGTCCGCCCGCTGGACGCGGGCGGGGTTGTCGCAGTGCGACAACCTCTACCAACAACTTCGGGATGCGCCCTTCCGGCCCGGTTTCCAATCGTTTCTATCTGTTCACCGGTGACGGGAGGTCGGTAGACTCTCGACGTCATGTCCACACCCTTGCACACCCTCCGAGCCGGAGTCATCGGTACGGGTTTTATTGGTCCGGTCCACATTGAAGCCCTCAAACGCCTGGGCGTTCAGGTCACGGCGGTCTGCGGATCCACGGCCAGTGCCGAGGCGACGGCGAGGCAATGGGGAATCCCGGAGGTGTACGGCAACCACGACTACCAGGCGCTGATTCACTCGCCCACAGTCGACGTTGTCCACATCACCTCGCCAAACACAGTACACGTCGAACAATCCCTCGCCGCCTTGGCCGCAGGAAAACACGTGGTGTGTGAAAAACCCCTCGGGATGAACACCCGGGAAACCGCCCGCCTCGTGGCAGCCGTCGCGAAGTCTGATCGGGTGTTCGCAGTAAACTATATGTGCCGCTTCTTTCCCGCGGTATTGCAAATGCGAGCCATGGTAGCCCGGGGAGATCTCGGAAAAATCATCCATGTACAGGGGCACTTTTTCCAGGATTGGCTTCTGAAGGATACGGATTATAACTGGCGAATCCGGGCGAGTGAAGGGGGTAAACTTCGGGCCGTGGGCGACATTGGAACCCATTGGATCGATGCGATATCGTTCATACTGGGGGCGCGGGCCGACCGGGTGTTTGCTACCTTGGAAACATTTCACAAGACACGCAAACGGCCCCGCGGTGAGGTTCAAACGTTTGCCCGGGTGGATCCCGCCAAGCTGGTTCCTTACAAGGTCGATACCGAGGACTTTGGATCTGTCTTGCTCCGTTTCGACCGCGCGAAGCATGGCTTCGCCGAGGGTGTCCATGCCAACGCCTCGATCTCTCAGGTCGCCGCTGGCTGGAAATGTAGCCTCACCATCGGTATCTATGGAACCCTGGGAAGCGTCCAATGGGATTTTCAACATCCCAATGAAATAATTCTGGGCCGTCGTGATGCACCCAACCAGGTGCTCCAGCGCGGAACGGCGGGATTTTCAGACGATATCGCCGGTTTTACCGATTATCCGGGCGGGCATCCGGAGGGGTTCCCCGACAGCCATAAGATGCATTGCCGAGCAGTGTACGAATACATTGTCAGCGGTTGCAAAACGCGCCCGTTGTTTGCCAGTGCTCAGGATGGCCACCATGAAGTGGGCTTGTGCGAATCCATCCTGAAGAGTTCCCAAAGCGGCCGATGGATTGCCATTCAGCGGCCTTGAAAAATGCCGGTGAGGGGGGTGTTCAGGGGTGCCTAAGTTCACAGATCCAATTCCACTCGCGTCTGGAAGAGGCTCAGGTTGCCGTCCGGCGTCCGGCCGCCGACATGGCCAAGGCCATAGTTGAATCGCCACTTCACGTGGGGATGGAGATACCAATTAACGCCGGCCATAAGCATTCCGAGGCGTCCTCCGTCGCTGTCACCGCGATTCAGGTTGACGGAGGAAAAACGGCCTGCAATTTCCCACGCGCCCCAGCCGCCTGGGCCGAAGTTAAAATTCCTTTTCGGAATGACGCGCCCAAACGTGCCCTGGGTCTGGTCATAGGGTCGACTTTCGCCCGTGAGGAACCAGCTCACCGAGCTATAGAAGCCGCCGAAGTTCACTTCCTGACCGGCATTATTCCGAACCGTCGAGCTCAGCAACTCGCCTTGTACGCAGAGCGGACCGCGAACCCAGGCGGCTTCTGCGCCAAGCGAGAGGGCACCTTCCGCGTCGATCTCGCCGGTGTCTACCACATAGGGCGCGAGATGACTTTCGGGGCGCGTGCGGTAGCGCACCGAGTTCTGGCCGGCGTAAACGACCGAGCCGCTAACACCCAGGTGCAGCAGACGTTGGGAGTGGGGTAGCCCTGGGTCGCGACTGTATATTGGCAGGCCGGTTACGCGCCCCACGGCACGGCCAAAGCCCTTGGTCGCTTCGCCAAAGTCGCTGCCGACGCCTGCCGCGTCGGTGAACATGCCCAGCGCCCACGTCATGCGCTCTTTGAAAACCGGCTTTCCCACCTGCACGCCCGCGTTGACGCCGGGGGCCAAGGCAGTCACCGGGGACGGTGCCTCCATGAACATCATGTCCCGACTGCTGCCGTAATTCACCAGACCCATCGGCACCTGATATTGGCCGAACTTGAGACTGCCGAGGAAGTCCAGTAAGCCCAAGTTGTGAAACTCCACATAGCTATTCTCGATGTAGAAGGCGCCCGGGACGTAGCCGATTTCCACCTCGTAGGAGACGGGCAAGAGCAAGAGGCAATCTCCTCTGGCGTACACGCGGGCACGGCGAACCTCCATTCCCGCGTCGAACCCCGTGAAATCTTCGCCCGTCACGTACGCGGCAGCGTCCAAGGCAAGCTTGGCTCCAATCTTTCCGGCCATGCGGGTCTCCGCCAAACGCCTGACGGCGAGATGAGTGATCCCACTCAACTCTTGGCCCAGCAACGTTTTCCGTTCCAGAGCGAAATGCAACCCATCCCACCCCTTCCAGGAGACGTCCCAGTCAAAAGTTTCCGGTAACGCGTTGGTTGGGCTGGCGTCGGTCGGTGGCGCATGGGTGTCCACGATAACGCGCGTTTTTGACTTCAGGCGTTCCGGGCCGACGGTTTCGGCCGCGGTTTCCGACGCGATGACTCGGGTTGCAGGAGCCTCCTCAGCCCACGCAGAAGCAACCCTGAGGCCGCACGCTATCGATGCGTAGAAAATGCCAACCCAAAGCAGAGTGCCGACCCGGGCTGGTTCACCCGCTCCTCCAGGCCACATGCGCCGGACTTGGTTGCCTTCAGTGGCTCGCATTCGCTGGCATGACCTGCAGCCCGAGGAAGCCCGTTCTATACCGTCATGCGCACTGGAGGGCGAGCTTGGATCGGCTCATAGTTTTTGTAGATGCCATTCGTTGATTCGGTCCAGCTTAGAACATCATTCCCAGTTTGAACCAGACGAAGTCGCCCTGCATGCGCTTCTCGACGTCCAGCTCGGGCAACCACTTGACCTCGGCCAGGAGGAGGGACGTCTTCCGGAGTGGCCGCACATAGGAGAGGACGGGACCCACGCCAACCGTCATCCCCTCCAACCCGCCCAGGCGCGCGCCCGAGCCGCTGTCGCCGGTGAGCTGCTTGTAGTAAAAGCCGTTGGCACCTAACCCGACGAACCCCCCGAACAGTGGCAGATGTTGGGCCACGGTCGCATCCAGGTGAAGCGACGTGCCGCTGGTGTAATCGGTGGCGTCGTTCCGGGTGTTGAAGTCCACGCCGGTGTAGAGGCTGACTTCCGTGCCAATTTTACTGCTCAACCAGCTTGCCATGATCCCCGGCTCGAAGGTCCAGTAATTCTTGCCCACGTTGGCAAGATGACCTTGATCGTAATCGCCCGTCGGCGCGAAGACGCTCAGACGCGAATCCAGCTTCAAGTCCGGGAGAATATTCGTCCAACCCAGCATGAACGGAATAATCGTCATGTCCCCGATGCCATTGGCAGTGTCACGAGCGCTGACGACCGGTCCCGGTACACCGTCCGGTCCAATGCGCTGAGCCTGGCCTTCGACTTCGATCCACACATAGGGCACCGCGATGCCAAACGCTAGACCGCCGCCGAGCACCTCCCACGGAGCCTGGTAAAAGCCCGCGACCGTGTTCGCATAGACCGTGGCGTCCAGACCCGAAGTGAGCAATCCACCGAGAGGCAGACCCTGACCGATTGCAGCACTGGCGTCGTAGTAGGTGAAGAAGTCCATCGCAGTGAAGCTGCCGGGATTTCCGGGGAAGGCGTCAATGAAAGAGGCCATGGAGCCTGGCATGTAATGGGCGCTGCCGCCTTCCTCGGCGCGGGAGGTGGCCGCCAGCGCCAAGCTAAAGGCCACGGAGATGAGGATATTATTTTTCAAAGGATTCGTGTTTGGATTATGTGGCTTGTTTGTTCCGGCTTTAGGCAAATTCACAGAACGCATCTGCTAGTACCATTCCCCCGAAAGGTGGGGAAGGCCAAAGTTGAAATCGAGCTATGGGTCAATCAAATGGATCGATATCTTGCGCCGGTGGGTAGAGCCGGATTTAATGTCGGCTCCATGCAAACCCCGCGCCTGCTCTCCAAATTGGCTCTGCACGCCCTTAATACAGTTAATTTGCGTCGCTTGCCAATGCTACACTCGGTGGCCGCAATCGGCCTAGCAGCGATCGGCGGTTTCATGCCGGCTTCCGCGGTCGATTCCGCGTCACCGAAGCGAGGCATGGTAGCCACGATTCATCCACTGGCGACGGAATCGGGTCTGGCTGCCTTGCGGGCGGGCGGCAACGCGATCGATGCTGCCGTCGCCTGCGCTTTGACGTTGGGAGTGGTGGACGGACAGAATTCCGGAATTGGCGGAGGATGCTTCCTCCTTATCCGGCACGGGGATGGAGCGTGCACCGCCATCGACGGCCGCGAGACGGCGCCGATCAAGGCGGGCAAGAATATGTACGTCCGACGGGGGCGCGCGGTGCCAGAGTTGAGTTTGCATGGCTCCCTGTCCGTGGGGGTTCCGGGCGAGCTTGCCGCTCTCGCAATGGCCAGCGCACGTTTTGGGCGACTCCCGCTAGCCCAGCACCTTGAGAACGCGGCCACCCTCGCCGATCGGGGCTTTCCCATCGGAAAGAGTTACGCGGGTCGGTTGGCCATCGCCGCACGGGAGCTTGCCAGTCTGACCAATGGCGCTGGGGGACGCCCCCTTCTGGGCAATGTCGAATTCGTGGAATTCCGTCGGCTCTTTCTGCCGCAGGATGGTTCGGATCCGAAACCGGACCTGTGGCTGCGGCAGCCCGAATTGAGTCAGACGTACCATGACATTGTTGCAAAGGGAACCGCCTGGTTTTATCACGGGCCATTTGCCTATAAGGCCGCAGAGGCTCTCCGTCAATCGGGAGGGTTGCTGACCCGAATCGATTTTTCCCGGTATGAGGCCAAGTTACGGGACCCGCTTCGCACGACGTATCGAGGAAGCGAACTGATTGGGTTTCCACCGCCCAGTTCGGGCGGAGTCCACGTTGCGGAGATTCTCAATATTCTTGAAGGGTTTGACCTGCCCTCGATGGATCCAGAATCGGTCGACTTCATTCATCTGGTCACCGAGGCCATGAAGCTCGCATTTGCGGATCGCGCGCATTGGCTGGGGGATCCGGACTTTGCCCGGGTACCTCGCGCTTTGGTCTCTAAGGAATACGCACAGCACCTGGCGCGCAAGATACGGATGGACCGAGCGACCCCGGTACCCAAGTACGGCAATCCGCCGCACGTCGACAGCGAGTGGTTCGGAAAACATACCACTCATTTCTCAACGGCGGACTCCGAAGGAAATTGGGTGGCCTGCACAGCCACGGTGAATACCACGTTTGGTTCCAAGGTAATCGTGCCCGGAACCGGTGTGGTCCTGAACAATCAAATGGACGATTTCGCCGCGCAACCGGGCGTTCCGAACGGGTTTGGCCTGGTCGGAGCGAATGCGAATGCGATTGCTCCCGGCAAACGCCCCCTGTCCAGCATGAGCCCAACAGTTGTGCTCCGAAACGGTCGGCCAGTCCTGGCGGTTGGCGCTGCGGGCGGACCGACCATCATCAGCCAAACGCTGCTGGCAGTTCTCCGCACCATCGACTTCGGCCAAAGTCCCTCGCAAGCCCTCGCCGGAGTGCGGTTTCATCATCAGTGGAAACCCGACCAACTCCTGATCGAAAAGCGGGCTGGCGAAACCACTATTCAGGCGCTCCGGCAACGCGGCCATAACGTCAAGGTCGAGGACAATCTCGGAGCCACCCAAGCTGTGGGCTGGAATGCAACCGAAGGCGGATTTACGGGAGCGGCAGATCCCCGATCGGAAGGCACCGCAAACGGCTGGTAGCGAACGGCAGGCAGGGCCGGGGTCAAGGCAGCGCCCGGCCGTGGGCGCATCCCGATTGTTGCCGTACTCCGGAGGCGCGGAGCGCCGTCAGATCGTAGCCCATGGCGTCAGCCGTGGGTTGCCGAGTGCATCGTACGCAAGCCCCGGAGGGGCGACAGAGAATTTGACACAAGGCGCACTCCTCCAGCTCTGTCGCCCCTCACGGGGCTACCGCTCTGTTCGAACATCATCCCCACGGCTCGCGCCGTGGGCTACGGTCTGGCGCCGCTCCGCGGCTTTTCTAAATGCCGATTGTTCATAGGGGACACACGCGCCAGAAATCAGGAGTGCACGTTTGCCAACAACTTCGGGACGCGCCTCATGGCCGTGCCGTCCTAATTCATTTGAGGGTCTTGATGGAAGCGGTGCCCGAGTAGGCGGAATTCCCAGCCGCATTGTAAGCTCGTACCCGATAGTAATACAATGTGTTACGGCTGAGTCCGGTGTTCGTGTAGGTAACCACATTGGCTCCAACAGTGGCCACCTGACTCCACGTGGTATTATTAGATGACCGCTCGATCTTGAATCCGCTTTCCACCGCCGAGTTGTCGGTCCAATTCAGACGGATCTGCGACGAGGAAAGCGCAGTGAGACGCAGATTCGACGGAGCCAAAGGAATGAGTTCCGGTGTCGTCGCGCTGACCGTGGGGGAATAGGCGGAATTACCGCCGGAATTGTAGGCTCGGACCCGATACGTGTACCGGGTTACCGGCGAAACGGTCGTGTCGGCATAACTCGTGGCGTTGGCCCCGAGCGTTGCGATGAGGGCAAACGCTCCGGATGCTGTGGCTCGCTCGAGCCGGAATCCGGTCTCGTTACTCGCGTTATCCATCCAAGCTACGTTGATCCGGGTGGCGGAAATAACCGTGGCACTAATACCGGATGGGGCACTGGGCGGGAGCGGAAGAGTTGCGGCGGTGGACGTGTTACTAAACGGAGAATCTCCCCCAGAATTGGTGGCTCGAATGCGATACGTGTAGCTGGTCGCGGGCGATAATGAGGTGTCGCTGAAGGCCACTATGTTAGCACCGACCAGCGCGATCTGTGAATACCCACCAGCGCCGGTAGCACGTTCGATCCGGAACCCGGATTCATTGGAAGACCCATCCGTCCAAGTCAGATTTATTTGGGAGGAGGAAATGGGAACGGCGAGTAGATTCGAAGGAGCGGCCGGCGGTACCAAGGGAGTGGTCGCGGAAGCCGTTGCAGAATAAGGCGAAACACCCCCGGCGTTGTAACCCCGGATCCGATAAGAGTACGATGTCGCTGGGGACACCGTTGTGTCCGAGTACGAGATGCTGTTAGCCGCCACGGTGACAATCTCGACAAAGGAGCCGCTGCCCAACGCGCGCTCAATCCGGAAACCAGCCTCATCGGAACTGGTATCGACCCAGGATAAATTAATTTGCGTCGGAGCAACTGCCAAGGCACCCAATCCGGATGGGGCCGAGGGGGGGAGAATTGGCGTCGAGACGGTCGAGGGTGCCGAGTAGGGGGAGAATCCACCGGAATTCGACGCCCGCACTCGATACGAGTAGGTTGATCCCGGAGCGACTGCGGTGTCACTGTACACGGTCACATTCGGTCCCAGGATCGCAATTTCCGCGAAGGTGCCGTTCCCGAGAGCTCGTTCCACGCGGAAAACATCTTCATTGGCCGATGCATCCACCCAGCTCAGATCGACCCGGCTGCTGGAGACAGCAACCGATGCAAGTCCATTCGGGGCAATCGGCGGGAGGGGAAGGGTGGTCACGACGACCGGTGTAGCATACTCGGAATTTCCGCCAGAGTTTGAAGCGCGGATCCGGTAGCTGTAGGTTGTTGCCGGAGCCACCGTAATATCAGAAAAGCTCGTGACGTTGGCACCGAGAACGGCGATCTCAACGAACGCGCCCGCGCCGAGAGCACGCTCCATCCGGAACGCGGTCTCATCCGGGGATGTGTCCGTCCACGAGAGATCCACTTGTCCGCTGGAGGCGGCCGTCACCTGCAACCCGGAGGGGGCGGATGGCGGTAAAACCGGGGTAACAACACCGGAGATGTTACTCGGCGCGGAGTCTCCGCCCACACCCACAGCAATCACCCGATAGTTATAGGCTGTCCCGGGCGCGACTGTCGTGTCACTGAAGCTGATGATGTTAACCCCGAGGGTTTCCAGGGTCGAGAAGGCTCCCTCGCCGGTCGCCCTCTCGATTCGGAAGGTCAGTTCATTGTCCGAGTTGTCCACCCAGCTCAGATCCACTTGCCCGGCCGAGACCGCCGATGCCAGCAGGGAACTAGGGTTTGCAGGCGGAAGAGGAGGCTCAGCGGTGACCGAAATCCCGTTGGGGGTGGTAGCGTATGGCGACGAACCAATTCCGTTGGTTGCCGTGACACGATAGGTATAGACCGGCCCTACGACAACGGTTGGATCCTGGAACGCAGTGACCCCTGAACCCACACTCGAAAGGGGAGAAAACAGGACACCATCCTCAGACCGCTCAATCCCAAATCCGGACTCGTTGTTTGAGGTGTCCGCCCAAATCAGATCAATTTGGGAGGATGAGACAGCAGTCCCTGTCAGATTCAAAGGAGCACTCGGAAGATCGACGGTCCCGCCGGCGTCGTTGGAGAATGGAGACAACCCGCTAAAACCTCGTGCCTGCACGTGATAAATATAGCTGTTACCGATGGAGACACTGGTGTCGTTATAGGTTGTGGCGTTGATCGCAGGAGCGGCCTTGATGGTGAAAGCACCTCCGTTGACGGACCGAAAAACAGTATAACCGGTCTCGTTGGTGGCGTTATCAATCCAGGTCAATCGCAACTGAGTGGCGCTAATGATCTGAGCGAGAAGTCCGGTGGGCGCGTTCGGGATGGCCGGGACTGTGGCTGAGACTATTACCGACGGGGAATCTCCGGCCGAGTTGAAGGCCGTCAGGCGGTAGCTGAAGACCGTGTTAACAAAAGCAGTGCCGTCCAAAAAGGCGGACAGATCGCAGTCCAGGTTGGCGAGGGGAGAAAAATTCAAACCGTCGGTTGATCGCTCGAGCCGAAATCCATCTTCATTGTTGGCGTTGTCCACCCAGAATAGATCCACCCGATAGCCGGATCTGACGGTCGCAACAAACCCAGACGGGGCGGCCGGGGGGGCGGCGATGGCAGCAGTCGTCGCGGTGGCGATGGCGGTGAATTGGGAGAAGCCGCCGCTGTTGTACGCCCGGACCTGATACCACGCGGTGGTTCCCGCGGACAGGGGACGGTCCGAGTAGGCTGTGAAGCCGAGCGGCAGAAATGCGATCGAAGACCAATTGATTCCGTCGGGACTTCGCTGCAATTCAAATCCCGCTTCGTTCGCGGATCCGTCGGTCCAGACGAGATCAATGCGATTGTAGGCCATGGCGGTTGCCGTCAGGCCCGAGGGCGAACCAGGGGGACTCGCCGATGAATTCCGGAAGGTAGCGACGGTAGGAGCCGCTTCATTGATGGAGCGAGTGTTGTCGGAGGCATTGTCGGGATCTGCGGCAAAATCCACGCCTAACGGAGCTCCGAGGTAGGACAGGTTTGGATTCGAGAAATAGTTGATGGGAGGGGCCGAACCCGTTCCGGCCGGACACGAGTAGGCCATCACCGTGCGAAACCCAAGGCTGTCGTTGGCACAACGTCGCCATCCGTAGGAATACGGGAACGCTCCCGGCACGCCGGCATCTTCACGGTTGTGGGCGGAACCCATATTGTGGGCAACTTCGTGAACCAACACACCGGAAAAAAGGGATCCCGATTGGCAAACATTGTAGGCAAGATCCGGATAGACGGTCCCGAGAATCCAAGGAATGTAGGACGTTCCTGTGGCGCTTTGCCCGGTGTCTTCGCTGACCAACGTGACGACATCGGCACCATAGGTGTCTCGCAGGAGCGGCACCTCGTCGTACCAGCCGTCGAGGGAATTGGCGAGCCGACCCAGCACATCTTGCATCGTGACGGAAGGCGACTCCACGTGAGCGATCTCTGTCATATGGACGAGGTTAAGTTGGAGATGAATGCCGCTGTTGCGATAGGCAGAGTTGGCATCCGAAACCGCGGCGAGAATCATAGCCTCCAAGTTGGCTTGTCCGCTATTAGCAACCCGCGAGGCCGGAGAGTAAACGACGAGAAGGTCGACAACCGACGGGGACGTGTAGGTAGCCGGCACCGACCCGGAGACGGGAATTCCGACGTTGTCTGTCGAGGCGTTCTGAGGGAGAACGCATCCTGCCGGCGATGGTCCGACCGAAGCGATCCATTGGCGGCCGTCGGGACTCGCATTGATGACCCAGGTTTCCTTGCCAAGGTCAGAGAGGCGGTCAATCACCCCGGCAACCACACCCCGGCGAACGGCCAGAGTTACGCGGCTCAGGGGCTCCCCATCAATGTGTCCCACCCAAACCAAATCCTGATCCGAGTAGTGGTCGGTGCGATCCCGGATCGCTTTAAACAGATGGCCGGCGCCGAGATTCAGTTCAAACGAGGGCATTTTGAGAAGCCGAGCGGCGAGTCGGACTTCGGAGCCATGGGGATGTTTGGTGCTTTTGGTGGTTTGAAATGCGAACGGATTCCGGGAATGAAACAAAGATTCGGCCATGAGGCCTCCGCTGCACAGCCAAGCGGCTGCCAGGAGGGCGAAGAAAGCGGAGCAAGCGGCGGTTGGTCTACGATCTGAAATACGACGTTGCGCGAGGAAGGCCATCCGTGGGTTCGAGCATTCTAGCGAGTCCATAGGTTGATTGGATTATTCGATTGCTGGGCGTTCTGGGGCCGGATGGATATCCAACAGCTCAACTTATGTACAAGATAATATTAAAAGTTAATTTAGGTATCAACCATCACTCGTAATAGTTATTATTTAACTAAGCATACTCTTATTAAATTAATTAGCATGCTGGAATTGCCGATCTCGATCCGGCCCTTAGGCTGTCCGATTCTGGCGCCTTGTGCTGAACAATGTTTGGAAATAATTAATTTTCTGCCGATAACGGTCCGATTCGACCTTGATGGTGTGGAAATCAGCCATCATCCGTCATATCTAACCTATTAGTAGTAGATTAGCGCAACATGGACGATGGAGATTTCAGCTCGATTTATCGCGGAGGATTTCCTTTCCGCGAGTAAAGAGTATCCCGGGACTGGTAACTATACTTATTAGTCGGTATGACGACTCCGGATCAATGGGAAGCTCCGCATATTCTGGTTCAACCGCTTTCAGCGATCAAATCGATGCGCTGTGATTCGCCAACCGGATAAACGGGCGGGACGAACCTGCCGCGTTGGGCAGCCAACGCCCCAACGGGCGCTAAACCATCGCCCGCGCGATGGAATTCCACCAAGCATCATGGAGCTCGGTCAGGATCCAGCTGAATCCGCCGGTCTTCGTCTGAATATTCAGTTGATCTCCCCCAACGCGGCCGATGAGAGCAGCGGGGACGCCGAGGATTTTGGCCTGAGCAAGGACTTTTCCCACGGAGAGCGCTGCTGTCGTTACGACCACCCGGTTTTGGGATTCACCGAACAACAGTGCATCAAGTCGGATTCCATCACCCAATTTCTCTTGCACAACGACTAGATCCAAGGCCGCACCGATGAGCCGCGGGGTTTCTTTCGCGATCAACTGGCTCATACAAGATTCCGCGACACACGCGGCGAGTCCTCCCTCGCTGCAATCGTGGGCACTCTTAATACTTCCCCCGCGAATCAGGCTGCGAAGGCCGTCATGCAGGACCCGCGCTTCCTCAAGATCACACGGAGGGGGTGAACCGGTCTTTAAGCCTCGGACAACCCGGAGCCAGGCGCTGCCACCGAGACCCTGGAGCGGGTCGGTGGAATGGATCCCATTGCCCAGGAGAATAATTGCGTCACCTTCATCCTTAAACCATTGGCTTGTAACGTGTTCAAGTTTCTCTATCAGGCCAACAACCGCGACCGTTGGAGTGGGGTCGATCGCCCCGAGGGCGCCCCGTTGATTGTACAGGGAACAGTTTCCGCCGGTCACGGGTGCGTCAAAGGCTCGGCACGCTTCGGCAAGCCCTCGCACGGATTCACGCAATTGCCAAAATATCTCAGGGTTCTG
The DNA here is from genome assembly GCA_945861565.1 of Akkermansia muciniphila. Taxonomy (GTDB): domain Bacteria; phylum Verrucomicrobiota; class Verrucomicrobiia; order Limisphaerales; family UBA9464; genus SIBK01. Next base: position 18,416 of record CAMAUY010000086.1, read on the forward strand.
TGGGCTGCCAAAGTTGAGATTGTCGGTGGCGCCGAGAGGGGTGGCTCCGGAGCAGGCGAGATTGCGACAGGCCTCCGTCACGGCGATCTTGCCCCCTTCGTACGGGTCCAAGTACACGTACGTCGCGTTACAATCAACGGCCATGGCCACGAGCTTCTCGCCGGAGAATGGCTTCACCCGCAATTTGAGCTCCTCGGAGAGTGGAGGCAGAGAATCCGACTTGATCCGAATCACCGCCGCATCACTTCCTGGGCAGAGAATCGATCCGTTGCGGACCATGTGGTCGTACTGTCGGTAGACCCAGTTCTTGGAGGCCAGTGAGTGATCAGCCAGGAGTGCCTGGAGATCCGCCTGCGGGTCGCTTGTTTGGGCAACGCCATCGAGTCGAAAAGCCCGAACAGCGGTGAGATATTCGGGGACACGGGCTTCGGGATAATAGACCGGGGCCTCATCCGCCAACTTTTTTGCGGGGACGTCGACCACGACCTGACCCTTGTGCCGTACCACCATGCGGCCGGTATCCGTGACGAGACCGATTTCGGCCCAAGGCAAATCCCATTTGTCGAATATCCGCTTCACCTCGGCTTCCCGGCCTTTGTGGACAATGATCAGCATGCGTTCCTGCGATTCGGACAACATGATTTCGTAAGAGGTCATGTCCGGCGCACGTTGTGGAACGAGGTTCAACTCGATCTCAATTCCGGTTCCGGCCCGAGCCGCCGTCTCACACGTTGAGCACGTCAATCCCGCAGCCCCCATGTCTTGGATCCCGGCCACACACCCGGTGGCGAGAAGCTCCAGACACGCCTCACAGACGAGCTTTTCCATAAAGGGATCGCCGACTTGCACGGCTCCCCGCTGCTTTTCGGCCGATTCTTCGGTCAGGTCTTGAGAGGCAAATGCCGCCCCGGCCAGCCCGTCCCGCCCGGTAGCGGGCCCGACGTAAAAGACGGGATTCCCGATGCCGTGCGCAGCTCCTCTCGCAATCTGCTCATGCCGAAGGACACCCAGACAAAAAGCATTCACCAGAGGATTGCCTTCGTAGGATTTGTCGAAGTACACCTCTCCCGCGATCGTGGGTATCCCGAAACAATTGCCGTAGTGGGCGATGCCCTGGACCACACCGCTGAACAGTCGGCGCACCTGGGGATTCCCCAGATCACCGAAACGCAGCGAATTGAGGGCGGCGACGGGCCGGGCGCCCATGGTAAATATATCCCGTACGATGCCGCCCACGCCAGTGGCCGCCCCCTGAAACGGTTCAACCGCGCTCGGATGGTTGTGCGATTCGATCTTGAACGCAATCGCCAGGCCCTCTCCGATATCGACGATCCCAGCGTTTTCTTCGCCGGCACCGACGAGTATCCGTGGGGATCGGGTTGGAAAGGATTTCAGTACGGGCCGGGTATTCTTGTACGAACAGTGCTCGCTCCACATCACCGAAAAGATCCCCAATTCCGTGTAGCTTGGGGTCCTCCCCAGGATTTCCAGCACCTTTTGGTACTCGTCCGGGGTCAAGTTGTGCTTTGCGACTAGCTCAGGCGTGATGGCGGGATCGGTCATCGGAAGCAATTCAAAGGTGGAAACTCTCGGTGACGCAGAACCCAGCCTTCGCCGGATTCACCGAGACCTGGAGGCTACGCCAGCCAATGAGAATTGCGAAACGGAAATTCGAGCGGATCCAAATCCCCCGCGTCGCCGTTCTTGTTTGGAACTCAGTCTCCCCCCATTCTCCTAGTGGTATGAGACACGCTCCGATTGATCCGCAGCTTTTCATCGAGAACCGCCACCGCCTAAAGCGTCTGCTACGGCCCAACTCGATCGCCCTGCTGAATGCCAATGACATTCTTCCAACCAATGCCGATGGATCCCTGCGCATTGTTCCGAATTCGGATCTCTTTTATCTCTCCGGTGTTGAGCAAGAGGAATCAACTCTGCTGCTCTTTCCGGATGCCGATGACCCGAGTCTTCGGGAAATCCTATTTCTCCGGGAAACCAGCGATGTTATCGCGGTCTGGGAAGGACACAAACTCACCAAAGACGAGGCACGCCAGATCAGTGGAATTAAGAATATCCAGTGGACTTCGGCCTTTCCTCCCTTGTTACACCGCCTGATGTGCGAGGCCGAGCATGTCTACCTTAATGCGAATGAACACAAGCGGGCTGGCAGTGCGGTCCAGACTCGGGAAATGCGGTTCGTGGAGGAAATCCGCCGCCAATTCCCTCTCCATCATTATCATCGCCTCGCCCGCTTGCTCCATCGCCTGCGGATCGTGAAGTCGCGTTGGGAAATCGACCTGTTGCAGCAAGCCTGTGCTATTACCGAGGCGGGTTTCCGCCGGGTGGCTCGATTTACCCGCCCCGGCGTCAATGAATGTGAGATCGAGGCCGAATTCATTCATGAGTTTACCCGACGCCGCGCCACCTTTGCCTATAGCCCAATCATCGCTGCCGGCCGAAACGCTTGCATCCTGCACTATATCCAGAACGATCAACCCTGCCGGAATGGCGATTTGCTGCTGCTGGATGTGGGGGCCAGCTACGCGAACTATAATTCGGACCTCACCCGCACGATCCCGGTCAGCGGCCGTTTTACCCCCCGCCAACGGCGGGTCTACAACGCGGTCCTCCGCGTCCTTCGCGGATTGATGGCAGAGCTCAGCCCCGCACGTCGTTATAAGGACTGGCAGAAGTCGGCGGAAGCGATGATCGAAAAGGAACTCGTGGATCTCGGGCTCCTGACGATTCGGGATCTTCGCAAACAGGGCCAGGACAGAGCATCGTTGAAACGGTATTTTATGCACGGAGCGGGGCACCCTCTCGGGTTGGACGTGCACGATGTCGGATTTACGACGGAACCGTTCGCACCGGGGTGGGTGATGACGATTGAACCCGGCATCTATATTCCAGAGGAACAAATGGCCGTACGATTGGAGAATGATGTCTTGATCACCGAAACGGGCGTGGTCGACCTCATGGCGAAGATCCCGATTGAGGCCGATTCCATCGAGGAACTGATGCATCGGTAGGACGGCGGCGATCGCTCGCTGCCCCAGAATGCACCGCCGGGAATTACTTCTCTCAGGGACGGCAGACCGGGGAATCATAAAACGCCCCAACCGAAGAGTCGTTTCCTGGCAGAAAATCAGCGAATTAGAAACAATAAATTAATCCCGATAGCCTTCCAATTCAGGGGCATGCGACAGGGCATCAATTTTTTCATTGAACCCATCAGTTCCCCCTGTTGTCTTGTCTATTGTAGGTTGAATTTGGGGGGAACGCGTGAGCGGTCGCGACGACTGTTAGCCGGGCCTCAAAGTCGGGTCCAGGGGGAGCTGGCAAAGGGGGATTATTTGGTTGTTTGGGTTAAGCGGCCGCCGAAAGGCGGCCGCTTTTTGTGGGCCACCCCAGCGTGAAATCGACTGCGAGAGCGCTCCCTGGGCCGTTTTGATGTGGCGGTGTCCCTCCCCGAATGCCCATGCTCCCGTCGGAAATGAACCCCAGAAGTGGTGATGCACCAAATTTTATTCAAAAAGCTTGTCAACCGGGGTTCGGCCCATAACCTGCTGGCGTAATCAATTGAAACTTGCTCGAGTGGGCGAGTTGGCGGGCTTTGGCGGTAAAAACCGTGTGTTACCCCAAAGCCCGCTTCTTTTTTGGCTAGTTCCAAGCTGCGATGGGTCCAGGACCCGAGATGGAATGGGGGGCGGTGCCACCGAAGCCTGCTGTTACCAGTCCGAGCCGCCCGATGGATTGAAATCGAAAAAGCTTCGTTGACGGCCGAGCCGTAGTACCCGGTGGGCCTTCGGCCGGAATGATGCCAAGACCGATTACGGCTGAGTCACACGATAGAGCTGTCGCCCGACGTTGGTCGCTTCGATGTCCATAAATTGATAGGTTCCTGGCGAGACTTCCGGAACCCGGCCGCGGGCGGTCCAATGGCCGGATTCGGCGGTCAAGTTTGTTTTGCTGAGGACGCTAAAGTACAGTCCTGGCAAATTCGTAAAGATGAATGAAAAGGCCCCGTTCGGTAGCCTTGTCGTCTGCTGGAAGTTGATTCCCTGCACGACCGCCAGAGCCGAGGCTTCGGCATTTGCGGCCCAGACTTCGAAATCGGCTTGGTTGACAATCCCATCCCCGTTGCCGTCCGCTTCCGCCTGGGTTGTTGAACCGAGTGTGGTTCGCCAGAGGGCGAGATCCGTTTGATTTACGACGCCATCGAAATTGTAGTCACCGTCCCGAAACGGGAGCAGAGAAATGCTCAGATTTACGACGTTAGAAGCCCGGACCGGCACAAATGCGTTATAGTTGGCAACGGTGTAGTTTCGGAGTGGGCCTTCAGTCCAAGGTGACACAAAGGGAAAGGTGGGGACCGCGGCGATCGAATCCACCACCGTCATTCCCGAGCCAAGAACGCGTCCAAAAACGGTAAAACCGCCATTCTGGAGATCCAGATTGGCCGAGTTATTCGCGAGATTGAAAAACCATTCGCGTGTTGCGCTGTTGGGTTGGCCTCCGAGCTTGGCGTAGGCGATCGTCCCGCGAAGGTTCGACAAGCCCGGTTCGTTGCGAACCGCCGCCTGCTGGGGATATTCCGGGTAGTCCTTCGGCTCAGTCTGTGCGCTGCCGTCGAAACGGTAACGGCCCCCCTGGACGATGAAATTTCGCACGGAGCGATGAATCAACACATCTTGATAGTGCCCCCGACTGACGTACCCCAGGAAGTTTGAAACGCTGAGGGGGGTGGCCTGCGAGTAGAGTCGAACATCAACGTCACCGAGCACGGTTTTGAATCGAACCACGCCGCCGTGCGCTGGCGAACTGCTGCCGCAGAGTGAGACAAGGAACAGAAAAAAGACGCCGAGCTGCCTTCCGTAGAGGACGTTGCGGACTGGAAGAGATAATTGTGATGCAATCCGGGGCGAAAGGGTTTGGGGATCCGTCGGGCTCATTGTTTGGTTTGGGCGGACGTTTTTGAAAACACGGTGCAGTTCAGAAACCGACAGAACCCTAAAGGAGACTGGCGCTTCCGGCAAATTCCGCAGGGATCGATTCCCGAACTTGATGCAGCCGGCGGTGGAAAGATTGGAAGCTGAAGCCAGCCGGGCCCAAAACCGCGGATAAAGGAGAGGAGAACCGCGGATGAACACGGATTGATGCGGATAGAAAAGGGCATGGAATCTGCGTCTATCGGCGTTTATCCGTGGTTCTCATTCCCCAATAGTCGGTGGCGACAAATTCAATTCTCATGGCAAGCACAGTCTGCGCGGAAATAGCGCTGCGTGCCCGAGTTGGGAAGTGCCCCGA
>CAMAUY010000087.1 GCA_945861565.1 Akkermansia muciniphila
TGGTCGCAGTAATCCGTGATGCGGATGCCGCGCACCAGTTCCATCACGAAGTAGGGACGGCCCGAGGCAGTAATCAGTGAACAGTGATCAGTAGTCAGTCGTTCGCGCCTAGCCCCAGGACCTCCGCCCCCCTGTGACTGATTACTGATCACTGATGACTGATTACTGGTCACTGATAACTGATCACTGGTGACTGATGACTGATTACTGCCTTCCGTCATTCCCGCGTCGAGCACCTTGGCGATGTTCGGATGATCCATCATCGCCAGCGCCTGCCGCTCCGCCTCGAAGCGCGCGATCACTTCGCGGGTGTCCATCCCTAGCTTGATGACTTTGAGCGCGACGCGGCGACGCACCGGCTCGGTCTGCTCCGCGACATAGACCACGCCGCACCCGCCTTCACCGACTCGCTCCAGTAATTTGTAGCGTCCGAGCGTCTGCCCAACGGCTTCACCGGGCGCATCGGCAAGATCGCGCTTGAGGTTTTTGGCCGAATCGTTGTCGGACGTTCGAGCTTCCGAATCGTCGTCCGGCAGGTCGGTAATGAACGCCTCCGCTTCGGCAGACACGGCCAGCATCTGCTTCACGCGCGCTCGCAGCCCGTGGTCGCCCGCGCAGGCCTTGGTCAGGTAGGCGGGCCGGTCCTCGGGAGCCAGTTCCCGGACGGCGAAGTAGATTGCATCCAGGTTTTTCAAAATACGTTTCTGCCCTTACATGCGTAGGCGGTCATCGAAAACGATCATCTCGGAGGGAAAAATCACCTGGAGGCACTCAGGGTTTATCCAGGGTTCCCGGTGCGACGGACCGCAGACCAACCAATTCGAACAGCCGGACGCGGGCCACGGCCCAATGCCGGCGGATGGTGGGTTCGCTGACGCCGAGCGCGTCGGCGATCTCCTGATGTTTGAGTCCCACGAAATAGCGCAGCTTCACCACTTCCGCTTTCAGGGGATCTTCCCTGGCCAGCGCATCGAGCGCTTCATTCACCAGCAGGAGCTTGTCGTCCTCGACCGGCGCGGCGATCCGGGTTTCGTGCCATTCCACCCGTTCCTGGTCGCCGCCGCGTTTGAGTTGGGCGTGGCGGCGGGCGCTGTCCACGAGGATCCGGCGCATGGCTTCGGCGGCGGCGGCAAAGAAGTGCGCCCGGTTGGCAAACTTGAAATGCTCCGCCCCTCCGAGCCGCTGATAGGCTTCGTGAACCAGCGCCGTCGGCTGCAACGTATGCCCGTCCCGTTCGGCCGCCATTTTGTGCGCCGCGATCGCCCGCAATTCGGCATAAACCTGATCATAGAGCTGGTTCAGGGAATGGGCGTCGCCATTGGCCGCATTCCCCAGAAGCTGGGTCAGGTCATTCACGGGACCGCAGGCTAAACGATTTGAACTGAAATGCTCCTTAAATCAATCGCCCGGGCGAAATCCACTTCCCGGACCGGGAAGCCAAAAAATCAAATGCGTTTGGGCTGATCGTTTTTCCGGGTGGACTACGCATGTTGCAGCAACGGGACATTTCAACGGACGCACAACGCTCCGTAATGGGGTCAGTTCTTGGTGTTGTTTACTTTGGCTGCCCTTAGAGCATTTGGCCTAGGCAGATGAGTGACCGATACCAAGAACCGACCCCTTTTTCCGTGCCAAAGGAGAGAATTGACCGGGAGATTATCACCAAGCTGGACGGCATCGTCGCCGTGGCGAAAACGGCGAAGCCGAAAGAGGCGTGACGGGGCACCGCAACTCAAATGTAGCCGTATGCCGTTAGCGTGCGGCGTCTCCCGTACGCAGGCGGAAGAATCGCTGGCCTTCGGTGAACGGCACGCGGACCCGGTTCCATCCGTCAGCCGGCGTCAGCGCTTCGCCCACCTCTGCCCAGCGCACCTCACCGCTGATATCCGTGGTGCTTTCCAACGTCAGCCCGCCCGCGTCCGTCGGCCACGACACCACGAGGCTCTCTGTCTCCCGCACCACCGTCGGCGCCACGGATTTCGGGGCCCCAGCCACCGTCGCCAATGTCACGCCTGCACGTTCATTGCTAATCGTCACCGGGACCGCGGTTGATGCCCCCGCGACTTGCACCAGCACCGGCACGTTCCAAAAGCCGCTCTTCACCGAAAAGTTCTTGCTGCGCATCGGCGGTCCGGCTCCCGGTTGCCCCACCGTCCCGCTGATCTCAATTTTGCCACCAGTGCTCAGCCCGCCTCCAGCCGCGGCCACGGTCGGATAGATCGAAATAGGCGTCTGAGCGACGGCCACTCCGGTGAACCCGGCGAGCACTGCCAGCCACGCCCAAGACCGGCCGCACGTGCCGCCGATTACCGTCTTGGAATTCGACCGCCAAATCTTCATGGTTTCCCCGTCTGGGCTAGAGGTTCCGCGGTCGGCGGACGTTCGCCATCCGGGTACCGGCGTTGCACCAGGACTTTTCCCTGCGCCATCGTTATCTCCGCTTGCAAACATCGACTCGGATACCACGCGCGTGACAACCCTTCCGCCTCGCCGTTCTTCATGGTCACTTCCTCCGAGAGCACGCCGTTGGTATGCCAGCGCCGGAACACTCCCTCAATCTTCCCGTGCACAATCTGAGCGGCCGCCAACTTCCGGCCCTGCTCATCCCAGCGCAACCGTTCCCCATGGGAAACGCCGTTCACAAAGTGCTCCGCCACCTGTTGGACCTGGTTCGTAAACCATCCCTCCGAAAGCCCGTGCAGCAGCCCGTTGGACACCGCGGAGCGGGATTTCAACACGCCATCCGGATAGTGCTCCAACATCTGTCCCGTGAAGAGGCGGTCACCGAGATGCAAACGTCCCGCCTTCAACGCCAGGTCCGGTCGCTCCACTTCCGGCAGTGCCGTTTCCGGTGACGCCGATTCTTCCCGCGCCACCCGGGGTGCGGGATACCATTGCCACCCAGTGACGCAGGCCAGCAACACCACAAGGCACACCCCAAGACCCCTTGCCCAGCGGCGGCGGGCGGATGAAACCGGTGCGGGCAGGATCGGGTTCGCGGGTTCCATCGGCGCCTTATCGAATCTCCAGCTTGAAGAAAGTCGGGGCCGCCGCCAATCCGACCGTCACCGCCGCCACTTGAATCGGGGTTATCTTCGCGGCCAGATAGCTGGAACGAACCGGCGCCGAGGCGCCCTCCGCTGGAATGATGAATTTTACCGGAGTCCAAGTCACAAAATCCGTCGAGCCCAGCAAGAGGTACGAATGGCCCGTCACGCCCATGAAGGTCATCAACGGCTCGCCGTTGAGCACGCCTTGAATGCTCAACTTCAAACCGTCACTGGAATCCAATGCGTACGTCCCCGTCAGATATACCTGCAGATTGGTCAGACCGTTGGCATTCACGTCGCCGGGATTCACCTTGGTAATGTCCCGGTTAATCATGCGTTCCCAGGCGTCCGGCAATCCATCCCCGTCCTTGTCCTCACCCAAGGTCAGGTCCAGGCGGGTGCGTTTGCCCGGCTCGCCGATCTGGGCTGATTTCCCCTTCAGTTCGATCGGCAAGTACGTGACCTTGTTGATCACCACCTTGATCTGGAAGGGCATCGTCGGCTGCATCGCCGTGGCCTTGTATAAATCTGACGTCAGGCCCGCGTCCATCGGCACTTCCAGTTGGTAATTCACCCCCGGCTCGGAAGCGACAATCCTCGTTTTCAACTCCCGGCCGCTGGCCGTCAGGAGGATGACCTCCGCCCCCGCCATGTGGATGGGTGAGCCGTACTGATCCCGCACCAGGCCATAAAGCAGGTGGTGGGGCGCCGGGGGATACGCCAGTGTGCGGACACACAGCAGTAGGAACAAGAGCGCAAGCGACCACCGGACCGGAGTCCCGGGCGATATTGAGGATGCCGCAGAGAATGGAGGATTCATAAGTTCAGGGTTTCGCGGTATCAATTACCCGAGTAGGCGTACGTCACAAAATGCAGCTTCACGTCCTTGACCGTCTTGACGAAGCGTGCCAGGCCCTCCTTGGGATCCTGCAGCAGGCTGTCGCCCGGGATGACCAGCTTCCACTTGGAGTTCCAGACAGAGCGACCGATCAGCCGGCGATTGGTGAATTGCGAAGGCTGGAGCGATCCACCCAGGCCGTAGATGTCCGCGTTGAAAGCCGCGGTCGTGGACACCGGACGGAAGGCCTGATGTTTACGCACGCCGAACAGCGGCTCCGAAAGGGAATCCGAAGTCTAATAGAGCTTCTTGCTGGAAAAATCCGAGGCGCCGATGTTGAAGGGCATCGGGATGGTCACATCCTGGACGTCCCAGGTGCGGATCCCGCTGGCATCCCCGAGTGGCGGGCTGCGCATGGCATCCACACCCACCGGTATCAGGTAAACATACGGAGTGGCCGCCAGGGCATCCGGGTTCAGGAAGATGGGGTCGGGTGGCGAGATGCCGTCAGCAGCACCGATGGCGGAACCATTGGCCAACGGATTGTTCATGCCGACATAACCTTCCAAGGCCACTCCGGCGGCATAGACCTTGGTGGCGAAGGAACTGCGGTGAAACGCACTGTCCCCCGCCGCCAGCGGTCGGCCGAAGAGGTTCTCGCCGGGATTGATGCTGGTGCTGAATTCCAACACGATGCCGGGCACCGGCAGGCCAGTTCCCGGATCGATCTGCAGGCAATGCCGCCGCACATCCGGATCGTTCAGCAGATTGTCCCGCATGCTCTGTTGGAGGACATCCAGCCAAACGGTGTCCCCATCGGCTCCGGGCAGGATGCGTCGGTCCTCCTGGCGCAAGGAAACGGTGGTCCCGTAAGCATCCGGGTTGTTGAAGCCCAGGCGCCCCCGGAGCACATCCCAATCGGCCTTCATTTCAGCCAGCGCGCTGGAAAGCCCGGGGTCCCCGCTGTTGCTGCCCCCGTACTGCGGTTCGCCGTTCTTGATCACGCCCAGCGCACGAGCGCTGACGATGCGATTGATGAAGGACTTGCCCGCATCCGTGTTCAGGAGACCGGTCTCGTAGTCATACGCATTGGCCGCGAGGTAACTGTAACGTGCGGCGAGGTCGAAGAGCGCCTTATAGCGCTCCAGTTTTTCATTGCGGAAGATCCGGAAGGCCGCGTCCCGCGTCCGGAAGCCCTGCACCACAGCCGCCGCGCGCTTGCGAAACACTTCGCGTTCAATCTGCAGCCGATCCCCGGCCGCCATGTCCCTCCGATAATTCTCGTAGGCATCCTGCAGCGCGCGGGTATCCTGGTTAATCAAGATCCAGTCACCCTGGACCTTCTTAACCAAGTACCCAAGCTCGGCGGCGGCCGCCTGTAGCTGGCCGGTCGAGTCGATGTCAAATGCTGCCAGATCCAACGCCTGCTGCGCCTGTTCGGTGACGTCAAGTTCCGACAGGACTCCCACATTTAATACATAGTTAATTATATTAATAACTGCGACAGCTTGGCTTTGGCTGAATATTGGTAATGATTTTGCTAAAGAACCCACGCTGCCACCTAAGGCCGTTCCCGCAATTAATATATCCGGAATGGATTCTTTAACCGCGTCCGCAATCGATTGAATTACCTCCTTCAATTCATCACTCGCGAGGTTTGAGATTTCTTGAAAACGGAGCAATCGGTCCATATGGAGAGTGTTCTCCTGACTACTCACAAAATTGGCGCGCATGGCCGTCAACTGTTGCGTCAGTGCATTGAATAACTGCAGACTCTTGTCCAAATCCTCCTTGTCGCTGACCATGTTGGCCGTGATCGAGTTGAACAGACGATTGTAGGCGGCGATGACTTTAGAAATGTCTGCCTGCAGCTTCCCGGGGGATTTTCGCTTGCCTTTAAAGGTTGCCGGCTTGTCGAGGAAGCCATGCGGTCCCCAAGGAAACTCGACATAGTGCACATGATTCAAGTAGGCGGGATTTGGGGACGAATCCGGCAGGAAACTGGGCACGATCAAGGTGTTTGTGCCCAATTGATAAGGCCAGGCACTGGTCGCCGCAGTGGTCGCCTGGATATCAATTTTATATACCGTACCGGCGCCACCATTGGCATCCCAGACATTGTTCGGCGCATTGCCGTTGGCATCCAATGCTAATGTATTGGATGGGTCCGCACTTGCGCCATTGATGAACTCCGGATTGTCGACGTAGCGATAGTTAAATAGATCCGGCCCCTCGTAACCTTGTGGCCATTGTTTCCCCGCCCCAATCTCATCCGGGTAGGGGGTTCCATAAATCTCGATGAGCGAACTGGTATAGGCCAGTTCCTGCTTGTCATACGCGGTCTGGAAGTCCTCCAGGGAATCCTGCTCCGAGCGCATGAGGCGGGTCACGTCCTTGGCATCATCAAACGCAACCACCGCGTTGTTCAGCGCCACCTTGGACCGGGCATAGACCTGTTCGAAGTGGCTCTGCGGATTGGCCCCCGTGACCAGGTTCGGGTCAATGTCAAACGCGAGGCTGCCTTCGGAAAGTCCCAACGGGGTGAGTCCGCCCTCCGCCGTGTCAAGATCCCCCTGCAAACCGGAGATCAGCGTGGCCAGTTCGTTCAACTCGGGCACGGTGGTACGGTCGATTTTCTGGATTCCTTCATGATTGGGATCGGGATCCACCGATGGCAGGATGGCGCTGCCCACGATCCAGTTTAGGAACGCCCCCTGTGCGACCCGCGAGGCCCATTGATCCGCACCCCATTCCCGGATAATCGAGTTGGTGGTCGTGCCCGTGGCGTCCAGCACGGTCCGTTGAGAGACCCGAGTGGCCCCAAAATGCTCCCACCCTGCGCTTTTGCCGGGGACATAATCCCGGCGCCAGGTCAGGTCGAAAATCTGGCGTCCGGCCCTCGCGACCGCTGCCGCAGCGGTGGCGAATTTACGTTCGTCTTGGTAATCGACCGCCACCGCCTTGCCGAGAATTGTCACCGCCTCGGACGACGGCCGCCAACTGAACTGGTTGTTCAGCAGCAGGGAATAGTAACCATTCACGGCCGTCAGGTAATGCCCATAGGCATCGCCGTGTCCCTGGGGAAAGAGCTTCGCCGCATCCGCTGCATCCACCTTGCCGTCATTGTTCTGGTCGAGGATATTGTAGTTGAGCGCGTAGATGACTTCGCCGGAATCAATGCCACGGGTATAGTTCCAAACCAACCGGTTGTAGACTGGCGCGGTCTGCACCCCGGGAACCAGGGTGTCGTTGCGGCCCCGCAATAAGGCCAATTCCTCCTCCAGCAGTGAGGGCTCCTGACCCTTGAAAGCAAAGAGCGCGGTGGCAATGTCGCCATAAGTACTATTCTTGGTGCCAATGCCGATGGTCGGGTTGGCGGCGTCCGCATAGGCTTCATTGCCCACCAGCATGTACAAGTCATTCAGGTAACCGGCCGCCAGCAGCAGTGCATCGTTGGCGGGGCCGAAGTTGATGCCGGCATCGATGCTCAGTCCGCGGCCCTTCTTCAGCACGGTCTCATAGATTTGGATGAGCCCGTAGTCGTTGATGGTCGCCAGGTTCAGGGGGATGTCCCCCTCCCACCGTGTGCCGGCGGCGGTCAGGATGTTGGCATCCGTGTTGACGGTATTATTGTAGAGGTCGGTCACTCTCTGGTTGAAAGGATTGATGCCCGCCAGCACCCGCTTGATCCAGCCCTCGGCCGATTGTGGCTCGGTCCACGTGGACCATGCCAGGTCACGGTTCTCCGCATGATAAAGGGGATGGTCTGGGTTGAGCGGTCGATACCGCAGGATGATATAATTGTCGACGAGGGTCTGGATCCCGGATCCGCCCAGCGTGTAACGGGGGATGCCCCCGCCGGCGGTGAGCGGTTGGTATTGATTCGGCAACGGCGGCGCGCCGTCCACCGGCGGAGCGATCTTCCACTCATACTCGTAATCCGAAAAATTGCCCCCCAGATCCAGGGAGTGCTGGAAGACCGACAGTTCACTCAGCGGATTGTCGGAGGGGATGATGTTCATCTCTCCGGGGTAAAGGGTTCCTCCCACCTTGATGACATAAACGCTCACCGGATCCCCGGTCGGGGTCTGGCCCGGGTTGGTGCTGTTGTTCACGATCAAGGTCACGTACCCTTGTCCGGGACCATTGGCACTCAGCGCATAACTGGTCACCGCGGTGTTGGCGTGGGTGATCCCCGCCAGATCGCCGACGCCCTTGTCCTCGATCGTGCTGGGGTCCGGGATGTACGAACCCTTTACCGCGGGACTTTCCACAAATGTTTCCAGGGTCGTTGCCAGTCCATCCACCGCCGCGTCCCAATTGGCCTTGTCATCTCCCGAAGGGCACAAGTCTTTCACCGTCGCGAGATCCTCCCCGCGGAGCACATTCAGGAGCAGGTAAGGGGCACCCAGACCTCCTGACCGGTATTCCCCCTGAAACACCAGGCTACCCAGCGCGCTGGCGTTCGGGTCGTAGTAGAACCGTTTGGCCAAATGCGGTGGCAGGTTGGGGAAATAGGTTTTGCCCTGCAACACCTGCGACCGCACCGAACTGGGGATCTTGGCCAAACCGGCGGCGCTAAGATCATAGGTCTTTTGTCTTTCGGGGTCGTGCAACACCACGGATTCGGCGTCGTGCTGGACACTGTTCGCAATCGATTGCTGGTACAGCACCTCCACGCTCGACTGCCCCCGGATGGCGGGCAGGTTGAACTTGGCATCGTTCAAGGTGTATCCGAACGGCATTTTCGGAGGGTTATTGGCCCACACCGGCCGATAGACGATATCCAGGGATTCCGTCTTGCTCGTCGGATCGCCCTGGGGGTGACCGCTCCCGTCCAGCGGCCGGAGATACGGAACAACGGTATCCACGCCAGGCGGTGCGTCGATTCCGGGCCAGGCAAAACCCTCCTGGGTCTTATAGAAAAACCGCATGCTGAAGCTGTTGGTGGGCTTGGCGGGATCGGCGAGAAACGGCGGGCGGCCGACGAACGTGATGGCGTTACCAGTCTGCGGGCTGGTGCTGATGAGCGTCAGGGGCCCTTGCTGCACGACCGTTCCACTGGATACGATGGTCAGGGGTAGGTCGACCTCAACCGACGCACCATCACCCGCATCGGCAATCACGAAAGTGAGGGTGGTGGTTATTGGATACGTTACCCCGGAGACACTGACGGGGATGCCGGCGAAGGTGAGACCGTCGACACTCAACCCGGTGGGCGCGGTGCTGCCGGACTTCAGCGCAACGGCCAGCGTCTGGCGCGACGCATGAAAATGGTTGGTGAAAGGCAGTCCCAAGACGGCGGTCGCAGCGGGCAGCGTGTGCGAGAAGGTGTGGCTTCCTGGGTCGTAGGTGCCCGCATCCAGGGCCGGCAGCCCCGCATGGAGTCCGCGCAGCACCCAGAAGTTGTCCTTGCGGTCCCGATAGGTGAATTTGCTGTAGTTGGGGTACTGCGAAGCCAGATCCGTACTCCAAAAACGAGGCACATCCCCGGCCGCTTCAGAGGTCTCGGTGTTCCGGTTGATCTCGACGGGAAAAACGGTCACTTCGGGGAAGAAGCTGAATAGACCCTTCAGAGATTGGAATAGACCATAGAAAGGATCTTTAGAATCGACGACATCAATGTAACTGACGGTCTCCAACGGCGGTGGAAGGAATGGCAACGGCATGGGAGCCTGCAAAATCTTGCCCGCTCCACCGCTGTCGGCATTTCCGCCGGCCTGCACCACATAATCGAACAGGATACCTGCCGTCGGCTTCTCCCGAAGCACCCGGAAGGGGTGCATCGCCGGCCGCCCATCGCTCTCCACGTACCGGAGCAAGACAAACGGGTCGGATGAATAGGTGGCACCACCACCGGCCAGCACCGCGGGTGTCGTGCCGTCGGTGAGATTGAGGTCATCTCGAAGCGCATAGGCCTGGCCACCCAGCATCAGTGCGTGCTCCTCGTTCGGGTTATAACCGGCCGCGGTGGGATTATTCTGCACATAGATGGTGCCTGTGGCCTCAAGCGATGCCAGGGGACCGGATCCGGCGTTGCTCGCCAGGACGATCTCGTCGGGCGAGGCCGGCCATTGCAAAGTGTATTGTCCGATGACGGAAGGCCAATAGATGGGCGCAAAGCCATTGGATTCGTTCAACACCACATTGGTGGCCTGCCGACGGAACCACCAAACCTCGAGGTGGTTTGCCCCCGGGATGGCGTTGACCGGAATAATGGCTCCCTGGTTGGCCGCGGCAAAGCCGCTGACAAGGGGATCCTGATAGGCCGTCACATCAAAAGAGTTTCCCTGCGCGAGATTGATGTGCCCCGCGAGATACGCCCCCGTGGCCCCCGCCTCGTCCACGGGGACGGGAATGCGATGGCCCACTGCCACCGACTGGCTCAGCACGCGCGGTGCGATGGCTGTGGTCTCGGTGATCAGCGTCCCGCCGTCCCAACCGATGAGGTTGGTGGCCACGGTGCCACTCAAGAGGTCGCCCGGCGATTTCAGGCCCGCGTCGAGCCAGGAAAAGACGCGAGTGAAAGCCACCGCGTTGCCCTTCTGAAAGCGCAACAAGGCCCGGTGCACCGGGTGATCGGCATCCAGTACACTATAGTATGCGCCCGACGGCAACGGGAAGCCTCCGAAGCCAACGCCTAAATCGTCCTGGTAGCTAATGTGAGGATTGCTTCCGGCGGGCAAGGAAACCGCTGTCTGGCTGGCCTCCGAAGGCGAGCACACCGGGCGGACATAGTGTACATAGGCGGCAGGGTTTGACGGCCACCCGATCTGGTAGGCGGCGAACACGCGGGGCCAGCGCAGGCCGGCCACGCCCGATTCGGTCCAATGGATGAGGGCGTCATTTTGATTCGCGGTGGCCCATGCGGCATAGAAAACCGAGTCACCGCCTGAGGATGAGCCGTTCTCATAAAGGAACTGCAGAGACTCGGAACCCAGGAAAACCCGTTCGGGGTGGAGCCCCTCGGGGTTGGTGCCATTGGATTCCGGTGCAACGGCCTCTCCCAAATCCACGGCGATGGGTCTTGGTTGCGCAAACTGCGCGACGTCCACCACCTCCGAGCCCAGGAATTTTCTATTCCCCGATGGCAGGGATTCTCCCAGCAATTCCATAAACAGGCGCCCGACGGCGTTATTCGCGTGAATGGCATTGTTCTCCACCCAGATGGTACGCGTCACCGTATTCGAGTTTATCACGCCGAGCGTCTCCCCCGGGGCATAGTAGACGTTGTCTGGGTCGACCGTCTCGTTAAATGCCGAGTTATAAACAAAACGGACCTGACTGACCTTTGACTGGGGCACCGGGACGATCTTGCCGAACGCGCTAAAGGTACGCTCCGTCCAATACATGGTTTTGGGTCGATTGCCCGCGCTGGGACTGCCGGAGACAACGTAAGGGACATTGGTCACCGCGAAGAAAAGACCGACATCTTGCACCAGTGTGCCGGCGGCAATACGACTTGTGGTGTTTAGCACGGGGGTCGGTTCCGGCTTCGCCTTCCGCCATTTGATACTGATCGGTCCCGGGGTGGTGGCGAAAACCACGCCGGCATGGGGACTCCAATAATACCTATCGAGCACGGGATCACCCGTGTGACCGAGCGGTTCCGGCCTCCAATAATCCGTGGGCGTCTGCCCGGTGATGGCAACACCTCCCTCGTTGGTATCGGGTGGGGCGATGATCGAGCCAAATTTCACCGTGGTCGCGCGGCTGAAGTACGGCGAGCCCATGACGGCGCGGGAAAGCACCACGGCCAAGCTGCCATTGTTGTTGTGCGGCAGCCCCAAGGCCACGGCATTGGCTTCGTAGGACCCAACGATGGGACCGCCCGCAAATGCGGCGGCTGTTTTCGCCGGGCCCGGATGGACCAGCCCGCCCGCGGACAGCACCGATTTGAATTGGCTGGGCGTCTGGTCATCGAAGCCGCGCGCGTCCGACCCCACCGGGTTGTTCAGAGTCGTCGACAACGGGACTCCCCGAGTCGAACGATAGTTGACACCCCGCTGGTAGGCCGTGGATTCGTTGAGCGCATCCGGATCGAACTGGGCGGTCTGGGCAACGGCCTGTTGGACCACGCTGCCCAGCAGCAGGAGGGAGGACAAGAGGGAAAGTCGACGATTCATGCGAGGCGGAGTTGCAGTCACGGTAGGAGCGAGGGGGAGGACGCAGTGACCCGGCGGGCCGCCGTCCGAACTTTGCGGATGCCGTCGGCCCGAGGCGCCGCCCGCCACCCCTCGCTGCGGTGGTGGGTCAACGGGGGCAAGAGCTCACGATTCATGACGGATCTGAAGAGCGGGGCCACGGTGACGTTTTAACGGCCGGAGATTTCCTCTGCCGTCCCGGTGTTCTTGGCCTGCAGATTGGAGTTTCGTCCACCCGCGGTCTGCTCCAACCGGAGCAACCGGGCTTCGCGCCGGGCGTCCCGGGATTCCAGCTCGGCCATCACTTGGGTCAGGGTTTTCTTCTCGTTGCGCAGCCGGGCCAACTCTGAGCGCAACTCACTCAACTCCGCCTCTTGGGCTGTCACCTTGCGGGCCAGTTCCTGCGTGGCGGAGACGTTCAGCATGGCGATCGCCTCGTAGTCCACGCTGCGGTAATCCTTCACCTCACGGCCATAGACAAAGACCTTGTCGGTCGCGGGCTTGAAGGCGGTGCGGAAAGCGCCGGCTTTGACTTCGAGCACTTCGTGAATGCCTTCTTCCTGCTCGCCCATCAGCTTGACGCGGTCGCCCACTTTCAGGTCCGTGGCCAGTTGCACCCAGCCATCCTGCTGCGTGGCTTTTTGGTAGATGTCCGGCACCACGTCCGTGGACTTCGAGACGGCCTGCGGGAAGACCGACTCCACCTGCTGGGCAATGACCTTCTTCTGTTTGCCGGCACCTTTGCCAATTCTGTCGATGTAAGTGTAATCGGTCACCTCGATACCCAGGATCGTTGCGAGATCCTGCGCCGCATCGGAACGCCCTTCGATCTGCTTGATGCGAGCGTCGGAGAAGCAAAAGATCCCGAGAGCGCCAATTCTTGAGTCGGCATAAATACTGAGAGACCAGGGACCAGCTGGCGCGTTTTGGCCATACGAATTGGGGTCTAGATAAGTATTCGGCGTTGAGATACTGGTCGCAACCGCGCCACTCACCACCAGCTTTGCCTGCGTCGGCGTCTTCGTGCCGATGCCCACGTTGTTGTTGGCGGCGATGGCGATGGCAGAAGCTCCGATGCCAGACTGCAGCAGCAGCTTGCCGCTGTCCGCTCGGAGGACAACGTCGTTCGCCACCGCATCAGTGCTGAAGGCCCCACCACCTGCTGCGAGCCCCAATGCGCCTCGCGTCGTCTGCGTATTATCCCCCAGGCCAATACTTGGATTTGCGCCAAACGCCCTGACAACCCCACTCACGTCCAATTTAGTCCCGGGAGTGGTGGTGCCGATGCCGACGTTGCCGTTGGCGGTGATGCGAACTCTCTCGGTCAGGCTTTGCCCGAATGACCCCACGGGGCGAGTGAAGAAGCCTAGTTCGCCTTGCAGCTCAGTTTGCAGCTCAAATCCGGTGGCGTTGGCAAGCAGACCCTGCACCTTTGCCATGGGGCTGCCCCCGCCGCTAAATTCGGAAACGCCGAAATTGATGCCGCCACCAGCGCCGGGGTTGTTGCCTCCTGCGGAAACCGTGAGGGGACCGCCATTTACCTGGAGCTTGGTAATTGGAGTCCCGATTCCGATGCCGACGTTGCCATTAACATTGATTGAGCCGGTGAAAGTCTGCGGGTTGCGACTCAGCAACGCCACATTCGGCGAGAGCGCCGAGTCGGCCACTTTGCCCACCGTACTGATGGTCGCCAGCTTGGTGTCGGCCACCGTGCCAGCCGTGATATTGGCACCATTGAGGCTGGTCAACCCCGACCCGTTGCCGCTGACGGTGCCCGCGAGCGTCAGCGTTCCGACCCCGGGAGTGATCACCGGATTTCCGTTCGGGTCCACCAACTGATTGGCACTCTTGGCCAGCATGGCATAGGGCGAGGCGACGAACTGGATGCGGGGGGTCAGGATGGCGGCATCGACACTAAGTTCCATCCACCGAACCGAGGCGTCCGCCCCACTGAAGACCGTGGAAAGATCCGCGTTGCGCGGTTCAACGCCGACTGCACTTCCTTCACCGAGGAGGGCGCTGAAATGGCCCTTGTCCACGGTCACTGCCTGTTGCTCAGACCATTTGAGGGTGCCGGCCGTCTCAGCCCCGTAAATGCGGAAGATGACCGCTTTTTGAACCGGTGAGCTGGCACCCAGAGCGGTCCCCGATGAATCGGTGAGGAAGCCCTGGAAGGTGAGCTTGGTCGGTGGCTTGGCATCGGCCGCCTGGGCGGAGAGCAGGAACAACTCGCCGCACAAGGCCGCTACGAGGAGGTGGAGGCAGTGTAACTTTTTCATCGCAGGATAGGTGTTGGCTTTTAAAAGGGGTGGATGAATGGCGGAGGATTCAGGGAGGTGAGGAAAGGGTTGGCAGGGTGCTGAGGCGTTGGAGACTGAACGAGCCTTGCAGATGGAAGTCGCGGTGATTGGATCCCTGCCCCAGGAAGGTGATCGTCTCCGTGTAGGTGCCCGTCAGGGTGCTGCTGCCCGCCGTCAGTCCGGCGAAATCCGTCCCGGGCGTCGATGGGCTGATCTGGATTTGGCGGGTGACGGAATAGGACTCCACACCGCGAGCTTGAACCCGGCCGAAGAAGGCATCGAGATTGTCGTGGTCCGGATGAAAGGTGTGCAGGAAGGGATTGGACGCGTGGTCGTTGTAGTCCAGCGGCACGACAAAATTGACCGTGCCGCCCAACCCGAGGGTGCCGGTGCCCAACCAAGGAACATTGGCGTGGGAAAAGGGTAGATGCGCGGCGCTGAGGCGGCGGGCCGTGGCCCGGTTGGTGGCATTCAACAGGCTTTCCTGGGTGCCCAAGACGGGGTTGTTTTCCGGGTTCAGGCCAAAGTAGACCCGCTGTACCAGTTTGGCTTGCTGGCTGGCATCGTTGTGAATAATGAGACGCAGCGGGACGGGGCGGGGCACGGCGGTCAGCGCGGTATTGACGCCCGAAGTGAGGTAGGGTTGTCCTCCGGCCGTGATGGGCCCGAGGATCGGTTTGCCGTCCGAGTTCGTCGGATAGGTGACGAGGTATTGGCCGACTTGGGTGACGGAGGCGTCTCCCACCCACAGGCCGGTGGTATCCGCCACCGTTGCCACAACGCCAAAATCAATCTGGCTCAAGCCTTCGGTGTCCGCGATGCGAAGGATGGCGACATTGGTCTGGCCCGCCGTGCCCGCCATGGCTGAGCGATTGAGGCCCAGAACCACTTCGACGTCGGAACCGGGTGTGCCTTGCGGCGCGAGAACAAATGGGTGATCCGCCGGGGACTGGGCGGTGGTGAGCACCGTGTGGGTGTAGGACAGATCGACCGGGCTGCGTGGGCCACGCACCAAAAGGGGCGGGATGCCGACGCTCGCGGGATGACCGGCGGGGGCCGCCTCGGAAGCCAGAAGGCTCAACCGAAGGGTTCGGGTTTGGGCCGTGGTATTCTTCAGCCGGATCGAGGCGGTGCTTCGGGTGCTGGAAAAGTCGATCCCCGAAGCGTTGGGCGTGACCACCTCGGCGGGGCCGAAGTAACGATTGTAGTAGCCGGCGTCGGTGGACCGCACCCAGAACGCCTCTCCGCGCACGACGGAAGTGTTGTGAAATTCGGGTTGGAACACCTGCACGGGGTTGGTATCCGGGCTGAGGTCGCCGCCGGGATAGCGGAAGATCTCGGCCGTGAGCTGGAGGGCCGGCACGGGCAGAAGAAAATCATCGAACTTCGGCGGCGCACCGGCAGGGGTCGGGAAGCCGAGGAAGTTCAGGCCCGTGGTGGTCCACTGATAACGCGGGGCCAGCGGCCGGCCGGTAATCTGCCAGACGAAATCGACCAACCCGGTGTTGCGCACAAGGTAAGCGGCATTCCCGGTCAGCGTGGTCAGCGTGTCCGCGGCGGCGGTGCGGTACCAGACCTTCCATTGACTGTTGGGCACCGTGGTCTGCTGGGGGGTGGTCGTGAATTGGGCCGTCGAGGTGGCCGGTTGCCACAGCCAGACTTCGGCGATGTCCGGCGCGAGATTGGCCGGGTTGAAGACGAGATCATCCAGGGAGATATAGGAAGCATCCACGTGGAGATAGACGGCATTCCAACCTGGCTTAAGCGTGATCGTCTGGGTCTGCCACTGGGCGCGGGCGGCGGTCGCGCCGAGCAGTAACCCGAGCGCCACGAGGAGCGGACGGAAGCGAAACAGGGGAGGATTCATGGCTTGCGGAAAAAGTACCAGGCGGGTTGGGGATCGAGGCGCCGCAGAGCCGCCAGCAGGGCGCCGTTGCTGTTGGCACCTCCGAAGAACAACGCCTGGCTACCGGTCCAAACGGCGGTGGCCGCCTGGCGGGCAGCCGGGCTGCCAGGATTGGAGAGGGCACGCCAGCGATTCAGCGCCGGATTGTAAGCCGCACCCGAGGACGTCGCGCCGGTCGCCGTCGCGCCGCCGTAAACGATCATCTCGGCGTCGGTCCAAATCGCCGAGTGCAGCTTCCGGGCCACTGGGGCTGACGCCGTGGGAAGCGGGGTCCAGGCATTCGCCAGCGGATCGTACGCGGCGCCATCTCCCCGCTTGCCCTGGCCGTTCTCCCCACCCCACACCAGCATCCGGGTGCCCGTCCACACCGCGGTGTGTCCGCTCCGGGCGGCGGGCGCACTGATGGCGCTGAGGGCTTGCCACGTGCTTGCGGGCACGCCACCGGTGAAAAGGAGCTGGGCGCCATCCGCCAGGTAGCCGTTGGCCCCGTCACCGCCCCAAACCAGCAACCGGTCGCCCGCCCAAAGCACCGTCGCGTTCGCCCGTCCAGCTGGGGCGCCGGCGGTGGGTAGCAGGGTCCACGTATTGTCGGCCGGATTGTAGAGCGCTCCGTCCGCCCGCCGACCCGCGCGGTTGTTGCCGCCCCAGACCAGCATCCGATCTCCCGTCCAAACGGCCCCAAGCCCATCGCGCGCCGTCAGGGGCGACGGCGACAATCCGTTCCACCGGTTGTTTCTCACGGAGAAACGACCGCCGTCCGCCAGATAATCAGTGCCGCCGTACCCGCCCCAAATGATCATCTCGGAACCCGACCAGACGGCGGCATGCCGGCTGCGGGCAGCGGGGGCACTGACGGTGGAAACCGGTGTCCAAGTGTCCGCATCCGGCTGGTAACGGCCGCCCGTGCTGGCGTAGAGGTCGACGCCATTGCCATCGCGGCCCAAAGTCCCGCCCCACAGGATCCATTCCTGTCCGGTCCACACGCCGGAATGTCCGGAGCGCGCGGACGGAGCATTGGCCGTACTGCCATTGACCCAAGCGGGCGCCGGCACGCGCACAACCATTCGCAGACCCCGCGCCAGCAAACCAGCGTCCGCCGGGTCCGCCGACACATACGTCACGTCGGCCAGCGCCGGTGATCCGTTCCCAGCGATCAGGGCCGCCAGGTTGGCATTGAGGGCGGCGATCTGGGCCGAGAGTGCTGCCACGTCGGTCGCGCGGGCGATGCCACTGCTGAGTCGGTCATCCGCCAGTGTGCCCGTCGTAATCTTGGCCGCGTCCAAGGCGGGAATTCGGGCCGCATCGAGGTTCGGGATGCGCGCGAGCGCGAGCGTGCCCGTGGCAATCTTGGTGGCATCGATGCTCGGTACGCGCGCCGGGTCCAAGACGCCCGTGGTGATCTTGGTGGCGTCCAAGTTCGGGATGTTCGCGGGATCCAGCACCCCGCTGACCTTGGCGGCAGTCACCGCTCCGTCGGCCACAGTCAGTGCATACAGCGCCTGCGGGGTGTAAGTCAGGGGCTGGCGCGGGGACAGTATCTGGCGGGCCGCCGTCGAACCTTGTTTGCGCACCGCCATCTGCAGCCAGCGCGTCGTGCCGTTGAATACGCCCGGACCGAAATCCAGGTTCACCACAAAAACACCGCTGTAGACCGGCACCTTGTCCACCGTGAGAGCCGTACCCAGCACCGTGCCGTTCACCTCCGCGCTATAAAGGGTGAAAAGGATGTCGTACTGGTCGCCATCCTTCGGCGTCTTGTTGTCGTCCAGCAGTCGTCCCTGGTAGGCGAAGGAGCGCTGGGCCGGAGCGCCGGAACTCTGGGCGGAAGCTGCGTCTGCCAGCAGGAAGGCCAGCAGGAAGCCCAGAACCAGAACATGCCGGGAAGGATTAGGACGAGGCTTCAACACGCCGGCAGGAGATTCCAACGGTTGGGAATCTGTTTATGAGTTGTATTTTGCACAATAACGCTGTCCGTGGATCAATGCGGAAACGGCGGACAAACCTGGCCAAAAAGTTTGAGAATTTTTTTCCGCGGCGGGAAAAAGGCCGCTTAGCAAAGGAGAACGAGGGAAGCCACGGAGCAGTGCGAATTCGCGTTCGAGCTACGGGACGATGGCGGGATTCCAAGCCCGGCGCGGCGCGCTCCCCCGGCGAACACCAACGGCGTCCGATCACTCAGCCCAGTCCGCGAGCCACCCTGGGTGTCAAAACGGAATGGTCATCAACCCTGTGCTGAGTGAGGCAATCCCGTTGGGATTCCCCGAACCGCGATTTGGTGTTCCCACCGCGTCACGGCGCGAAAGCGGCCGCCTTGTCTTTCATCCGCTCGACGAAAAACCAGCGCGCCCAGCGGGCGTAGAAATCATCTCCCGTACTCGCGGCGAGCGACGCGTTTAGCGCCGCCAAACGATCGCTCGCCACCGGCTCGAGCGTGCCGTCCTGCCGCAGCTGATGGCCCGCCACGGCTTCGGCCAGTTCCGGCAGCCAGGCTGGCGCCGGCGAGGGCGCGAGCAGCACGGGCCAGACGCGCACGGTGCCATTTTTCGCGGCGCTTAAGGCCCATCGCCCGTCCGGGCTCAGGTGCGCACGCTTGAGGCTGTCGCCATTGCGCACCCATCCGCTCAGGGGCAATCCGCTGGCGGCTTCCCACACGCGCGCGTTGCCCGCGTCATCGCCGGTCAGTAGCACCCGCCCGTCGGCGCTGAATTCACCATACCACACGCCACCCGGATGCGGCATCAACTCGAACAGGCGCTGACCGGTTTCCGCGTCCCAAATGAAGGCGCGCCGACTGGAATCGCCAGTCAGGATGCGCCGGCCATCGGGGCTGAACGCCGCGTTATAGACCTGGTGGTCATGCCGGAACTCGCGCACCAAACGGCCCGTCTCCACGTCCCACAGCACAGCGGTCCGATCGCGCGACGCGGTGAGCAACCGCCGGTAATCCGGGCTAAAGCGGGTGGTCCAGATGACATCCTGGTGCCGCTGGGAACGCTCCACGCGGCCTTCCGGGAGCGCCCAGAATTCCACTCCACCCGACTCCTCCGCGACGACGAGTCGGCGGCCATCCCGGCTGAAATGGGCGGTGACCGCTGTGGAACGGTTCGTATGGGTCGGTCCGACCAGATGTCCCGTTTCCGTTTCATGCACGGTGGTCGTCTGGAAGGCTTTGGCCAGGACGAACCACCGCCCATCCGGAGAGAACTCGACATGATGACTCGGGGAACCTTGTCCTGTCTCGAAGAGCGGTGTCCCGGTCAACGCGTCCCACACGCGGAAGGCCCCGGTTTCGTCACAGGCCGCCACGCGACGACCGTCGGGCGAGATATCCACATGCGTGACCAGGCCTCGAAGCGGCAGCCGGTGCCGCAACGCTCCCGTGACGGTCTCCCGAATCTCCACCGCGTCGCCACTCATGGCAAACCAGCGCGAGTCAGAACTGAACTTCGCGTCCCAGACCGAGGCCGCATTGGTATGGAAGCGCGGGGTGGGTGATTTCATCCGCACATCCCAGAGGCGCGTCGTGCCATCCGCCGAGGCGGTGACCAGGCGGTGGCCGTCGCCGGAAGGGGAGAGCGAGTGAATGCGGCCGTTGTGTTCGGCGTTGAGCGGAGCGTACTCCCCGGTGGCGAGTGCCACGGAGCCGATGTTCCCTTCGAGGTCTCCCACGAACAGAGTGTCACCCGAAGGCGCGAAAGCCAGGGCCGAGATTTGCGCCTGCGTCGGCAGCACGGTGGATGGAAGCGCCGCACATTGCAGGGCGCCCACGCCGGTTCCTTCGGTGAGCGGCCACACGGAGAGCTCGCCCAACGCGCCGCCTATCGCACCCACCCAGCGGTTCACGACCAGACTCCGACCGTTGGGATGGACGGCGATACCTGCGAACGTCGCCACCCCGGCCGCCGGTTGGGCCATATCGATTTTCCAGAGCCGTCGTCCAGTGGAAACTTCCCAGGCGCAATGAGCCTGCTGATCCGTAAGGCCAAAAACAAAGCGGCCATCCGGACTGATGGCCGAGAACAAGTCTCGGGGGGAATAATCGAGAATGGGCCGCCCGATGGGTTGCAACTCGACGGCGTCCCAGGCCTGCAGCCCTTCGGCGGTGTGCAGGGCAACGAACCTTTGGCCGGGCGTCGTGCTGCGGCGCATGGGGCGGACGAAGTGGCTCGCCACCGCGACGGACTTCACGAGCGCTCCGTGCAAATCCCACAGGGAAACCGAGGTCGAATCATGTGCCAGCAGGCGATCGCCCGACACAACGGTGACGAAAGGTCCGGAAAACTTTCCGGGCAGCGTAACCGGTTCCGCGTCGGAATCGACCGTCCAGATCCGAACCCGCGCGTCTTTGGTCACGGTGACCAGATGGCGCTCGTCAGCGGTAAGGCTGGCGCTCATCACGGGCGTTCCGTGCGAAATCGGGCGGCCCAGCGGCAGGCCGAAGTTTCTGTCGGTGAGTAGCGCAAGCAGCCGGGTTTGCGCACTGGGATCGCCCGGATGCTCGCGCGCGGCGCGCGCGAACCAGGCAATGGCCGGCGCGGTCTTGCCTTGTTCGATGACATGTTCGGCATCGTGCCATTCGCGCATGAAGAGGCTGCGCTGGAGGCGCAGAATGGCGGCGTCGGCGCCGGCCTTCGCCTGCTCGGCCTTTTCGCGCAGGCCCCGCTGCACCTTTTCCGCCTGGCGCGTGCGCGCGGCATCGCGAACGCTGAAGACGATCCCCGCAATCAGCAATGCCACGACTGCGGCAGCCACCGCGAATGTCGGGCGGTGCCGTTGCACGGTCTTTCGGAACAAGTAGAGCGGGCTGGGTGGCCGGGCGAGCACCGGTTCGTGGTTCAGGTGGCGCTGAAGGTCCGCCGCGAAGGCGTTGGCGGTTTGGTAGCGGCGGGTGCGGTCCTTCTCCAGTGCTTTGAGGACGATCCAGTCGAGATCGCCGCGGAGTTGGTTGATCAACTCCTGTCGCCGCCAGCCTGAGGAGGCGGATTCTGCGGAGCTTCCAGTCGTCCGCCTCGTGAGCCCGGCGGCTGCGAGTTTTTGCGTCAGTCGTGTGCTCGGCCGGGCCGGCTCCGTCTCACGGATCTTCTTGCGGATCGCATCGATGCCAAGTCTATGCCATGTGTCCGAATCGAACGGCGGATGGCCTGTGAGCAATTCATAAAGCAACACCCCGAGGGAATAAATGTCTGTGCGCGTATCCACATCGTGCGCGTTGAACTCCGCCTGCTCCGGACTCATATAGGCCGGCGTGCCGATGAACATGTCGAACCGCGTGAAGAGGGTTTTGTTCGTCAGTTGGATGTCTGCCGTGGCTTTGGCGATGCCGAAGTCAATGACCTTGGGCAGGGGCACGCCGTCGTCGGAGGTAACGAGGATGTTCGAGGGCTTGAGGTCGCGATGGATGATGCCCTTTTGATGGGCGTGCTGCACCGCCTGGCAGATCTGGATAAACAACCGCAGTCGCGCGGGGGTGGAAAGCTGGTGCTGCTCGCAGAACTCCGTGACCTTGATGCCGCGCACCAACTCCATCACGAAGTAGGGGCGACCCGCCTCGGTCGCTCCGGCTTCGAGCACCTGGGCGATGCTCGGGTGATTCATCAACGCCAGCGCCTGCCTCTCCGCTTCGAACCGCGCGACGACCGAGCGAGTGTCCATGCCGAGTTTGATGACCTTGAGCGCAACGCGCCGCCGCACCGGCGCAGTCTGCTCGGCCATATAGACAATGCCACAACCGCCCTCGCCGATTTTCTGGAGCAACTTGTAACGGCCGATGCAGTCGCCCTCCCGCTCGGGGACCTGGGTCGAGGCCTCGGAGGCAGCACGTTTCGGGTTCGCGAGAAAACCGCCAGCCGATTCCTCGGATTGCAAGAGTTCCTCGACATTCGCGCGCAAGGCCGCGTCGCCGCCGCAAGCCTCGCGAAGAGAGGCCTGGCGCGCATCGCCTGGTGCCATCTCCGACACTTCATCGAAGATCGCGCGCAATGATTTTTTGGCGTCAGCCATAGCTATTCATGCGGAAACGGGAACGAAAGTTGGCCAGAAAAGTTTTGCCGCCAGTGGGGGCATGGAAATGCGCGCCAGTATCTTGGACTGCGGAAGTCCTCTGGCGCTTTGGCTGCGTTGCATTGGACGGACAACTCGCGAATCAACCTTGTGCCGGGTTACGTTTCCGTTGAAAAACGGTCGAGGACTGCCGCACTCCAAGACGCTGGTGCGACTGCCCGGACGCCACTCGCGAACGGCGCCCAACAGGCTTCGCCATGACGTGCGCGCATTCATCCGTCGGTTTGTCGGCGCAGTTCGCGATGTAACCACGCCCGCGCGAAGCTCCAATGCCGACGCGCCGTGCGCTCGGGGATTCCCAGCGCTTGTGCGGCCTCGTTATTTGTCAGCCCGAGGAAAAACCGCAGCTTGATGAACTCCGCCGAATCCGGGTCTTCTTTCCCCAGTTTCGCCATGGCTTCATCCACCGCGAGCAACGTGTCATCGTCGGCGGCCATGGCCACTTCGAGTTCATCCAGGTTCACCCGCTCGGCCCGGGCACCGCGCTTGAGCGACAATTTCTGCCGCGCCCGATCGATAAGGATGCGGCGCATGGCCTCGGCGGCCGCCGCGAAGAAATGGTCGCGCCCTTTGAACTTCGGCGCGGAATCGCCGACCAAGCGGAGCCAAGCTTCGTGCACCAAGGCGGTCGGTTGCAGGGTTTGCCCCGGTTGCTCCCGCGCCATCCACGAAGTGGCCAGCTTCCGTAACTCCTCGTAAACGAGCGAAAGCAATTCGTCGGCAGCCTTGGAATCCCCGTCGCCGATTGAGTTCAAGATGCGCGTCACGTCGCTCACACGCTGAAGCAGATCATCTCGTCGCACGAAAGAGAAGGTCGCAAGTGGAAGGCTCAATATCATCCGTGGAGTAGGCGGAGCCGACGGATTGAGTGGCATGCGGCCATCGGAGCCAGGTAACCCGACGTAACGTACGCGGTGTCCTCGACTGAGAACACTCGGGCGAGCCGCTGTTCGAACTGGCGATAGTAGGTCTGTTCGCCCGTTGTCGCGCGGGACGCTCCCGGCTGAAGCATCGGATCTTCAGCAGCGCAGGCCAGAGCCTGACGCACTTCGGGGTGCCACGAAAGGCCAAGATAATTGCAGCCGGCGACATAGAGCAACCGATGTCCAGCAAATCGGACGTGCGTTGCGTCGAGGAACCTAAGAGGCGCGTTGGGCATCCTGCTATTTCAATTGCTTCCAAAGGAAGGTGTAGGCGAGCGCTGACATGAAAGCGGCCTGCTCGTTGTTGGCCGAGCCACCGTGGCCTCCTTCGATGTTCTCATAGTAGAGCACATCGTGGCCCTGCTCCTTCATGCGAGCCACCATCTTGCGGGCGTGGCCAGGATGCACACGATCATCGCGCGTGGACGTGGTGAAGAGGACGCGCGGGTATTTCCGGTCCTTCGACAGGTTTTGATAGGGTGAGTACTTCTGGAT
>CAMAUY010000088.1 GCA_945861565.1 Akkermansia muciniphila
GACTTGCCACTGGCGAGCCAGTTATTGACCGCTTCGCGCTTGAAGGTTTCGTCGAATTTGCGGCGGGATTTGAGAGAAGAATTTTTAATGGCTTTCATGATGCATGATTTGCCCAATTCTCTCTCCACCAATTTGAAGCAACTTCAGACTGAGGCCAGGAAGAAAACGGCGGCAGGTTCCCGATAATGTTACCGCCAGTTCACGACTCCGATAAGTTCATGATCGCCGTCGACCGCGTGGTGGAGACCTTCGCCAAACGTTTGGCCAATCCCCGCTAGGCCGCGCTCAAGTCCGTCAAACGCCCCAGCCGTCTGGATCCCTATCACGCGGAAATGTGATGGGCGATGTCCCTTTGTAACGTCGACCCGACGCCGTGCGAGATCGGTTCGACCCGGACGTGCTCGTCACACGGCAGGCTGCTCAAGATCCTCAAGAACCGGAAACACCCGGAGCGCAAGTCCATGAAGGAATGGCTCGGGCGCCCGTTCGACGCCGCAGCCTTTGATGTCGCAAAAGCCAACCCCTGGCTGCGAAAACTAAAATGGCCGTGCGTGACGGAAGCCCAGTTGCGCAAAATCCTCATGGCCCGCGACGATTACCACGAATGAGCCAATGCCCAATCTAAACACGCAGGTGCGCCGGCCGGCACCGCCAAACTGAGAGCGCAGTTGTTGTCGCGACATTTACCGTGTCGCTTGACGGGATATCTTCGGCAGGTGATGGCGGCGAGGCTTTTTAATCTTCATATGCCAGTCTCAGTTGGGAATGGCATCGGATACGTGGGGTTGAATTCCGGAGGGGTGTTTGCCGTGGATCTCTTGAATGGGGTGATTTTGAATCAGGTCACCGTGTCCAGCGCGGTGCAGGATCTCACGCTGGAAGGGGATCATCTCTACGTGCTGACGGCCGACCGCTTGCACGTCATTTCCTTGGTCGATGGCGCATTCAGTGTGGTTGGGGCGGCGGCTTCGCCGATCAGGCCCACCCTCATCCATCAGCGGCTTTTCGTGGGCGGCGGTACCGCTTATGCCACTCACCGCAATGGCTACAACACACTGAATGTGAGGGATCCGTCCAAGCCCCTTTTGATCACAGCAAGCGCCTCGACGCAGTTCGGCTGGCGGCAAATTGTCGCCAACGGCTCCGGTTTGGGCCTGGCGGCCGTGGGCCCCAACAGCCCGGACGCCGCGCCCCGTGTTGTTTCCCTCTACGATTTGAGTGATCCGCGCACGACTGAGGTCGTGATCACGGCGTTCCCGACGCCGGGCAACGCTCGCGCCGTTTCGATTTTCAACGGTCTGGGTTACGTAGCAGATGACGCATCCGGGATGCAGGTGATCAATTACCTGCCCTATGATGCGATGGGAGTACTGCCAACGATCACACGGACCACAAGTTTTTCCAGCAGCACCGCCGAGGAAGACAAGTCGGCACGCGTCACAGCAGTCGTGGCTGACGATGTCCAGGTGCGCAACGTAGAGTTTCACATCGACGGCTCAAAGGCTTTCACCGACAGCGCATTTCCTTTCGAGTTTCGTTTTGTCCCGCCTCGACTGACCGTGAACACCAAGTCCTTTCGGCTACGCGCCCGTGCCATCGATACCGGGGGTAACTCGACATGGACGGACGAAGTGACGGTCTCGCTGCTGCCGGATACCACGCCACCGCGAGTGCTACAGTATTCGCCGGTGGGTGGCGGGAAAGCGTTGCGCAGCCTCTCCGCCTACCTCGATGGGCCGTTGAATGCAGCCACATTAGATACCAGCTCGTTCAAACTCTTTTCCGCTGGCAGCGACGGGCAACCGGGCACCGCCGACGATCTTCCGGTCAGCGGAGGCGTCGTCACCTACCGTGAGGAGACCAGGGCGGTGACCTTGAGTTTTGCGTCCCCGCTTCCAGATGGCCATTACCTTGCCGTCTTGACCACGGCGGTAGCCGATCTGGCCGGGAACCGCCTGGCATCCGATTTCACCTGGCAATTCCGAGTCGCGGCGGCCGTGTTTTGGACTAGAACCACGGACGGACTCTGGAGTGATCCTCTGAACTGGAGCACCCGCACCCTCCCCGGCTCAAATGACAACGTCATTATTGATGTGAGTTCCGCGGAGGTAACGGTGACGCATCCAGCTGGAACCACTGCGATCAAAAGCCTGCTCACCCATGAACGATTGGTGGTCACTTGCAGCATCCTGCAAATTCCGGACGGCATCCAAATCGGCAAGAATATGACGATCGACGTCGCTGCGAAAGAGGGAAGTCCCTCCGGTTCCTCGACTCATGACGTCATACCCCGCCCGGCCCAGTTGATTCGGAGCGGTCTGGCCATCGCCACACGACATCTCGATATTTCCAATAAATCAATAGTGCAGGTTTGATTCTATTTGACGCTCTCTGGTAGTTCTCGACTAGCGCTGCAAATGTATCCTTGATCTGGCTGCCTCGGAGTATGAACGATTTGTCTCCCGCACCCTCCCAATCGTATCGATCTGAAGGCTGCCCGTAGCCAAACGTGGTGACTTGCTTGCCTTGAACGGAGTAGCAGCCTGAGGTGCACTTACCGGAAGAATTTGGTTCTTAGGCTCCGCGAAAGAAACTTTTGTCGACGGACGGCAAGCGGGGCCGAAACAAGCCCCCGCTTCGGCGGCGCAAGCGGGGAAGTGGCCGCGTGGCTCATTCGACCTTGGCGAATTCCATCTCCAGCTGAATGAGTCGCGTTGCCTGCATCGAGCTTTGCTTCGAAAACGCCGGAGACATCCGGCCCTCGCTCGTGGCGACGACGCGTGCGTGCAGCGAGAGGAGCTTTCGATCGGCGGTCGAGACGAGGAGCTTTTCAGGCACGGCCCAGTGGCCGCTGTGGCTGCGAAACCAACCTGGCCCGATGGTGCGGCGTGGCGCTTCCGGATCGTGGGGGCCGGCGCCCTCGACTACGACGTTGCCCTCGGCCTCGCGACGAATCTCGGAGCGCCCGAGTTGCAGTAGTGCCGGCTCGGCGAGATCGCGCCATCCAATCTTCACGGGGCCGGAAGCGGGGGCCTGGGTCGGAAAGTCGAACTGCTCCGGGGAAAGCGCCGCAGGCGTGCGCAGCGTGCCGATGTCGTGGCGGGTGCCGTCGGGAAGGACGAGGACGAAGCGGTGTTCGGTGCCGGGGGTGAGCGGAAGGTTGTCGTCGTCGTCGAGGAGGTAGTAGGGATGACGGTCGTAGTAGTTGCCTTTGCCGACACCGAAGCGCATGGGCTTGCCATTAACCTCGATCTTGACGTCGCCCCGTTCGATGTCAGAGCCCTTGGCGTTGGATAGAACCACGCGAATACTGCGCCGCGAATGGTTTCGTTGCTGCGAAAGATCCGTGTAATGCTCGGCCTCGATCTTCACGCGCAGTTCCGCGAGCGTGGCCGGGAGTTCTTTCGTGGTGGGCGAGCAGCCGAGCAGTGAAAGAAGCGACATGGTGAAGAGAAGGGAGGGAAACCGTTGCTGCATGGGGGCGGAGGGCGTGTGCGGACGATAGTGGCGTGTGGGCGGAGCGTAAACGGCCAGGATGGCTGGGGCCGACTGGCCAATGGTTACGCCTCAGGAGAAAGGGTATGTTGAGTAGGTGCGCCCAATTTGCATGTAGGCTGGCTTCGGTAGAATGGACAAGAAAACAGGAGTATTTGCTAGTTGTTTTGCAGTTCGAAGTCAACGGGCGAAGGGGATGAACGCACGGTTTGGGATTGAGGCGCAACCCCGTTGGGGTTGAGCCCCGGGCGGCGTTCATTTCCCAGGGTGGCTCGTTCCTCGCAACCCTTGGGCTTTGGGACGGAATCCCGTTGGGATTCGCAGCCACAGATAGGACGGTACAGTTCCTCTGCCCCCCTAACAAATAGCCAATCTCCGGGAGGGGCTTCGCCCTCGTTACCGCCCCCCCTAGCGTCCTTAACCGCTTTCATGGCAAATGATTTGCCCCATTTTTTCTCCATTACTTTGAAGCAACCATAGTTGTGCTCCGGGCGGGAATTGAAGCCGGCTCGCTGTCGACAGACGAATGGGCCCTTTAAGCCATGGAAGCTCAATTGAACCTGTCGCCTCCTCAAGCCTTCCAGACCTGGCCTGGCCGGGTTTCGACGCCGGCCATGGCATTGCGCGTATCAACAATACAGAGTGACCACTTCGCCAATTCGCTATAATCAACGGCCTTGTGATTCGTCGCAATCAACACCGCATCGAACCCGCGCAGTATCGGTTCGCTCCACTCCACGGAACGAACGCCGGCCCAATGAGAGTGATCCCGGCTTGGCCGAATGACGGGCACATGCGGATCGTAGTAGGCAACCTCGGTACCTCGCTGCTTGAGCAAGTCGAGCAGAATATAACTGGGTGATTCTCGGTCATCGTCCACGTCCGGTTTGTAAGACAGCCCTAAGATCAGAACCTTTGCCCCGTTCATCGCCTTGCGCTGGGCATTAAGTGCCTCCGTGAGGCGGAGAATTACGTATTCCGGCATGGAGGTATTGATTTCACCGGCGAGCTCGATAAAGCGGGTGTTTTGGCCATATTCACGGGCCTTCCAGGTGAGATAAAAAGGATCGATGGGTATGCAATGCCCGCCTAAGCCCGGCCCGGGATAAAATGGCATAAACCCAAAAGGCTTGGTTTTCGCCGCCTGAATCACTTCCCAAATGTCGATTCCCATTGCAGAATAAACGACTTTCAACTCATTCACGAGTGCGATATTTACACTGCGAAAAATGTTCTCTAACAGTTTGGTTGCCTCCGCCACGCGACAGGAAGAGACCGGTACGATATTGTCAATCGCACGGCGGTAAAGCGCTGTTGCCCGCTCCAGGCAGGCAGGCGAATATCCGCCCACCACTTTCGGGATGGTGGCCACCTTGCTTGCGGGATTTCCCGGGTCCTCTCGTTCCGGCGAGAAGGCGAGAAAAAAATCCACGCCTGCCTTCAAGCCTGACCCGGCCTCGATTACGCCACGCAGATCTTCGTCCGTCGTTCCGGGGTAGGTGGTGGACTCGAGTACGACCAAGGTGCCTTTGACCAAGTGCCGTGCGATGACCTGGCCGGTCTTAAGAATGTAAGAGATGTCCGGCTCTCGATTCTTGTTCAGCGGGGTCGGCACACAAATGATAACGGCGTCCACGGTGGAAATCCTGCTGAAATCGCTCGAGGCAGCAAATCGGCCCGCGTCGACCATGGCACTGATATCGGATGATTGGATATGCTTGATATAACTGCGCCTTTCGTTGAGCGAATCTACTTTGCTGCCATCAATGTCCAAGCCAAGCACGGATACGCCCGAGCGGGCGAACTGGAGCGCGAGAGGAAGACCGACGTAGCCGAGGCCGACAATGGCGATGGATGTATTCATTGTTGAGAGAACTAATTGTTGAGCAGAGTGAAAATCAAACGCAAAGCAAAGACGAAACGTGAGAATGAATGACCTTATAATAATAGCCTGCATTGCGGGGACAAGTTTAGTGTAAATATTCGCAAAACACCATCAGGCCATCAAGCGCCTGCGAATGGAAGGAATGCCTCCGGTTTCTAACGACTAATGAAGCAGTTTTACTGCGTCGGCTGGCTCGCTTTAGCGCGTTGACATTCGCGCCACGTGTCGTAGCGCAGTCGCAGGGTTTTCACCGGATTGCCATTCTCGGTGGGAAGGGTGTTTTGGTCGGTGACGCTGAGTTCGAGAGCATAGGTGCCATCGTTGAGACCGTTGCCGACGATGTCGGTCGGATTGCAGACGACAATGTACGCGACCAGGGCCGTGCGCGTTAGACACGGGGCGACCGCTCTGGGCAGCACGTCGCAATTGCACCGGCTGTCACCTCCATTGGCGTCGGCGGCATCCATTGCCGCCATCACGCGATCAGCGAGCGTGCCTCTCGTGTCGGTGAATGATCGGACGGCATTTTTGATGACTTCCTTTTTCGTGAGGATGTTGCCTTGAATTGAATAATAGATCTGAGTGCCTGCAACCCGCCCTTGTTGGTCGAGCGAGACGTGGCCATTCTGCAAACCGGAAAAGCCCGCGGTGCGTCCCTGCAAATCGACAATGCCATACTGGCGTTGATCGTGCATGGAGGCGTCCGTCTCCTTAAGTTTCCGGATGATTTCATCGGGCGGAGTGCCTTTCTTAATTTCTTGAGCAACGAGGTTTTGAGCGTGCCGGGTCACGTCAATGCGCGCCTGAGCCGCTGCGGCACCCACGCCGGGAATGATGATGGCTTGGACGTCTTTAAGTCCCGTTGCACCGAGTTGGGGAAAAACGGCTTGCGGCAAGCAGGTGGCAGACGCCACGACGATTTGCCCCGTGTCCCGATCCACCGCGACGACAGACCATGTGGCGAAGGCGGGGGATGCCAGGGCCAGAGTTGCGGCGAGCAAAAGAATGAATCGTTTCATGAACAAACTAAATCCTCGCCACTCTTGAAGTCAGCGCTGCTAGATCGTCCAGCCGGTGCGGAAAGTCGGTCGGATCAACGGGTCCGCTTCCGGCACGCCCTGCGCGCGCATCCGAACCTTATCCCATTCGATCCTCCGTCCCGTGCGTAACGCCAGTTGTCCAACGAGCAACGCTTCGGTCAATACCGCAGCGTAGCTGAACGAGGATTCGGTGCGGGGTCCGCCTTTACAGGCTTGGAGGAACTCATAGTGATGTTCCTTCGTCCGCGGCAGGCTGGGTGCTGGCGGGATGTAGCCGACAAATTCCCGCCGCGGCAAGAGCATGAACATGTCGCCGGCAGTTTCGCCACCGCCATGCCACGTGCGGGTGAAGAGCGTTCCCTTGCTTCCCACCACCAGCGACCCGTTACTGGGAATTTCCTCACCACGGAACAGCTCTGCGGGAGGATGTTTCGCGCCGTCATAAAATTTCAGCCACACCGGGCCTCGATTCTTTCCCGCCGGAAATTCCAAGCGCAGGATGCTCCACAACGGCGGACAATCCGTGGTCTGCCGATCCGATGCCACCAATTCGGCGGTCGAGGGAACGCCGAGGTCCAGCCCCCAGAAGGCGGTGTCGAGATTGTGCACCGCCATGTCTCCGATGGCGCCGGTCCCAAAGTCCCACCGTCCCCGCCATCGAAACGGCAGATAGATCGGATGGTACGGTCGCGCCGCCGCGGGCCCCAGCCAAAGATCCCAGTCGAGATGCTCCGGCACCGGCGGCGTGTCGGTCGGCCGTTCTTCACCCTGGGGCCACCAACCGGCGGGGCGATCGGTCCAGACGTGTAACTCGCGCACGGTGCCGAGGACTCCCGAGCGAATGACCTCGACCGCTTGGCGGGAACCCTCCATCGCGTGGCCTTGCTGGCCCATCTGCGTGACCAGGCCGGTCCGTTCGGACACGTCGCGCATGCGGCGCACTTCATAGATCGAATGTCCGAGCGGCTTTTCGCAATAAACATGCCGGCCGTGTTCCAGCGCGGTGATAGCCGCGATGGCATGCGTATGATCGGGTGTGCTCACCACGACCGCATCAAGGGTCTTTTCCATTTCCAGCATCTTCCGGAAGTCCCGGTACCGTTTTGCGTCGGGGTATTTCGCGAATGTCTTCGACGCGGATCTGTCATCCACGTCGCACAATGCCACGATGTTTTCATTCGAGATCTCCCGCAGGTTTTCCGCCCCGCGCCCCCCGGCTCCAATGATGCCGAGGTTGAGTTTTTCCCCCGCCCCTTTCCGAACCACGGCGGGTGCAGATTGATGATGGAGGCAGCCGGCGAGGGAGACGGCCGCGGTGATCGTGCCGGTGTCGTGGAGGAATTTCCGGCGAGTTTGGAATGGTGCGTGCATCCTGTGGATTATTCCGATCTCTCGTTTAATGATTCGCCGAACATCGATAACAAAAGTTCAAGAGGCTGCCGAGACGCTCACGGGTGTCGCGATCCGCGTTTCAATTGTTCTCCGCCAGACCTTCCTGGTGCCCGAGGTTCTTCACCGACGCGAAGATGGCCTGCACCTCGGCGAGCAGTTGTTGATCGAGCGGTTCGGCGGCCCACTTTGCCCAATTGCGGATGTTCACCGGGTTTGCGCTGCCGCTGACAGTGGTGGTGATGTCCGGGTTCGCGAGGCTGAATTGCAGCGCGAGCTTCGCGATGTCCACCCCGCGGCGGGTGCAATGTGCGGCAGCCTTACGGGCGGCGGCCTTCACTGCCTCCGGCTCCTTGAGCCACTTCGGCAGTTCCGCGTTCGTAAGCAGGCGTGCGCTGAACGGACCGGCATTCATCACGCCCACACCCTTCGCTTTCAGGTAGGGCACGATCTCATCGGCGAAGCGCGTGTTCTGGAGCGTGTATTGGTTGTAGCTCAAGACGCAGTCCACGCGCGTCTGGTCGAGGATGAATTTGAAAATCTTCATCGGGTAGCCGCTGAAGCCGATGAAACGCACCTTGCCGCTCTCTTGAATTTTCCGCAGCGCGGGAATGGCCTCATCCACGATTTGCTGCATGGGCACGAACTCAATGTCGTGGCACAGCATGATGTCGAGATGGTCGGTGCCGAGGCGGTGCAAACTCACGTCCACGCTCTCCGCCACTCGCTTGGCGGAAAAGTCAAAGTGCTGCAGATCGTAGCGGCCCAGCTTCGAACAGAGCATGTAGCGGTCGCGCGGGACACCCTTGAGAGCGAGGCCGAGCAACACCTCGCTCATGCCGCGTCCGTAGAAAGGCGAGGTGTCGATAAAGTTCAGTCCGCAATCGAGCGCGACGCGCACACTGGCAAGCGCCTCCTCGATCTTCACGCTGCGGAACTCGGCGCCAAGCGACGACGCGCCAAAGCTGAGGATGGGAAGTTGCAGGCCGGTCTGGCCAAGGAGGCGAGTTTGCATGGCGAAGTAGAGTAATCAGCAAGCCGTGTTCAGTAGTCAGTGCGGGTGCCTCAGCCGATGAAGAGCGGGCGGAGGTGCCGTTCAAAGATGTTCTCCGTGACCTGCTTCGCCACGATGGCTTCGTTGGCATTCAGCAAGTCCAGGTATCGCGGTCCCGCCTTGGCAGCGAGTTTGAAAGAGACATGTAGCAACTGTCGCACGTGGGCGTTGAAGTCGGAATGCCTCGGAATGTGCCGCAGGGTGCTGGCAAACTTTGCGCCGCTCCAGCCCTCGACCGTCTCCACGGCTGGCAGCTTCGCGCGGTCGATGTCAATCACGCTCGCATACGGCGCGCACAACTCGTCCACATGTGCCAACGCGTAGGCATAAATCTCCTTGGCCAGCGCCAGTCCGTCGCCGCCGGCTTCGCTGAGGCCGATAACCTCCTCCAGCCAGGTGGTACCAGCGGTCTTGAGATGCAGACCCGCCCGGAATTTCGGCAGCGTGCGCCGGATGATCGGGTAGAGCGAAAATTTGTCGCTGCCGGAGTGGACGCTGAGTTTTAGATTCGCCGGCAAACCGTAGGCTTGGACGGCGTGCGCGATGACGGCGAGGTCGTCGTGAAACTCCTGCTCAAACTGCGCCAGGTCGCCCACGTAATCCACGCCCTTATTGAAGCGCCCGGTGAACTTCGGCGCAATAGTCTGCGCGGGCACGCCCTCGTCCGCCAGCGCGGCAAGGATGATGAGCAGTTCCGGCGGCGTCTGTGGCGAGTCCGTCTCATCCATCGACACCTCCGTGATGAAATTCCCCGCGCCTTTGGCGGCGGCAATGTGCCGATGGATCTTTCCGGCCTCTTGCGCGGCGAAGAGGAATTTGCCCGCCACTCGCTCCACTTCCGTGCGCGCGATAGTGAACGGCCGTGCGATGCCCGCAATACTGACTGTTCCGCACAGTTCGGAATGCTGGTCCACAAACGTCCTCACCGCGTCCGGTGCGGCGGGCTTCCCGATGAAGTCTGCCACATCCAGCGTGAAGAAATCAGCGTGCGGCAGGAAACGGTCTACGGTCTTCAGCCCAATGTGGTCCGCGTCCACATGCCAGCCTTTCGTCCAGCCCAACTCCTTCACTGCGGCCTGCGCTGCGGCCTGCACCGACGGCGGCTCGGAGCCGATGAAGTTGTGTTCACGGTTGGATTTGTTCCATACCGGCACCGCCTCGACGCCACGCTCCGCGAGCATTTGCAACGCGCGCAACTGGGCCTTTGCCTGATGTGCGAACCGATCGCCGACGCCAATGGAGTATTTCTCGAGGGTGAGCATTGGGGAAAGTATGCCGGTGCGGCTGCGATTGAGGAATGGCAGGAGTTGACCGGAGCATAGCTATTCTTATCCTGCTGCTGTGGCTCCAATCACGTCTCCCAGCAGCGGTGAACCGGCCTTCGTCTCGCAACAAGTCACGGAAGCGCGGCGCTACTATATCAACCTGAACCCGCCGCGCCGCGCCTCCTTCACCGTCGTTTGCGGCGGCGTCGAGCGCACGCGGCCAGAATATGTGGTCAGCCGCCGCGACTTCCCTTACTTCGCCATCGAACTCGTCGTGGAAGGCGAAGGCGCACTCCTGTTGAATGGACGCCGCCATCGGCTTGCCCCGGGCGTGGTCTTTGCCTACGGACCGGGCGTGCCGCACACCATCCGAAACCACGCGCGGCGTCGCATGAGGAAATACTATCTCGACTTCGCGGGCCGCGATGCGTCGGCGTTGCTCAACGCCGCCGGATTAGGCCTTTGGAAGCCGCTACGCGTCGCCGCGCTGCACGAGTTGGTGGAAATATTTGAAGCGCTCGACCGTGAGGCGCGCGACGACAGCGCCGTGGCCCGTGCCGTTTGCGAGAACCTCGCACGACTCCTCCTGCTCAAGATCCAGCAGCGCGCTGTCTCCGGAGGGCGCGACCTGCCGCGCGCCTTCAGCACCTACGCGCGCCTCCGCCGCCACGTCGAGGAACACCACCAGCGCCTCCGCACCGTGGAGGAAGTCGCGCGCGAATGTCAGGTCACGCCGATGTATGTCGCCCGGCTGTTCCGGCGCTTCGCGCGAACGGGAGCCTATCAATTCTTGCTCCGCCTGAAAATGAACCGCGCCGCCGAATGCCTGCTGGACGAAGGCTTGCTGGTGAAGGAAACCGCCGCGCGCCTCGGCTTCCCAGACGCGTTCCAGTTCTCCCGCGCCTTCAAGCGTGTCCACGGTGTGCCACCCACCCAGTTGCTTGCGGCCCGCCGGCAGCGCGCACACGAGGAAATCCCGCAAGGTAAACACACTCGAATACGCTGATCTGCAATTACTTCGGCCTGTTTCTTCGCCGACGACAACACGGGAAGGAGCCTGATCGTCATGGTCTTCGCGGACGAGCCCGCAGGCATTTCGACGGCAGGATTGGCGCCAAACCCCTCCGTGCCGGCGTCGGGCCGGTTCCGGAAATCAAACCACACGGGGAAGGAATTTGGTTTCTCGACGCTCCACGGCGAGTTTAGAGCAGAGTTTCCAAGCCCACAGAGAGGGATCATTCGGCTGCCTCCCTCGGTGTCCTCCAGGCGCATCCCCCTGTCGTCGGGCTTGAATCGGATCCAATGAAAGGGTATCCAAGCAGCGCTTTCCATGAGCCGATCCAACATCACCCTGTCGGGTTTGTCCGCATCCTTGCTGGCCTTGGGCTTGGCGCCCGATGTTCTGGGTGCCGACGCGGTGTTCCTCCGGGCGGTCAATCTGAATGGTCCGGCGCTCCAGATTGATGGACGGCAGTGGGACGGCACTAATTCGGCCAATCTCCTGATTAGCGGGAAACTATTCGAGAACCAATCGGTCGCCCTGAAACCGGCCACGGACCCAGACCGTGCACGGATGATCCGCAGCAGCGTCTGGGGCAGCAAGGTCGATGTCTCCGTCGGCGGCCTTCCATCGGTGGAATGCCTTGTCGTGGTCTACGTCTGGGAAGACAACCACAGCGAGCAGTTCGATCTGCTGCTGAACGATTCGTACGTCGTCGAGAAGATCCACAGTGGCGCGGCCGGTTCGTGGAAACGACTTGGCCCGTGGCGCGTCACACCCAAGGAAGGAACCGTGAAGGTCTCGGCTCGCACACCGAGCCACGGCGCGGCCAATCTTTCTGGCATCGAGATCTGGACGGGCGACGGGGCGATTCCCGGCGTGATCAGTGAGTCTTTCGTTACGGAACTGACCGTCGACCAGACGGCATTCTTCGAGAAAAAAATCCGACCCGTGCTGGTCGAGCATTGCTACGAATGTCACAGCTCAACGGCAAAGAAAATCAAGGGGGGCCTCATGCTCGATTCCCGAGCGGGCGTCATTAAGGGGGGCGACAATGGCCCGGTCATTTCTCCAGGACAGCCGGAAGCGAGTCTCCTGATCCAGTCCATCCGGCACGGGGATCCGGCTCTGACGATGCCGCCGAAGAAGAAGCTACCGGATAGTGCCATCGCTGACCTTGAGGCTTGGGTTCGAATGGGCGCTCCCGATCCGCGCACCGAGAACACCGTCGCCACCGCCGCAGCTAAGAACGCCATTGACTGGAAAAAGGGCCGCGAATGGTGGTCGTTCCGCCCTTTGAATAGATCGGCCGTGCCGGCCGAGAGGCTGGGCCACTGGCCGATGAACGACCTTGATTGCTTCATCCTCGCGCGACTGGAGAAGGCGGGGTTGAAACCCGCCGACGACGCCGAGAAACAGGTTCTTATTCGCCGCGCGACGTTCGACCTCATCGGTCTTCCTCCGACTCCGGCCGAGATCGACGCCTTCCTTGGCGACACAGCTTCCACGGCCTTCGCCAGGGTTGTGGATCGCCTGCTCGCCTCGCCGCACTATGGTGAACGTTGGGGCCGTCATTGGCTCGATGTGGTGCGGTATGCCGATACGGCGGGAGACAACTCCGACTTCCCCATCCCGCAAATTCGCCGTTACCGCGACTGGGTCATCTGCGCCTTCAACCGGGACCTTCCCTATGACCAGTTCATCCGCGAACAACTTGCGGGTGATCTGCTGACCGCAGGTGCGGCCGACGGCACCCAGGAACGCATCATCGCCACCGGCTACATCGCGAATGCCCGACGCTTCGGTTCGCGCGTCGACGACTACCCACAGCACCTGACCATCGACGACACGATCGACAACGTCGGTCGCGCCTTCCTAGGCCTGACCGTGAGCTGCGCGCGCTGCCACGATCACAAGTTCGATCCGATCCCGACGGCCGATTACTACGCCCTCTATGGCTTCTTCCAGAGCACCCGTTATCCCTGGCCCGGCATCGAGTTGGAGCAGCAGTCGCGCGACCTCGTTCCGTTGGTCGAATCCGCGCGCCGAGCCGATGCGGAAGCCGCCTGCAAAGCCTACGACACTGAGAAGCGCCGACTAGAGAAAGAAGTCCAGAAGCTCAAGGACTCGCTGAAGGAAAAGATCGGCGACGAAAAAAAACCGATCGAATCCAGGATCAAGGACGCCCAAAAGTCGTCGAAAGATTTCATCGCCCAACCGCTTCCGTTCGAGCTGGCTTACGCTGTGGCCGAGGCCGGCAAGGCGGTCAACGCGGCCATCCAGATCAAAGGCGATCCGGCCAAGCTCGGCGAAATCGCCGACCGACGATTCCTCACGGTCCTCGGTGGCCAGCAACTGCCGACCTCCGACCCGACCAGCGGCCGTCTGCATCTGGCC
The DNA here is from genome assembly GCA_945861565.1 of Akkermansia muciniphila. GTDB lineage: Bacteria > Verrucomicrobiota > Verrucomicrobiia > Limisphaerales > UBA9464 > SIBK01. Next base: position 13,526 of record CAMAUY010000088.1, read on the forward strand.
GATCAGATCGCCAATCCAGGCAATCCGCTGACCGCGCGCGTGATGGTCAATCGCATCTGGCTCCACCATTTTGGCCGGGGACTCGTACCGACGCCCAACGACTTCGGCAAACAGGGCAAACTTCCGACCCATCCCGAGTTGCTCGACTGGCTGGCCAACCGCTTCATCGAATCCGGTTGGTCAATCAAGGCCATGCACCGGACCCTCATGCTCTCGCGCACCTACCAACTCGCTAGCGGCCCGGGCGACGAGGCAGCAGCCCGCGATCCGAACAATGAGTTGCTCAGTTCTTTTCCGCGCCGACGCCTGGACGCCGAATCCCTCCGCGACGCCATGCTGGTCCTTGGCGGCAACCTGGATACCTCGCCCGCCGGCGAGCACCCGTTCCCACCGCAGTGGGAGTGGAAGTTCACCCAGCACAATCCGTTCAAGGCCGTCTACGATTCGAAGCGGCGGAGCGTCTACCTCATGACCCAGCGGATTCAACGGCACCCGTATCTCGCGATTTTCGACGGCGCCGATCCGTCGGCCAGCACTGCCGTTCGGACATCGAGCACCACGCCGTTGCAGGCGCTCTTCCTGTTGAACGACCCGTTCGTCCACGAACAATCCCGCGAGTTCGCCAAACGCATCGTAGCGACCGTGCAGGACGAGTCGGGCCAGCTTCAGTTCGCATATCGTTCCGCGCTTGGACGGAAGGCGGAACGGGCCGAAATCGAGCAATGCCGAAGCTTTTTGACGTCGGCCCACACCCGCCTGACCGAGTCGGGCACAGCCCCAGATCAGCTCGAAATCGAGGTTTGGCAGTCCATGGTTCGCGCCATCCTGCGATTGAATGAATTCGTCTACATGGATTGATCTCAGATATGAACACCCGCCCCTCCCCCTCCCCTGTCAGCCGCCGCGAGGTCATTCGTTCGCTGGTCGGAAGTTCCCTGCTGCTGCCGGGGCTCGTGTCCAACCTCCTCGCTGAGACCGACGTGGCGGATCCGCTCGCGCCCAAAGCGTCACACTTTCCAGCCAAGGCCAAGCGCGTGCTATTCATCTTCTCGAACGGCGGCGTCTCGCACATGGACACGTTCGACTTTAAACCCAAGCTCTTCGTCGCCGACGGCAAGACGATGGGTGTGGGCGGTGGTCTATCGAACCAGCAGCGCCGTTTACTCAGACCCGGTTGGGAGTTCAAGCCCGGTGGCAAATGCGGCGCGCTGGTCAGCGATCTCTTCCCGCACCTGCGCGACTGCATGGACGATATCTGCCTCATCAAATCGATGAAGTCCGACGACAACGAGCACTACCAGGCCACGCTCGGCATCCACACCGGCTCGTTCTTCTTTTCGCGGCCCAGCATCGGCTCGTGGATCAGCTACGGTCTGGGCACCATGAACCAGAACCTGCCGTCGTTCGTGGCCATCTCCGCCGGATCACCCTACGCGGGCACGCAAATCTTCAACAACGATTTCCTCCCCGCCTACCACCAGGGCGTCCGCGTCGTACCCGGCAAAGAGCCGATCGCGAATCTGGACCGCCGTACGAGGCAAAGCTCCGTTCAGGAACTCGAGCTCGGTCTGGCCGGCGCTCTCAATCAGCGCCACCTGCAAGCCCGCGGTCAGGACAGCGAACTGGCCGCGCGCATCCGTACATTCGAGACCGCCTTCCACATGCAGACCGAGGCGCGCGATGTCTTTGATCTCACCAAAGAATCCGACGAAACGTTAGCGCTTTACGGCATGAAGCGCGGTCAGACGGACGGCTTCGGCTGGCCGTGCCTGATCGGTCGCCGGCTGGTCGAGCGCGGCGTGCGCTTCGTTGAACTCGTGGACGGCAGCTCCAGTCACAACTGGGACCAGCACGGCGACATGGCCGAGCACGCCAAGCACGCCAAGAACCTCGACCAACCGGTCGCGGGTTTGCTGAAAGACCTCAAACAGCGCGGCATGCTCGACGACACGCTCGTTGTCTGGACCACCGAGTTCGGCCGCACACCCGGTGTCGATGGCGAGAAGGGCCGAGGGCATCATAGCGCGTGCTATTCCTCGTGGCTCGCCGGCGCGGGTGTTAAGGCCGGGACCAGCTACGGAAGCACCGACGACATTGGAGCCGCAGTCGCCGAGAATCGCGTCCACGTCCACGACTTTCACGCCACCATCCTCCACCTGCTCGGCATGGACCACGAGACGCTCACCTTCCGCCACGGCGGCCGCGACTACCGCTTGACCGACGTCCACGGAAACGTCATTGAGGCGCTGCTGGCCTGATTCATCGACGGGTCTCCGAAACCCGCCGGGGGCGTATTCGCACCTCGCCACCCGGCTCTCCAATTATTTGACGGGTTCAGGCTGGATCAACGTGACCAATCTTGCCGGGAACGGCGAAGTGCTTCGCGTGGCCCTGCCCTTACCCGTCGATCTCCCACGAAGGTTCTTTCACGTGCTGACGCCGTGATCCATTCGAGTTCGGTGGGTTCTCACCCCGCGCCGCTTGCCGACTCCTTCGCGTCCCCCTTCAGCAGGGCCACCGCATAATCTCGGTTCATCCGGGCGATGAAATCGATACTGATCGACTTGGGACACACGGCCTCGCAGGCACCGGTCACCGAGCAATTCCCAAAACCCGCCGCATCCATGGCTTCAACCATGTTTTTCACCCGGGCATGCCGCTCGGGTTGCCCCTGTGGCAAGAGGCCCAGATGACTCACTTTTGCCGCCACGAAGAGCATCGCACTCGCATTCCGACAGGCCGCCACACAGGCACCGCAACCAATGCACTGGGCAGCGTCCATCGCCAGATCTGAATCTTCCTTCGGAACCAGAATGGCGTTGGCATCCGGAGGACTGCCCGCCCGGACGGTAATAAATCCCCCGGCCTGCATGATGGTGTCGAAGGCCTTCCGGCTAACCACCAAATCTTTAATCAGCGGAAACGCCCTGGCCCGGAACGGTTCGACCACAATTTCGTCGCCCTCCTTGAAGCTCCGCATGTAGGTCTGGCATGTCGCGATACCGTGGTGCGGCCCATGGGGTTTGCCGTCAATCACGAGCGAACAGGTGCCACAAATCCCTTCGCGGCAGTCGTGGTCGAAAGCAATCGGTTCCTCGCCGCGCCCGGCGAGTTGCTCATTGATCACGTCGAGCATCTCGAGGAACGACATGTTCGGGTTCAAATCAGGCGTCTCGTAGGTTTGGAAGGCTCCGGCGGTCCCGGAATTCTTCTGCCGCCACACTTTCAGTCGGACTTTCATGAAGGGGAAGGTTCTTGGAATTGGGCGGTGGACATTATTTATACGACCGCGTGGTCATGTGGACCTCCTCATATACGAGAGGTTCTTTGTTGAGTGTCGGTGCCTGTTTCGTCCCGGAATATTCCCAGGCGGCAACGTAAGCAAACCGTTCATCGTCCCGTCGAACGTCCCCCGGATTAACCAATCCCTGCTGGGTCTCGGGGTCAGCGGCGGTGTATTGATATTCCTCCCGGAAGTGGCCTCCGCAACTTTCCTCACGATGTAAAGCATCCCGGCACATGAGTTCACCGAGTTCGATGAAATCTGCCACCCGGCCGGCCTGTTCAAGCGCCTGGTTCCATTCGCCGCCGTCCCCCGTGACATTAATGTTCTCGTCGTACTCCTCCCGGAGCGCCGCCGTCTTCTGAATCGCCTTCTCAAGGCCGGCCTTATTGCGAGCCATGCCACACTGATCCCACAGGATCTTGCCAAGTTCCTTATGAAACGAGGCAGGCGTTCGCTTGCCCTTCCTCTCCAGCATGCGCTTGAGCGACTGCCGGACGCTCGCATCCGCTTCCCGAAATGCGGCGTGCTCCGTCTTAACCCGATTTTCCGGTTTTTGAGTCGCGAGATAGTTGGAAAGCGTGCCCGGCAGAACAAAATACCCATCGGCCAATCCCTGCATTAATGCGGAAGCTCCCAATCGGTTCGCGCCGTGGTCCGAAAAGTTTGCCTCCCCCAGCACGAAAAGACCCGGAATATTCGACATCAAGTTATAGTCCACCCACAGGCCACCCATGGTATAGTGGACCGCCGGATAAATGCGCATCGGAGTCTTGTAGGCATCCTCCGCAGTGATCTCCTGATAGATGGAAAATAAATTTCCGTACCGCTCGCGAACCTTCTCCTCACCCAGACGTTGGATCGATTCCGAGAAATCGAGATAAACTCCGAGCCCGGTGTCCCCAACTCCGCGCCCCTCGTCGCAAACCTGCTTGGCCGCCCGCGACGCAATATCCCGGGGTGCCAGATTTCCGAAGGCCCGGTACATCCGTTCCAGGTAGTAATCACGCTCGTCCTCGGGAATCTCATGCGGCTGCCGACGGTCCGCTTGTTTCTTGGGCACCCAAATCCGGCCGTCGTTCCGCAGCGACTCGGACATGAGAGTAAGCTTTGACTGATAATCGCCACTAACCGGAATACACGTCGGGTGAATCTGGGTGTAGCACGGGTTGGCCAGGCACGCCCCGCGGCGGTACGCCCGCCAGATCGCCGTGGCATTGGACCCCCGAGCGTACGTGGAAAGATTGAATACGTTGCCATAGCCGCCGGTGGCCAGGACGATGGCATCCGCCCCATGGCGGGTGATCTCACCGGTCTGCAGGTTGCGGACAATAACGCCCTTGGCGTGCCCATCAACGACCACCAGATCCAGCATCTCGGCGTGGGTATAAGACTTTACCCCGCCCAGACCGATTTGTCGCGAAAGTGCCGAGTAGGCGCCGACCAACAACTGCTGGCCGGTCTGGCCTCGCGCGTAAAAGGTGCGACTGACCTGCGCCCCACCGAAGGATCGATTGTCGAGTAACCCGCCGTACTCCCGCGCGAAGGGCACCCCCTGGGCGGCACACTGATCAATGATTTGGACGGAGACCTCCGCCAGGCGATGCACGTTGGCTTCGCGCGCCCGGAAATCCCCCCCTTTGATGGTGTCGTAAAACAGTCGGTGCACGGAATCACCGTCGTTCTGGTAATTCTTTGCCGCATTGATCCCCCCCTGCGCCGCGATCGAATGCGCCCGGCGTGGCGAATCGTGAAAAACGAAGTTTTCCACCTGATACCCAAGGTCGGCCAGGGTCGCCGACGCACTCGCCCCAGCGAGCCCGGCCCCGATGACGATCACCTTGTACTTTCGCTTGGAGGCCGGATTGACGAGTTTTGATTCGAACCGGTGCTTCGTCCATTTTGCAGTCAGTGGACCCGAAGGAATGTTGGAATTGAGCGTGGCCATGTTATTTACCCTTTCCTGTCGTGTTGGTTCCGTGGCTCACCTCGATTCTCCCAGGAACAACAGGATGCTCGGAAACCCGCTTCGCAATTCGCGCCCGCACTTCCGACAAATGCCCGCCGCCAAACCCACTCAACACCGCAACGGGTATCGATGCATAGCCCAGGAACAAAACTACGGAGACCGTTCGCGCGAGTCCGCCAATCCGAGGGCCCCAGACATGGTTCTTGAAGCCCAGAGATTGAAACATGGATCCAACGCCATGCCCCAAATGGGTGCAAAGCAAACCGACCGCGATCAGGTAGAAGACCGACACCGGCCATTTTTGAAAGCCCATCACGATCATGGCGAAGATGTCATGCCGGCCCTCCTCTTCCCGCAAGGTACTGAAGTCGAAACCATACCCGTTCACGGAAGGCAGGGTCAGCGTGTAATGCAACAGATGATAAATGATAAACGACAGAATAATCAGTCCGCTCCAAATCATCGTGCGCGAAGCGATCGTGGCGCCATGGGCCCCCACCTTCGCATAGGCCACCGGTCGGGCCACCCGATTCTGCGCCACCAACGCCATGGCCGCAAAAATGTGCAACCCAACGCACGTCAACAGGCCAATCCGCGCCGGCCAAAGGATTTCCGGCGTCGTCTTGAGAAAGTGGCCGTAGCGATTGATTGCCTCCGGGCCGAGAAATACCTGCAGGTTTCCGACCAGATGCCCGACCACAAACAGGAAAAGGGCCGCCCCTGTCAGGGCCATTACGTATTTCTTGCCCAGCGACGACCGCCAGACCCGTTGCAACAAATTCATGAGATACCTCGCGGAGCTGAAAGAACCATTTCCGGTCAGTCAGCTTATCTAATGATCAAAGCCCTAGGACGTCAAATGATAAGAACAACGTATAAGCTATCCTTTCGACCGTGGTTAGGCCGTCTCGCAGAAACACATTACTTATTGATGCTTGGCCCGCGTTTGCATCAATATCCGCGGAGCCTTAAAAACCAATTGCCTGTCCATTTCTTGAACCGCGAAACGCAGATCGGACACATTGCCGTCGCTTCAACACAGTTTCATCAACATGAGAATCATTCTTGGCGTTGCCACCTTAGTCGCAACCTCGCTCGTGGCATGGTCCGGCCAAGGCCGACTGGCCCCAGTTTCGCGGGCCGACCCAAAACGGTCATGCGATCGGCCCCGGCGGCCGCCAGTCCGTCGGATTACCCTTGAAATGGAGTGAGACGGAGAATCTGAAATGGAAGACGGCGCTGGATCCGATAGGTTGGTCGTCGCCGGTCGTGATGCTTGGCCGCATCTGGCTGACGCGTGCCACACCGGATGGGAAAGACTTCTTCGTCATCGGCGTGGACGACGCCACCGGCAAGATCCTGCTGAACGAGAAAATGTTTCATTCGGACTCGCCCGAACCGCTTGGAAACAACGTCAATTGCTATGCGTCACCCTCCCCGGCGGTGGAAGAAGGCCGGGTCTATTTTCATTGCGGCAGTTATGGAACAGCCTGCCTCGACAGTCAGACATTCAAAATAATCTGGAAACGGGACGACCTCCCCTGCCGTCATTTTCGCGGGCCCGGTTCCTCCGTCGTGTTGCACGAAAATCTTTTGATCCTGACCATGGACGGGGTCGATCAGCAATATCTGACCGCCTTGAACAGGACCGACGGACGGACGGTCTGGCGCACGGACCGGACGACGGATTGGGGTGACCTCGGCGCCAATGGAAAGCCAGCGGGCGACGGGGATTCTCGCAAGGGATTTACGACGCCGCTCATCGTCGAATTGGCGGGCAAGACTCAGATGATCAGCGCGGGCTCCAAGGCCGCCTACAGCTATGATCCAAAGACGGGCAATGAACTGTGGAAGATTCGTTATGCCGGACACACCCCAGCAGTGAGTGCGGTGGCAGGCCAGGGTTTGGTTTTCATTGCCACGGGCAACGGTCCCTCCGAACTCCTGGCAGTCCGACCGGATGGTTCCGGGGATGTGACCGACAGTCATGTGGTCTGGAAAGCCAGTCGGGGTGTGCCTCGGATGCCCTCGCCCATTCTGACAAACAACCGGCTTTACCTCCCGGGTGACAATGGCGTTGTGATCTGCCTTCAGGCCAGCACGGGCAAGGAGTTGTGGCAGGAGCGCATCGGGGGCACGCTCTACGCTTCGCCGGTGTTGGCGGACGGTCGGATCTTTTGCTTCAGCAGCACGGGCGAGACAACCGTGCTGAAGGAAGGTGAAACTTTTGAGCTCCTGACTCGCAACCAACTCGATGCTGGATTCATGGCATCGCCTGCGATCTCTGGCAAAGCCTTCATTCTCCGAACGAAAACGCATCTCTATCGGATCGAGGATGGCGGGAAATAGTGGTATTGACACTCTCGACAGCACTTCCCATGGATCGCTCGGCGCTCGGCCTGGGGTAAACTCCCCCGCCTCCGAGCCAGAGCGTTTTTCCGACGGGCCAATCCGGAACATCCATCCCAAAATCTATCTCAAAAAACTACTACCGAAGGGCCGCATGGTTTTTTTCGCGGCTAAATTCAATGGTATAACCAATCGGTGACCCACGGATCCCACTCGAAATGCCCGGCGAAAAGGGTCAAGACGAGATGGCCTGGCAGGCACTCTCCGCGCCTTACTGAGCGGTCCGAGCGCGGTAAAATCGAGTTCGCTCCAAAGCCGAAGTTGTTAAATCGAACTGGGTGACCCCGGCGGGGCCGGCCGGCATTTGAGCGTGCAGCGCCCAGGTATCCAGATCAACGCTCGTCTCGACAATGACTGAGGACGCTCCGGGTGTGTTGACCGTTAGTGTAAATTTTCCATCTCCCGCCGGAACGATCGATCGCACGGTGGCGGGTGATTCAGTTCCGCCGCCTGTTACCGCGCCTCGTAGTGGAAACCGCGTTTGTTTGGAGTCGAACGTGTCGAATAGCAGCGGCGGCACTGTTGTCTTTTCGTCGTACTCACTTCGGCCGAAGGAGAGTTCGCCCTGATATTTCTTTCCCGGCTGAAGGAATAGACCACTCCTCCGCGCCGCAGGAGCGGTGCCGTCGCGGAATTTGTCCCCGGGCTGAACACCATCGAAGCGAAGAACGGCGGCGAACCGGAGCCTTGGCCGGAGCCGCCATCGACGCCTGGGAAATCGGGCGTCACCTGCGACGACGACGACTGAAGATACAAGCCGAAGCGGGTGAGGAACAGGAATGTTTCGCGCTCGGGATCGTCAGGATTAATGCCGCAATTCTCATCAATGCCCAATTCTGGATCGCTTGCCCATCGCGCATGAGCCGAAACTGTGGCGTAAAAATGCAAACTGGTTACGATGAAGAGGAATAGTGCGGTTCTCATATTCTGACATTGTCCCGAGGCAAAAGCGATCCGGTGCGGAGTCGCGCTCCATCGGACTTGGCTGAACTCTTAGCGCAAAGGTCCTGCATCGGGATCGATCTCCCTATTCCAGACGCCATCGAGCAATAACTGAAGTCTCAGCGGGCGCCTGTTATTCACGGAGTCAATGTAGCGCCTTATGTGACGGCCCGAAGGCGGGTTAACCCAGCGCGCGAGCGCGGTGCTCCAATCATCCAATTCGTTCTCGGGAATATTGAGGTGCTCCGACCAGAGCCGAACTCGGAGACGGTGCGGCATCCTCTGGTTTACACCATTCCCAGGATCGCAGATGCCGATGACGACCTCGCTGTCGTAGGTCCAGCTCCTGCTGTTGCAGTTCGCGGAGCCGATGATGGCAAACTCGTCGTCGAAAATCCATGTTTTTGAATGAACGTAGGAGTGTACGTTGCCGGGGTTGTCGAGCACAAAGACCCTAACACGATCCCTTGCGACGGACTTGAGTCGGGCGAGAAACTGGGCTTGATGGTCTTTGTAAAACGGTTGGGGATCCGTGAATAGTGGGTCCGGAATCAGGATGATTAGCTGCAATTTAGGATTCTTAATGAGCGCCGCTTGCAGCGCCCTGCTCGCTTCCGGACTCACCATGTACTGGTCCTCCAGATAGATGTAGTTCGTGGCACGCGCAATGGCATGAAGGATAATAGCTCGGGCGGTTTGCTCGCCGCGAGGGGCGAAATCGTACCATTGTGTATACGCCGACGGTCCCGGAGGTGGATAAGTGTGACCCACCTGGGCCCACTGCTTATGATCCGGATGGATGGTGGCCTCGATGTTGCGAGGGAGTCTGATTCCGGTCAACCTCTGCTTGTTAATGGGGGACGTAGGTAGACTGGCTCGTTTGGGGTGGTCGGCCCATCGTACGCGGAAAATCTGAAGGAGATCCCATGCCGCAGGGCCTACCACCATACAATGAACATCGTGATCCGGCCCCCCTTTCTGGCCTGCCCCGTTGGTACCCAAGGGATAGAGGCGGTCTCGATTAAAATCGATGCCCCCACAAAAGGCGACGAGCTCGTCGATGGCGGCGTCGTAAATGATCAGGATCTTTTGATGATGGCTTCCAAAGCTTCGGGTTTTGTCGTCAAGAATTGCACTGCCGTAGGGCAGGCTGTTGATGTTTTTCAGGCTCTTCAGAAGAATTAGTGGGTGATTAGTGAAGTTTTCTTGGGAGAGGGATTGCGAAACCGAGGAAATTCCTTCTGGGAGCGTCTCGACCCGGGGCTGGTTTGGTAACTCCGTCCGCCCGTCGGCGCGAGCTGAGGCTCAAAGCT
>CAMAUY010000089.1 GCA_945861565.1 Akkermansia muciniphila
CCGCCCGATGGATCACCGAAAGGAAGCCCGTTGATGACATCCGGGCGATGATCTCTGGCTTGCTCTATGGCGACCGAAGCGCGCGGACGTTGACCCGGATCAACCTCGGCCAAGTCGACAAGCAAATGCGCCGCGACCTCGCCGCGGGCAGGGCCGATGCAGGCCAAGCCAACCTCGGTTTCCTTTGCCGCAAGCTGGCGGCCGACATGGAGCAGATTCAAGGATGGATGGAGTTCGAATCCCGGCGAGGTGGAGGAGCGGGCGCGGCGAGCATTCGAAACTACTCCGCCGAGTTGACTGCCAAGCGTGCGCAACTCCGAAAGATCCGAGCGCGGATGAAGCGGCTTCGGCAGTGACCCAGGCGGAGCACCACCGCCTCCGCGGAACTTTACGGGACGGCGGCGAGGCGTGGGGGTCGTTGATTCGGTGTTGACCGCCCGGCACCGCGAGGAACACGTTCAAACTCATGGCGATGATCTTATGCGGAGAATGCAAACAGCAGGTTTCCAGCGCAGCGGATTCATGTCCCCATTGCGGAAACCCGCTCAAGGCGAAACGTGGAATTTTCCACTACGTCTTCTGGGGGACTGTTTGTTTCTTCATTACGGGCGTTATTCTTTCCCTTGGCTTCTTTTTTCTGACAGCCGCCGGCGCTGGATTTCTCAGCGCAAGTTTGCGCCAACCCCGAATCACCGCGGCGACAAAGGCGAGCGGCATCCCACCCGCCGCAACAAATGGCCCGCTTGCCACTGACTCCAAAGTTGAGCCGTGGAAAAAGTGGGATGTGTCCACATCCAAAAGCCCAATGGACGACAATCTCACGAAGTACGCCACCCTCGCGGCCAAGACGACATCTTTGCCCGGGGACTCATCGGTGCTCATTTTGAGAAAGAGGCCCAAGAAACCAATGGAGATTTTCGTAACCTCAGATCACTCCCTTAAACGTGACTTCGACAACCACGGCAAGATTGTTGGGAGAATTCGATGGGGGAAAGCGGAGCCGGAGGACGTGGAGTTCAACCCTTCGAAGGGCGACTCTGCCGCATATTTCCCGGAAGGAATGGTTGGAGTGTCCTTGCTGTTGCTGTCCCAAGGGAGACCTCTGGTCGTGGAATTACCAACAAACTCGGGCAAAAACATGACGGCCGAATTCCACCCTCCCGCTGGTGAAACCCCAATCAAATGACCCAATCCCCCGCACCATGCGTCGGGTCTATTCCGCGGTGGCGTCCTACTACCCACCCCAGGGCCGGCCCCCGTCCCCTCTGCAGCCATCCGTCACATGGGCCACACCCCCCCCGCCACTGGAGGCCGTCCGAGGATCCGAACACCCACCGGTCGGAGAAGTTGACGACGTGCATCTCCGTTTCCCGGCGAGAACGGAGACATGACGGGACGTGACGGGACATTCCTAGGCCATGCGCGCCCCTTTCCTCGCACCGACGCCCCAGTTGACGCCGTCAACGTAGGCGTCACCGCTCCCGCCACCGCGGGATTCTGGTGAGCAGGCAGGCCCTTGAATCCATCATTGACCGCCCGGCACCACCTTTCCTGCCGCTCAGACAAGCACCCCCCCCGCTGATCTTAGGGTAACAAAAGGTAACAGATATGCTACCCGATTGTGCTAAAATGGGAAAAACGCTGTTTCTGTATCTGCCTTAATCATAGCGTTTTATAGAATAGTCGAGAAGGCGTTTGCGGATTGGGAAGCCGTGAACAGGCTCACCAAACCCGCCTGCTGACAATGGTGTATCAGAAGCTTCCGGACAGCGTCCGGGTCCAGATCGCTGGTATCGACTGTAATCGCATCGGATGCCGGTTTCATCTGGGCGGTGGCCCGTCCGGCATCGCGACGATTGCGCTCGCGAATATGCTCCAGGGCTTCGGGGAGAGTTGATTGATGGCTCTTGGCCCAACGCGCGCCCGCCGCTTCATCCGAGACGATAAACCAGAATTTTAAGAGCGCGTCCGGAAAAACCACTGTCCCGCAGTCTCGGCCTTCTACGACTAAGCCGCGGCGGCCCCGGATAAGATCTCGTTGAGCCTGCAGGAGGCCCGCTCTCACTCCGGGAAGTCGGCTGATGCGCGGTGTCAAGTCACCGATGCGCGGCGTAAATATTTCACCGGTCAGATCCCGTCCCTTGGATTCGAAGCGGGTCGCCTCCGCGGTGAGTACGACCTGGAATTCTTGCGACCCGATCAGGCCGACGAGGGCGGCCTCGTCGTCGGGCGCGATGCCCGCGGCATCGGCCACGCAGGCAAGACCGCGGTAAAAGGCACCGGTGGAGACCCAGTCCCAACCGAGCTGCGCCGCCAGTCGTTGTGCCGCAGTCGATTTGCCCGTATGCGCTCCCCCGTCGATCGTGATTACGTTGTTTGACGCCATGCGACCGTAGAAAACCACAATGTTGCGGTGCCGGCGAGTCCGGCTTCCGCTGCCAGCACAGCACGATAGCAGGGAAATCACCGCTCCCAGGGCGGACGTGAGTTGGGATCGTCGCCCGCGCCCCATCCTTTGGCCCGTGCGCGGAAAAACTGCGGGCTGGAGATTGGGTTTTCGCTGACTGACTAAGGACGGTGTCAGTGCGGAATCTAATACCAACCGGGATGCTGGTGATAAATGCGCAGGCTGTGGAGAATCGAGCCGATACTCGTCGGTAAAAGTGTCGATTTGAGTGCCTCTCAAAAAACTTACGCCCAATCACTCGACGCAGACGCTGGCAGCACTGTGTGCGACTAGCCCTTTTTAGAGCCTTTTCGACCACTCCATGAGGGTAATTCATGGATGCCGCCAAGGCATTTCACCAGACCTGGAAGGCCACCTGCTCGTGGGGGGTCCGATTGAGTCGCGGCGAATCCTGGTACACGGCTTTGGACCCTAGGTGAAGCGGGCTCAAGACAGTGTTCTCACCCTAAAAACCAACCATGAGATTAAAACCACCCAGACCCGCATACTACCGACTCAGCCTCGCGAGCGCCCTTTTTGGGGGCATTATGCCCGCGTTCGCGCAGGACTCCCCCAAGATGGACAAGCTCGAGAGGGAAAACCAGGAGCTGCGAATGCGGCTCGACAACCTGGAGGCTGTTGCCAAGAAGGAAGGTATCCTCGACAGCTCCAGTTCTTCGAAGCCCGTTAAGGCGCTTTCCAGCACGACGTTGAGCGGATTTGTCACGGCTTCCTATTTCTACGACACGTCGAATCCGCCCAACGGCACGTCACCGGGCTATCTATGGAACCGGACAGCCAATAGCTTCTCCCTGAATAAGGTGAAATTGACGCTCGCGAGTGCACCCGTGGAGCGAAGCGGCGAAAAGTACGACGTCGCCTATAGGACTTCGCTCATTTTCGGGCAGGATGCTGCCATCGTCAATACGAAGGCTGGGACCGTTGGATTTGAAAATCTCCGCGAGGCCTATGTCGAAATGAATCTGCCCGTCGGCACCGGCCTCAATGTCCGTGCCGGTGAAATGATATCGCTGTTGAACTACGAGTCTGGTGACGGCGGCGCGGTCAACGATAATTTCTCGCAGGGCTACCAATGGTTTTACACGGGCAACCCCCCAGCCGCCGGTGCTCAGGTGGGCTACACATTTACCGATTGGCTGGATGTGAAGGTTCGATTGCAGAACGGCATGTACGCGGGCCCGATCGACAACAACAACAGTAAGACGGTCATGATGGCTCTGGGGATTAAGCCGTGTGACGCAGCGTGGTTGAGCCTGATCGGATTCACGGGGCGTGAAAACACCGGCATCGACGTTCTGCAGGGCGGTTCACTGCTCGGTGGGGCTACGCTGGGCGAGAACTGGCATGTTGGCACCGAACTCGACTACTTCAGCTTCAAGATCAACGGCAACACGTCCCCTGTTTGGTCCACCGGCGGCTGGTTGTCGTATACGATCAACCCCAAACTGAGTGCAGCCGTTCGGGCGGAGTATCTGAGCGATCCCGACGGTGTCGACGCGTCAGCGGATCCGCTCGGTTTTCCGCTTAATAGCGGTCAGGATCTATCGAGTGTGGCCTTCACGCTCAATTTCAAGCCGCTGCCACAGATCAAGATTCAGCCGGAAATCCGGTATGATCACACAACCCTTACCGACGGATTCGGAACGCAAGACAACCGGGTCTTCATTGGTGCCGGCATATCCTACCTGTTTTAAGCCTACCTTTTCCAGACGTGCTTCTTCCTTAAACTGAAAACAAGCAACAAGTTCCCGTTACTTCAAAAATATATTTAAATCTATGAAATACTTCTCTCTGAAACTGATGCCAGCTGTTTTAGCAGGCTTCCTGGGTTTCCACGCTCACGCGGCCGACACCGTCAAGGTCGGCGTGCTCCACTCCCTCAGTGGAACAATGGCCATCAGTGAAACGTCGCTCAAAGACGTCCTACTCTTCACCTTCGACGAGATCAACAAGGCCGGGGGTGTGAAGGGTAGAATGATCGAGCCCGTGATCGTCGATCCCGCATCCAACTGGCCATTGTTCGCGGAGAAGGCCAAACAACTGCTGGAGCAGGACAAGGTCGCCGCGGTGTTTGGATGCTGGACATCGGTCAGTCGGAAATCGGTGCTACCCGTGTTTGAGCAGGATAACGGTCTGCTCTTTTACCCGGTCCAGTATGAAGGCGAGGAGTTGTCCAAGAACATCTTCTACACCGCCGAAGCGGTGAACCAACAGGCGGTGCCGGCAGTCGATTACATGCTTGGCGAAGGAAAGAAGAAATTCTATCTCGTAGGATCTGACTACGTCTATCCGCGCACCACGAATAAGATCCTGAAGAAGTATTTGAAGATGAAGGGCATTCCCGACTCCGACATCGTGGAGATCTATACTCCGTTTGGTCACACCGATTACCAGACCATCGTTGCTGAAATTAAACGGTTTGCCTCGGCTGGCAAGGCGTGCGTGATCAGCACGCTGAACGGGGATACCAACATCCCGTTCTTTAAAGAGTTCGCCAATGCCGGGTTGACCTCCGAAAATTGCCCGGTCGTCTCGTTCTCGATTTCCGAGGATGAGTTCCGCGGTCTACCGGCGAAGCAACTCGTCGGTCATCTCGGCTGCTGGACCTATTTCATGTCCTTGAAGACGCCGGAGAACAAGAAGTTTGTCCGGGATTTCTCGGATTGGCTGAAGGCTCCGAAAGTGTCGGGGATTGCGTACACGGTCAGCGGCGTGGATCCCAAGAATCGAGTGACGTGCAGCCCGATGAACCTGTCGCGGATGGGGGTTTACCTGTGGAAGCAGGCGGTCGAGAAGGCCGGCTCGTTCGATGTCGATTTGGTTCGCGCTGCGTTGATTGGCCAGAAGTTCAAGGGGCCGGCCGGTGAAGTGAGGATGCAGGCCAATCATCACCTTGTGAATCCAGTGTTCATTGGTGAAACTCTTGCCACGGGGCAATTCAAGATAATCAAGTCGCTCGGGCCGGTCGCCGGGGAACCCTTTAGCGACAAGTTTCTTTCTTCCAAATAGTACCTTCCTTGACGGGTGTGTTTGAGCGCAAACGGGTGGGGGGTGGATTTTCCTCAATCTGCCCCCCTCCCAGCTTACGTTCCTAACTGTCCTATTTTATCGGATGACTTTTCTGCGCTGGACCATCCTGTGCGCCATGCTTTTTGGCTCGATGACTGGAAATGCGGCGGACGTCGCACAGCGGAGCCGGCTGGTGGAGGCGCTGTTGACGGACGACGAATCAGAGCAGATTGAAATTGTCCGCAGCTTGGCGGTATCGCGAGACCTCTGGGTGCAGCAAGTACTGGCTGCCTGGCGGCAGGGCGGTGTTTATCTTTTTGAAACGAATGAAGTTCGGACCCCGTTTTTGCCCGAGGGCCAAACGGATTCCGACGGACGGGTCCATGGAATTCGGGTTATCGACGGACAGCTGCTGAAGGATGCCGCCGGGGGTGTGCTTTCTCTTCTTCTGTCGGATCTGACGGCATTCGACACCAGCTCCAAGTTGCGCCGGGCGATTAAGATGACGCTCGACCTGTTTGCCCTGGCGGATACCAACCCGAAGCTACGCCGGGATGCCGCCATCAAACTCGGGCAAGAACAAAGTCTGGAATACCTCCCGTTTCTGGAAGGGCGCCTGCAAATGGAATCCGACGGTGAAGTAACCCGCGCATTGTCCGAGGCCGTGGCCACGACGCACCTGGCTTCCGAAGATGTTGCGACGCGGTTGGGCGCGATTGAGTACCTGCGAAAAGTGCGCTCCGTCAACGCGTTCACGTTCCTCGAATCTCTCCGCAAGATGGCGAAGGAGAGCCCGGCGCTCTATGGTCAGGAGACGCTGGACGCAACGGACACCGCGCTCGGCGAAATTCAATCGCATATCCGGAGAGCGACATTCTTCGGCACTGGGTTCCGTGGCCTGAGTCTGGCGGCGGTGTTGTTGTTGGCGGCGCTCGGACTCGCCATAACATTTGGCCTGATGGGTATCATCAACATGGCGCACGGAGAAGTGATGATGATTGGTGCCTATACGGCCTACGTGACACAGAACGCTTTTAAGGGGTGGTTTGGCGCAAGCGGAGCGGGGTTCGATAGCTTTTTTGTGGCCGCGCTGTTTGCCTCGTTTGTGACAGCGGGAGCCGTGGGCCTCGCGCTCGAGCGGGGAATCATTCGATTTCTATACCGACGGCCACTGGAATCGCTCCTGGCGACGTGGGGTGTGAGCCTTGTTCTGCAGCAGCTCATCCGGCAAATATTTGGTGCCGCGAACGTGCAGGTCGGCGCGCCGAGTTGGCTGAGCGGCAGTTGGGTGATTCAGGATGTTCTCCTCGCCTACAATCGGATGTTCGTCATCGGATTCGCTGTGTTCGTCGTTGTGTTGACCTATCTCCTGCTGACACGCACATCCCTTGGGCTTCAGATCCGGGCGGTGATGCAGAACCGTCCGATGGCCGCGGCGTTGGGCGTGCGGACCGACCGGGTAAATATGATGACGTTCACCTTGGGGTCAGGGCTTGCCGGCATGGCGGGGGCGTGTCTTTCCCAGATTGCCAATGTCGGACCCAGCCTGGGGCAGAATTACATCTTCGATTGCTTCATGGTTGTCGTGTTGGGGGGCGTCGGAAGCCTGGTTGGAACCATTTATGCCGCGTTGGGAATCGGTGTGACCGATCAAATCCTTCAGCCATGGCTTGGCGCCGTGATGGGCAAGATTACGGTCCTGGCGGCGATCATCCTCTTTCTGCAGTGGCGACCCTCGGGAATCTTCGCCAGCCGAAGTCGCAGCCTCGACGGTTGACAATGAAGCCACTTTTCTCCAGGCAGGAATCCAGCATCCTGGCAGCCATCATTCTGGTGGCGCTCGTTGTCATCCCCTGTCTCAACGCGTTTGTCGCCCCTGGGAACCCGTTCCATGTCAGCAATTTCGCGATCTCGCTCTACGGAAAGTATCTTTGCTATGCCGTCTTGGCGTTGGGGGTGAACCTGCTCTGGGGTTACACCGGCTTGCTCAGCCTGGGGCAGGCCCTCTTCTTTTCACTCGGCGGTTACGCTCTCGGAATGCACCTCATGTTGATGATTGGACGCTTGGGGCAGTACCAGGCGGATATTCCCGACTTCATGGTCTTTCTGGAATTTCCGAAGCGATTTCCCGCTTCGGGTGGGCTTCCGCCTCATTGGACTCCGTTTCGCAGTTTTTGGTTTGCAAGTGCCGCCGTGATTGCGGTGCCCGCTGCGGTAGCCCTTGCATTCGGTTACCTCGCCTTCCGTGCGCGGATCAAGGGCGTCTATTTTTCAATCCTAAGCCAGGCGTTGACTTATGCCGCCACGTTGATGTTTTTCCGCAATGACTTTACCTTCGGCGGCAACAATGGGCTGACCGACTTCAAATTCATTCTCGGCTACGCAATCAACGCACCGGCCACCAAGCGGTGGCTCTATATCGCATCGGGTGTCCTCTTGCTCGGGGTTTACCTGCTGTGCCGGTGGCTGACGTCGACCAAATTCGGCCAGATTCAACGGGCAATCCGTGACAGCGAGAACCGCGTTCTGTTCTCTGGCTATGCTACACCTGATTTTAAACTCTTCGTCTTCGTTCTGTCCGCGGTGATCTGTTCCCTCGGAGGCGCACTGTTCGTCCCGCAGGTGGGGATTATTAATCCGAGCGAAATGTCCCCTGAAAAATCGCTCGAAGCGGTTGTGTGGGTGGCGGTCGGAGGACGGGGTAGCTTGGTGGGGCCCATCCTCGGTGCCATCGGAGTCAACGCCTTGAAGAGTTATGCCACGCGGGCCTTTGCGGAACAGTGGCTTTACCTCCTGGGCGGATTATTTATTGGTGCGACCCTCTTCATGCCCCAGGGGTTGGTCGGATTACCCGCGCAGTTCCGCGCAGTGCTGCACCGCCTGCGTCGATCCAAGTCAGCCCCTTCCGACACGGTCGCGGTCCGCGGCGCTGCTGATCTGCCCAAAGCATGAGCCTCCCAACGCCCGAATTCATTCTGCTGCTCGAAAACGTGAACAAGTCGTTCGAGGGCTTCTGCGCCATCCGGGATCTTACGTTCTACATGGATGTGGGGGAGCTTCGGGTTGTAATCGGACCCAATGGCGCTGGCAAGAGCACCATGCTGGATTTGATCACCGGCCGCACGCGTCCGGACAGTGGCAAGATCGAGTTTGGGAAGGACACCGATCTGACGCGCCTGAGTGAATTCGAGATAAATCGTCTCGGAGTGGGGAGGAAATTCCAGACGCCATCGGTCTATAGTGATCACACCGTGTTTGAGAACATCTGGTTGTCGCTCGCGGGTCCCCGGAGCGTCTGGAGTACGCTTTTTTCGCGCCTAACGTCGGAGCAACGGGACCGAATTCATGGAGTGCTTAAAATCGTCGGGCTGGGTGCCAGGGCGGGTCGGCAGGCCGGGCACCTTTCCCATGGTGAAAAGCAATGGCTTGAGATTGGCATGTTACTCGCCCAGGATCCCAGCTTGTTGCTGGTCGATGAACCCGCCGCGGGGATGAGCGATGAAGAAACGGCCCGGACCGGCGAGCTGCTGCTGAGTCTGGCCGGGAAACACAGCATTATCGTCATCGAACATGACATGACCTTTGTCCGGCAGATTGCCCGCAAGGTCACGGTGCTGCACCAGGGACATGTCCTCTGCGAGGGAACGGTCGATCAAGTTCAATCCGATGAGCGAGTGATCGAGTCCTATTTGGGGCGGAAGAAAAGAACGTGATCGATGCTTCAGCTCAATGACATTTCGGTTTCGTACGACGGGTCGCGCATTCTCCGCGGCGTCACGTTGGACGTTCCCGAGAAAAGTTTGGTCTGCCTGATGGGGCGAAATGGCGTCGGCAAGACCACGACCCTCAAGGCCATTATTGGACTCGCCCGCATGGACGGCGGTTCGGTGACGTTGAATGGACACGATCTCGCGGCGATGCGGCCTGAGATGCGTTCTCGGAGCGGCATCGGGTATGTTCCCCAGGGGCGGGATATCTTTCCGAACTTAACCGTGGGAGAAAACCTCCGTCTGAGCCAAGTAGTCCATGGTTCGGAAAGGCAGGATGAATTAGACCGGGTTCTCGAACTCTTTCCCGTCTTGGGCGAGATGCTCTCGCGAAAGGGCGGCGTCTTGAGCGGGGGTCAGCAGCAGCAACTCGCGATCGCCCGGGCTTTGCTGACTCGTCCGCGAGTGCTGCTGCTGGATGAGCCGACGGAAGGCATCCAGCCCAATATCATCGACCAGATCGGAGAAACGCTTCTTCGCATCAAGCGCGAGGGCAAGATTAGCATTCTCCTCGTCGAACAATACGTTGATTTTTGTCTGAGCGTCGCCGACCGGTTCTTCATCATGGACCGCGGGGTGGTCGTAGCCGGGGGTGCCATCGCGCATCTGAACGAGGAAGTTGTCAAACGACATCTCACGGTATGACGCGGCAACGCACCGCCTTCGCGACACGGCCCGTGATGGACGAGGCGGTGTCCTTCGTCGCTGAACGAGAATCTGCCGGGCGAGGAGGAATCACGGTGCAGTCCATTCGTGGCGTCAGCACGGTGACATCCGTTTGGGCAACTTCGCCGCTCAAGCTGCTGATCCCGAAGAGCCGTGGCCCCTCGGTGTGGGCCTGCCTCAGCAGCTTTGGCGGCGGCATGGTTGCCGGGGATCAAACTCACATCGATATGCACTTGGGCGCGAATGCCCGGTGCTATGCCGGGACCCAGTCGTCCACGAAGATTTTCCGAAACCCGGGGGCACTTCCATGCAGACACCGTCTTGATGCACGGCTCGATCCGGGTTCCCTGCTGGTTCTCGCTCCGGACCCGGTACAACCGTTTGCGGGTTCTCGATTTGTGCAGCGCCAATGTTTCAACCTAGCGCCGGGTGCCGGATTGGTCCTCCTCGATTGGGTTACTTCCGGGCGCAGTGCCCGGGGGGAACGCTGGCAGTTCAACGGCTATGAAAGTCGCAATGAGGTGCGGGTAAAGGGAGAGCGGATCTTTGTGGATAGCCTTCGCCTGGATCCTCCGGACGGCTCGCTCGCGGGATCTCATCGGCTGGGCCGTTTCAATTGTGTTGCGATGATCCTGATCCTCGGGGAAGGCGTCCAACCTTTCGCCAACGTCCTCTTGGCAGACATTGGATCCCTCCCCGTACATCGAGGTGGGGCGTTGATTCAGAGCGTTAGCCCGTTGCGCAGCGGGTGTGTTTTGCGGTTGGCCAGCGAGTCCGTCGAAGAGGCAACGCTTGCAGTTCGGTCGCGCTTGCGGTTTCTTTCCGAAATCCTTTCCGATGATCCTTGGGCACGGAAGTATTAATCCATGCATCTCTCCCCGCGCGAAATCGACAAACTGTTGCTTCATAGTGCCGGATTTCTAGCTCAGAAACGGCTCGCCCGAGGACTGCGTCTGAATCACCCCGAAGCCGTCGCTTTGATCGCAACTCAACTGCTGGAGTTCATCCGCGACGGCCGGTCGGTGGCCAACTTGATGGACCTCGGGCGCCAGTTCCTTGGACGACGCCAGGTCATGCCCGGCGTGCCTTCGATGATCCAAGACGTGCAGGTTGAGGGCACTTTTCCCGATGGAACAAAATTGGTCACGGTACACCATCCCATCGCCCGCGAGGATGGAGATTTGACCCTGGCACTCTATGGTAGTTTTCTACCGGTGCCGTCCCCTTCGCAATTCGATGGGGCGGAGGCGGAGGACACCTGGGAGCCCGGCGAGTGCCTGCCGGCCGACGGTGACCTCGAGCTGAATGCCGGCCGCGAGACGGCCAGTCTCTCCGTCACCAACCTGGGGGATCGGGCAATCCAAGTGGGCAGTCACTATCACTTTGTTGAAACCAACGGTCGCCTGGAGTTTGATCGCAACAAGGCGTACGGGAAACGCTTGGATATTCCCGCCGGCACCGCCGTTCGATTTGAACCGGGCGAAACCCGGACGGTGCGTCTTGTTGAGATCGCCGGTGCACGCGTCATTCGAGGAGGCAATAACCTTGCCAACGGCCCGATGTCCGACGCGAACCGGGAGGCAACGATGCGGCGGGTCCGGGACGGTGGCTTCGCTCACAAGGAGGGATGACATGGCACATACGATGAAGCGCGCGCATTACGCGGAGATGTTTGGTCCGACTGCGGGGGACCGGCTGCGTCTCGGCGATACGAGTCTCATACTCCAGGTCGAGCGGGACCACACTGTCTACGGGGACGAATGCAAATTTGGCGGCGGCAAGACCCTTCGGGAAGGGATGGGACAGGCCGCGGGTGTCAGTCAGGCGGAGGCATTGGATTGCGTCATCACGAACGCGCTGGTGGTCGACTCGACCGGCATCTACAAGGCGGATCTCGGAATCAAGCACGGACGCATTTCGGGGATTGGCAAGGCCGGCAATCCGGACGTTATGCCCGGTGTGACACCCGGAATGGTGGTGGGAGTCACGACCGAAGTGATCGCGGGTGAAGGATTAATTGTGACGGCGGGCGGGCTCGACACCCATATTCACTTCATCTGCCCGCAGCAGGCCTTCGAAGCCATCGCCGCTGGCTTGACTACCATGGTTGGGGGAGGCACGGGGCCGGCGACGGGCACGTGCGCCACGACCTGTACTCCGGGAGCGTATCACCTGCGAATGATGTTCGAAGCCACGGACGGCCTGCCGTTGAACTTTGGGTTCACGGGCAAAGGCAACACGGCACTGCCGGCCGGACTGCCGGAACAGGTTCTCGGGGGCGCCATCGGCCTGAAGTTGCACGAGGACTGGGGAACCACCCCGGCAGCCATCGACTGCTGCCTCCGGATTGCGGACGAATACGACGTCCAGGTGACCATCCACACGGATACGTTGAACGAGTCCGGGTTCGTGGAGGCGACCCTTGCCGCCATTCGGGGACGAACGATTCATACCTACCATTCCGAGGGTGCGGGCGGCGGACACGCTCCGGATATCATCCGCATCTGCGGGGAACCGAATGTCCTTCCCAGCTCCACCAATCCCACGCGTCCGTACACCGTCAATACCATCGATGAACACCTCGACATGCTGATGGTGTGCCACCATCTCGATCCCGGACTTCCCGAGGATGTTGCCTTTGCCGAGAGCCGAATCCGCGGAGAGACCATTGCGGCGGAGGATATTCTGCATGACCTTGGGGCGATCAGCATGATGAGTTCCGATTCCCAGGCGATGGGACGGATTGGGGAGGTAATCACGCGCACCTGGCAAACGGCCGACAAGATGAAACGGCAGCGCGGCAGCTTGCCTGGGGAGAAAGGCAACAACGACAACCTCCGGATCAAGCGTTATATCTCTAAGTTCACGATTAATCCAGCGATTGCCCACGGTATGGGTCACTTGGTGGGATCGATCGAAGTGGGCAAGCTGGCGGACCTTGTGCTCTGGAAACCGGCATTTTTTGGCATCAAACCTGAAATGGTTCTCAAGGGCGGGATCATCGCCTGGGCACAAATGGGAGATCCCAATGCCAGTATTCCCACGCCACAACCGGTCCTGATGCGCCCCATGTTTGGCGCGTTTGGCAGGGCACCCGGTGGAAACTCCGTGGCGTTTATCAGCCAAGTCTGCCATGAGCACGGCGTGGCGGCGGCCTACGGATTGACCAAACGCCTCGAAGCGGTCCGCGGATGCCGTTCCATTGGCAAGAAGGACATGAAATGGAACGATGCCATGCCGAGGATCACCGTCGATCCCGAGACCTACCTTGTGACGGCGGATGGCGTTCCGCTCGTTTGTGAACCGGCACGCGTCCTGCCGCTGGCGCAGCGGTATTCTCTTTTTTGAACCGTGGGAGACGCATTTCATCCGCGGCGAGATCCGGAAAGTCCGGCGGTTTGGAACCCGATGGCGTCGGACCCGTTGATTGCGTTCCCAGGCAAATTGCCCACCGCCGGCAATGTGTGGCTCCTGCTGCAATTGGCGGATTCCGCATTTCCCTCCGGCGGATTCGTCCATTCGGGCGGATTGGAGACGGCCTGGCAGCATGGCGAAATCCGCAACCGAAATGACCTGGCGTCCTTTGTCGAATCTGGTTTGCGCCAGGCCGCTCGGGCGAGCTTGCCTTTCCTTCATCCAGCCCATCAGGAACCTAAAGAATTGCCTTTCATCGATCGGGAGTGTGAGGCGTTCATCTCCAATCACGTCGCCAATCGCGCCAGTCGGTTTCAGGGCCGCGCTCTAATGGCTTCGTCGATTCGGATTTTTTCTATTCCGGATTTCGCCCCGCCCTTTGGACACTTTGCACCGATGCTGGGTGCCGTGGGAAATTGCCTCGGCCTCGAGCGTGGAGAGACAGCCAGACTGTTCCTCTTTCAACAGGTGCGCGGCTACTGTTCGGCGGCAGTTCGCCTCGGAATTGTCGGGCCTCTCGAGGCTCAGGCTTTGCAAGGCCGGATGACTCCGATTCTGGAAACTTTGATGGAGGAGTGCTTCCATCTTGGGATTGACGACGCCTGCCAGACGTCACCGCTCCTGGATCTCTGGCAGGGCACTCATGACCGGCTTTACTCCCGTCTTTTTCAAAGTTGAGTTCCGTTCCTCTATGACGCCTTCGCCTTCGTCTACTCACTCACATGCCCACACTCATGGGGACCATGGCCATACGCATGAGCCCATGGATCATCCGGGCCAGTATCACCAACGGGAGTCTCCACTCGATCGGAATTATACAACCCGTGCCTTTACCGTCGGGATCGGCGGGCCGGTCGGGAGCGGGAAAACGGCTCTGATGCTGCAGTTGTGCCGGCGTCTCCGCCAGGAGCGAAGCATCGCCGCCGTGACGAATGACATATTTACCCGGGAAGACTGCGAATTTCTGACCCGGAACGACGCGCTCCCGGCGGAACGTATCCGTGCGGTGGAGACGGGTGGATGTCCGCACGCTGCGATCCGCGAGGACATCTCCGCGAATCTCCTCGCCCTGGAGGAACTTCACCGTCAGTTCCACCCGGAAATTCTGTTGATCGAGTCCGGGGGTGACAATTTGGCGGCTCATTTCAGTCGGGAACTGGCGGACTATACCGTGTATGTGATCGACGTTTCTGGCGGCGACAAGATTCCCCGCAAAGGCGGGCCGGGAATTACGCAGGCAGATTTGTTGGTGATCAACAAGACCGATCTCGCGCCGGCCGTGGGGGCGGACCTCGGCGTGATGGAACGGGATTCACGCCGGATGCGGGGTGAGGGGCCGTTCGTGTTCGCGCAGGTGAAACACGGCCTCGGCGTCGAGGAAATCGTTCGGTATATCCTCCATGCCTGGCAACATACCACGGGAGTGCCCCACTCCCATTGATCGAAGGCACATCGGTGGGAGGGGCTGGGCCTGACCGTAACACGGAAATTCCGGCCAGGAATCACTCAATACAAACTATGAAGCTCCACTCCATCCACTCCATCGCGATTCTCACCGCCTTTCTGCTCGCTCCGCTGGCCGCCGAGGCAGACCCGATCCAGGCGGGCGTCGCCAAGGTGGAGATCACCGATCGCGACGCCGGGCCGGTCAACGACCCCTCGTATGTAAAAGCACTGGTCCTCAAGGAGGGAAGAAATATTGCCGTGATCGTCACGGTCGATGCGGTCGCCATCGGGGAGATTGGAAGAATCGGAAATGGCTACCTCACAAAGGTTCGGGCTCAGCTGCAAAAGGAGCTCGGCATCCCGCCGACGAATGTCCTCATCAATGCCAGCCACTGCCACAGCGTGGTGCGCGGTGACACCGATGCACTCACGGTGCAGGCGGTAAAAGCGGCGTGGCGATCGATGGTGCCGGTGAGGGTCGGCGCGGGTACCGGACACGAGGCGCGGATTAGCGAGAATCGTCGGCTGAAGATGAAAGACGGCAGCGAGGTGGATATGCGACGGGCTTACGCGATGCCGCGCGATGACGCGGTGGCCGGCGTTGGGCCCATTGACCCTCAGATCGGACTCCTTCGCCTCGATCGGGAGGATGGCAAACCGTTGGCCGTGCTCTACAACTTCGCGTGCCATCCCATCATGAATCCGCCCAGCACTGGCAACTCGGCGGACTTTCCGGGCTTTGCCTCGAAGGTGATCGAGGAAAGCTTGGGCGAGGGCGCGATCGCGCTATTCGTGCAGGGTTGCGGGGGTGACATAAATCCCGTGCGGTATAAGGATGTGCAGCACCCGCCCAGCGCCGAGCCGCTCGGAACGATGCTCGGTCTCAGTGTCCTGCGCGCACTAAAACAGATCGAGACCAAGTCCAGCGGTGAACTCAAGATCCTGAATGAAATCATCGCATTGCCGCGCGGCACGGATTTGGAGCGACGAATCGTTGCGATCCAAGCCGAGCAGTCGAAGCTGCTGACTGCGCTCAAACCGACTGACATCAATTTCAAGTCCTTCCTCCCGCTGTTTGTGCAGCAAAAGATCTCGCCCGATTTCCCATCGTTCTATTCGCAGGGTTATCTCCACGATCAGGCGCTCGGCCGGCAGAACCTCTTGAAGCTGGATGACGCAAATCGCAGGAGCGTCGACGCCTACCTGGAGAACATCCATGCCATGGAGCGGTTGACGCGATTGAATGTAAACCTTGCCTTACTCCGGCAACATCTCGCGCACAATCAGGCGGCCGGAAAGCCCACGCTGGACGTCGAAATTGCCGGGGTGCGGATCGGAGATTTTACTTTGGTGACCTTTCCCGGTGAACTGACCGTCGAAATTGGTCTCAATATCAAACGGCGGGCGCCGGCACCATTCACCTTCGTGGCCGGCTATTGCAATGGCTACATTTACTACCTGCCCACCCAGAAACAACGCGGCAATACCGGGTACGCCCAGGAAGATTGCGATTGCCTCGTGGCGCCCGAATGGCATGAGCTCTTCGAGGCGAAGGCGCTGGAGATTCTGAAGTCGCTGTGAGTATTTTTCCCGCTCGCCGTTACCACCGGAATACGCGAGCGGATGCCTACCGGACTGCAACCATCCAGCCCCACGGGAGCGCAAAAATATCGGTGTCGATCGGGCGGCTCTGGC
Source organism: Akkermansia muciniphila (assembly GCA_945861565.1). Taxonomy (GTDB): domain Bacteria; phylum Verrucomicrobiota; class Verrucomicrobiia; order Limisphaerales; family UBA9464; genus SIBK01. The sequence continues at coordinate 16,465 of CAMAUY010000089.1, forward strand.
CCGCATATAAGACGACGCTTCGCACTAAGGAGGACTTGTTCTTGAGCGAATCCCGAAACGCCCGGATGCCTGCCGCGTCGGAATCGGTCACAGTACTGCCCGACTTAATCTCCAAGGCAACCAGTTTTCCTTTCTGTTCGAGAATGAAATCGACTTCGTGTCCTGGACGGTCCCGCCAGAAATGAATTTTGCGATCGAGTGGATCCATCGCGCGCCAAGTTTGCAGCGTCTGGTAAAGGGTCTGTTCGAGCCAGAAGCCAGAGTCAGGCCGATGCAAAACATCCTGCGAATTCTTGATGCCCGCCAGGGAAGCCGCGAGACCGCAATCCGTCCAGAGGAGTTTGGGTGATTTAACGAGCGCAATGTTGGGGTTTGTGGCGAACGGATGGATGCGGGTGACGAGGCAGCCGGTTTCGAGCAGGTTCAGATAACGGTGGGTGGTGGGATGGGTGAGTGCGGCGTCGCGAGCAACGGCGGCCTGGTTTAAAAGGCGGCCGGTGCGGTGTGCGGCCAGGGCCATCACGCGCTGAAAATCGGGCAGGCTCGATACCGTGCTCAACTGCCGGAGATCGCGCTCCAGGTAGGTCTGGACGTAGGCGGCAAACCAAATCGCGCGATCGGAGTCGGCCATGATGGCGAGCGCTGGGGGGAAACCGCCCCGCAATAACCACGCCGGCCAGTCGCCGACTTCGACGGGCCATTCTCGGAAGTCAAAATCGGGGGCGAAGAGCCGATCGAGCGGTAGGAGCGCATTTTTCCGCCCATACCACTCCGCCGGACAGAAGGGAGGCAGTTCCAGGTAGATGGCCCGTCCCGCCAGCGAGTCGGCCACCCGGGCCATCAGCAGCAGGTTGGCCGAACCCGTGAGCAGGAAGTCGCCCGCACGCCGGCGCTCGTCCACGGCCCGTTTGACGGCCAGCAGTAGCGCGGGGGTGCGCTGCACTTCATCGAGCGTGACCGGACGGTTGCTGAGCAATGCGTCCGGATGACGCTCGGCTTGATCGAGGACTCCGATATCATCCAGCGTGAAGTAGGCGCGGGCCGGGCCGAGGGATTTGACTAGAGTGGTTTTGCCCGTCTGTCGGGCACCGGTAACCACCGTCACAGGCAGCACTCGGAGTGCGGCATCGAGGTTTCGGACGTGCCAGCGCGCTCGCATATCGTTCACACCGTGAAACAAATCATTTCATGCTGTGAAATACAATGTCGATTGGATCGCGATTTAATTGGCCGGATATCCCATGCATCGCCCCTCTCCCCGGTTACGGCAATTCGCGGATGCGCAAACCGCGAAACTCGACGGGCGAGCCTTCGGATTCCAAGCAGAGGTAGCCCGTGGCCGGCTTGCAGTCGGTGCCGCCCGAGACCTCCTCGCCGTTCACCCATAACCGAATCTCGCCGTTGATGGCGCGGACGTAGTAGTGGTTCCACTCGTTAATGCCGCGACTTAAACTTTTCCGCGGAAAACTCCGCTGTCCATCCGGGGCTACCGGAGGAAACGGCTTCATCTTGGCGGGGCCGGTCGGGAACACGTCCCCGTTCGTCGTGAACCAATCGGCTTTCTTGCCCGCTGATTTCTCGTATTGCTCGGTGTAGCCATGGTCCAGCACCTGAACTTCGATGCCGTCCGGCAATCGACCCTGGCCCGCCGCCAGTCTTTGGATCGAGGCATCACTCGCCCACGCGAAGATTCCCGAGTTGCCACCCGACCGCAGATGCCGCCATTCCGCGACGAGCTCAAAGTTGGTGATCGGCTTGTGCATGCGAATGACACCGACCGGCTTCCCGGTGCAATGCACTTCGCCATTCCGCCATGTCCATGTGTTGGTGGCACAATTGACGTTGACGAAATCCGCCTCGCCCAGTGCCCGCCATCCCGGTGAGGTACCGTCGATGAAGGCTTTTGGAGCGGCGGGGGGTTCGGCGAGAGCGGTCTGGAGCGCGCCTAGAATGAAACAGAATGCGAAATGGCGTAGAGTCATGGATTAAGGCGGAGATTAAGGCGACAATTGAGGTAGGGGTACAGCAAAGAATCCTAAGCGGACCATGAGTATCCCAGACTGGCTCACCATGAATTTAACGATCCCGCCCAAGACTCGTCGCCCGCCCTCTCGCTGGCAGCTGCTGATATTGAAAGAAATCCAGGGTATCGCCCTCCTCTGTCTCGTTGTCTTCTCCGCTTGGCGGGCGCACCTGCACTATCGTATCACCCGTCAGTTCAGTTCAGCGCGATGGAAACCAATATTACCCTCGCGGCAATGCGCCCGCCTGAAAGTCTGGTCGCGACAAACGTGTGCGAGCAGCTCCGTGAGGCAGCGAGCCGGCGATATTATATATGGTCGAGTATGATCTTGCCTGCGGTTGCAAACGCGATAGTACGAGATGCCACAACCCTCTCGCGTATTCGTCTGGCACAGACGGCACTGGCCATCGAGCGTTATCGGGCTCAGCATAATCGGCCTCCTGAAAACTTGATGGACCTCACACCAGCATTTCTGTCAATCCTGCCCATCGATTCATTCACTGGTGAGCCATTGCGGTATCGGCGTATGGACAATGGATTCGTCATCTACAGCGTTGGCCGTGACGGGTTCGACAATGGGGGCCTCGAAATGCCGCTGAATGCGAAGTCCAACGACATTGGAAACTACGATCTCACTTTCACTGTCCTGCGATGACCATCGCCGAAGCCATTTTCACGGCTTCGCGTGAATATTTGAGTCCGCAGGCGAAGACTGTAGCTTGGCTGACGGCATTTAGAGCGGACCCGCCCAATCGGTTCCTAGACATTTCGTGCCAAGAAAACGGCCTGTTTTTCAACGGAATCAGATTTTTGTCCTACACCCTCCCGCGGATTCCTGAATTGCTTTCAAGCCGCGTTGGGGAAATCGTTCATAGCGTAGCCCGCAGCATAGCAGAGATCTCAATACCATGAACAAAAGCAGCGACCCAATTTTCGAGCTGAAAGATTTCGTGCCAAGTCTCATCTATGCGGTTGAGCAGGAACCGCTGAACCTCGGTAAAATCATTCGAGTGGCTGTTCCATTCGAAAAGCCCGTCGAATCCGCGCCCGTGATGCCAACGGCCGGAAAGCGCAACTCCGTGTACCTGACAGATGGCAAAGACTTCTGCTTTTGGGAAACGGAATCACTGCAGGCACTATTTCGAGGCGATAAACAGCCGCCCGAACTGGGGGCATACCCCGTGGCTTACAATGACTCCTTTGCCCTGCTTGACCTGCACGTTCTCGAAATCAGCAATCTCTTCGGAGATCGGCGGGACGCGGAGATGAAAGAAATCTATTCGGCGCTGCGGCGGCGGCCGGATGGGCGGAGCCTGGGTTTCGTCCACGACTACATGTGGCAAGCAGCAGCACTCGTACTGGGCACGCGACCTCTGAGCCAAGCCGAATTCGACGCGATCATGGCCCGGCTTGAGCGCTCCTGTCGGACATTCGAACGGGGCTCCTCCTCCCGTAACTACGTCATGGCGCTCCGGACAACGTTTGAGTAGAAACGCAAAGTTCCGGGGGGGAAGAACCGCGGATTGACACGGATTGACGCGGATAAGAGGAAGCCGTTGCCTCTCACCTTCTGAGTGAGCGCACGGAATCAGTGTTTATCGGCGTTCATCCGCGGTTCCAACTCCGGTTCATTGGATTACTGGAATATCCAGGCAGAGGGCCTGCTCAAAACGTCCCGCCCCAAAGCAGAGCTGGGACGCTGGACTTACTCCGGCACAAACGCCAGCGATTCATCAAGCCAGGTATCGGCACGGAGGACGCTTTGGCGCTGACGGACGGCGAGGCGCTGGGCTTGCGCTTGAGCCCGTTGGATCAAGAGCGATCCCCACTGTCGCGGTGAACGGGTAAATGCGGAACGGATTGTGGTCGGCAGGAAACGAACGACCAATTCGTCCTCAGCACTGGCAAACTGCTGGGCACTCCCCGGGTCGCCCTGGCGCCCCGCCCGCCCGATTAACTGGCGGTCGACACGACCGCTCTCGTGCCGCTCGGTGGCGACAACGTGGAGGCCACCCCGTTCCGCAACCCCGGTGCCCAGTCGAATATCCGTCCCGCGGCCTGCCATGTTCGTGGCGATGGTGATGCGGCCGGGTTCTCCCGCCATGGCCACAATCATCGCCTCATCCGCGAGTCGCGTGGCATTTAATACTCGGGCCTCCAGCCCGCGCTTTTCCAACAGCCCGGCGAGATGTTCGCTGGCATGAACGCTGCGGGTGCCGGCCAAAATTGGCCTCCCGGACGCATGAATCTGCACGATGCTGTCAACAATCGCCGACCATTTTTCCAACTCCGTGGCGAAGTATTGATCAGGCCAAAGCGCACGGATGCAGGGGCGATTGAGCGGAATGGGGACCATCGGAAGCTGATAGAGCCCCCACAGTTCCCCCGCGGATTCGCGCGCGGTGCCGGTCATCCCGCTGAGCCGGTGAAAACATCGGAAGAACTTCTGGAAACTCATGCGCGCAATCGTTTCCGCGGGATCCGAGAGAGGAACCCGTTCCTTCGCTTCGATCGCCTGATGCAACCCCTGCCGCCAGCTCCGCTGGGGCATGGGGCGCCCGGTGAATTCATCAACGATCACGACCTTCTCTCCGTCCACAACATACTGTTTTCCCCGGAGAAAAAATTCCCGCGCGGTCAACGCCTGGCGGATCAATTCCTCGCGCCGAGTCGCCCCGCGCCATAACCCGCCTTGATCCCGACAACGTTCCGCCAGATGCGTCTCGCCGTCGCGTGTCAATCGGACCTCGCGATGTCGCGCATCGACGGTGTAGTCGGTGCCGGCCACCAGTTCCGTCGCGAGCTTTTCGGCCTGCCGGGCGGATTCACACAACGCCTCGTTCGGGCGTGGCATGGAAATAATCAACGGCGTGACGGCTTCATCGATCAGGATGCTGTCCGCCTCGTCCACGATGGCCGAATGCAGGCCGCGCAGGACTAATTGTTCCTGGCGCCGGGCGGATTCACCCGGGCTTCGGAGTGACTGGATCAATCGTTGATGGCGGTTTACCGTACCTGCCAGCGCAAGCCGGTCGCGTAAAAAGTCTGCGAGCAGCTCCTTGCCGGTCGTGTACGTGATGTCGGCCGCATGCCCGCGGCGGCGGTCCGGTGGCCGCATGGCACCTGTGACCGTTCCGATGGACACCGCAGCAAATTCATAGAGTGGGGCGAGCCAACGCGCATCGCGCTCCACGAGGTAGTCGTTGACCGTGAGAATGTGCAGGGGCCGGCGAGTCCAACCCGAGAGCACGGCCGCCAGCGCGGCGGTGAGCGTCTTGCCTTCGCCGGTGGCCATTTCCGCAAGGCAGCCGCGGTGGAGCGCCAGCACCCCTTGCAGTTGCACGACAAAGGGGCGCAAGCCCAGCGTCCGATCGGCGGCCTCCCGCAACGCGGCAAGTGCCGGCAGAAGAACGGATTCCCGCTCGGATCCACCCCGGCGAAATTGCTCCCGAAACTCGAGCAGTTTGGCCCGGAGATCGTGGTCGCGCAGGTCCCGGAAATCCGGCGCGCGATCGTCCGCCCGCCCGGCGAGGCGACGCAAATGAGCACCGACGGCCGAGCGGCGGCGCCAGCGTCCGGTCAGCTCGTGGGCGACAGCATCCAGGCCGCGTGGCAGCGGCTCCGGTTCGCGCCACGTCAGAATGGCCGAAGATCGTGACACGGTTCGAGTGGTTTGCCGCACGGGTCAACGCTCCCCGCCGGCCGCTTCAGGAGTGTGGAGGGACAAACCATGCTTAGAGCTGATATCGTCTTTGGAGAAATTGAGCAAAAAGACGCGCCCATTGCTGCAAGTACGGCTCGGCCGGCAGATCGAACCGGATCCGTCCGGACCGACCATGGACGAGACGGATTCCGGGATCGGAGGGCAGGTCCGCGCGCACCTGAAAAAAGGACTCCGCTGAGCGCAAGCCTTGAGGGTCCGATTTCGCGGGGGCCAGTTCCCCACCGCCTTGCCATCCGAGCGCGCCGCTCGGTAGTGTATTGCGCTCCGCAGGCACGATGTGAATAGAGCGAACCGCTACAGCAACGTCCGCCTCTCCGCGGAGGCGAATCTTGGCGGTGAGATCGGACACGGCGGCATCCCGAGGCAGTAGGGTGCCGGCGGGGGTCCAATGCGAATGGAACAAACGGTCCGCATCGGCTTGGGAAACCGTGGCGGTAAACTCGTGGGTTTCCGGGTTGATTACCCAACCGACCGCCGTACCGCGAGCCACCCAACTGCCTAGCAATTCGGAAGAGGCCGGCACGACCCAGACGCCATCGTGCCGCGCCGTGACGACCTGTGCACTCTGATCCGAGAGCAGGCGCGCGAGCCGGTTCGTGAGGGCAACCCGGCGAGCTTCCAGTGGACGATAGTTGGCCGCCTGCTCCCCGAGTGCCTGATGCAGCCGAGCGTCCACTTCAGCCAATGCGGCCTGAGCGGATACGAGTTCCAGAGAGAGTTCACGGTTCGTCATCGCAAGCAGAGGTTGACCCGCCCGAACTAGGCCACCCGGCAGGGTCGAGAGCGCGAGAACTTTACCCGCCGTCTCACACACGACCTGCGAGCGCTGACTGGCTTCAATAATTCCCGGTGCCTGAAAATGATTCGGCGCCGGCATGACTCCCAAAAGCAAAACCAGGGCGGCCACGGCGGCGGAGACGATGGCGATGGCGCGTCCCCGCACGCGATCCAGCCGCGGACTGCTGCCGAGGTAGGTGATAAATTTTCCGGCGGGCACCACGATCCACGACACGAAGCAAACCGCCAACATCACCAATCCGAGCAACATCAGACCTCAGTAAAACCGGCAAAATTGGTTGAGAAGATGTGGAAGTTCAATTCCCTGAAAAGGAGCGAAAAGCGGGGTCGGGTCGAGGACCGATTGGAGGAGTTTTTGGCGGGCTCATCCGCTGAAGGTTAGCCCACCCTGGAGTGC
>CAMAUY010000090.1 GCA_945861565.1 Akkermansia muciniphila
GGACAAACGGGTGAGCACGGTGAGCTGTTGCCGATTCATCGTCGAGCTGATGGACGCGAACCTGCGACAGGGCCATAACGGGTCTCCGGTCGAATTTCACTGCCTGGCCATGGCGGAGACCGGCCATGTCGTAGACGACTCCTGGCGCCAAGAGGGGGCAGAGTTTCTATTGAGGGCATTCTGACTGCGGGGTATTTAGAGACAAATAACTTACGGCTCTTCAGAAGAATTAGTGGGTGATTAGTGAAGTTTTCTTGGGAGAGTGATTGCGAAACCGAGGAAATTCCTTCTGGGAGCGCCCCGAGCCGGGGGCTGGTTTGGTAACTCCGTCCGCCCGTCGGCGCGAGCTGAGGCTCAAAGCACGCCGACGGGCTACTTTACGTGGCAGGTGGAGTCGCGGGTATCCGGGCAAAGGCCGGGCCGGGCGGGGTGCCTCGGGGTGTGGCGGAGGCAAGAAAAGAAATAGCGGTGGAAGTCGCCCTAATCGTCGAGAATGGCAGTGATGAAACAATGGAACGGTTCATCTAATCCAGAAGACGGGGGGGCGTTAGCGATGAGAGATCACAAGAAACTGCCTGCTATTGAACTGGAAAATCGATGAGCGGTGACGACCTATGAGGTGACGCGAACATTTCCGCGGGAAGAAATGTTCGGCCTGAGCTCGCAACTCCGTCGGGCTGCCCTTTTCGATCGCCGCGAACATTGTAGAAGGCTCGGCTCGATCCTCCCAATCGGAGTATTCTTGGATCGTTTTTTCCGCAGCGGGATACTCCGCTTCTGCTTCTGTAGCGTGAGCTAGGCACGAAAATTATCCGATCAATCGAACTGCGAATCCAACGCTTCGGATTCGTTGAATCGGATGCCTTGTGTTGTGTGGCCTCGGTTAGCCTTCGGGCTCGGTGCAAGCAATTCGCTCGTCATTAACCTTCAACCGATCGCATCCACTCGCAGGTCTCGTATCACGCTTATGCCCGGTATCGGTACTCCCCGAATTGCTCGCGCTCCATCCTTCCGCCTCGCACCAAAGCGATCTCGATGTCGAATAAACATTTCGTTCACAAAATCCTTCGATCCCAGAATCACCCCGTCCGTCATATGCCGCACTCGCAGCCGTAACACCTGACCCAGCCCAAGCTCTCCTCCACGGGCCAGTTCTGCCTTAATTGCCTCGGGATCCAAGACCCCCTTGTCACTTCGATTCGCCGATCCCCCCGTCACAAACAACAACATCCGGTATTCCGCCGCGCCTTTCGCCCAATTCGTTTCCCCCAAGAAACTCAGCAGCCCCTGCCGCAGTGCTGCCACTCCATTCAACGCCGCCGCATAACCACAGAATCGATACTCCTTGGGATCCTTCACCAGTCCCGCCCGCACCGGATTCAAATCAATATACGCCGCCACTGTTCGAACGGCACGCCTCGAGTCTTCCACCAATACGCTCGTAAACCGCTCCGCCCACAACGTTCCAAATCGGCCCGTTGTCTTGTTGTACCATCGGCTGAAGCGCTGCTTGAACTCCTTCATGAACGCCGACACGTCCCCCATTCGACTCACCACCGATTCGCGGATGTCCAAATCAATCTTTCCCCGTAGCTTCAAACCTTCCTGCGCCAACACCGTCAGGATTCCCTTCTTGCCATAGAACTTAGCCATTTTGGCCAGGAGTTGCTGATCGGAAAGCTCAACCCGAACCGGTACCCGCAAGAGCAGATGGAAGTGATTGGACATCATGCAGTACGTGATCACCTCGACCCCGCAGAATTCGGCTAATTTCCCGAGGAGTCCAACCAGCTTCTCCTTCCCGAGATCATCGAGCAGCCTCTGCCCACCCACGACCCGCGAGATGCAATGATACACCGCCGTCGCCCCTTCGATTTTGATCCGCGCCATCCTCATAAAGTCTCACTCCAACAATTTTCGATTCAACCCATGCCAAAGCGTGGTCTGAATGTCAATAACATTTAACCTGTCACTATAATTTTCCATCGGGAGGCATTTGTCGAGGTGAAATCTTGTGGAATTTCTTTCCGGAAACTTGCAATTTTGCGATGTGCAATACCCAACAGTGCTATCTCTCACCGCTCGGAGCGGCGGGAGAGGGTGGCCGTAGGCCGGGTGAGGGGGTACTTCGGTTCATGGTCCCAATTCATGTCCGTTTTTTAGAAAACATTCCTACCCATGACTCCTGAGCCGCCGACGCGGATCCGATTTGTGGTCCTGACGGTATTGTGCCTTCTGTCCGGCATTCTCTATCTGGACCGGATCTGCATCTCGGCGGCATTGAGTTCGATCCAAAGGGACTTGAAGCTGTCGAACACCCAAACGAGCTACGTGCTGATGTCGTTCACGTTGGCCTATGGCCTGTTCGAAGTGCCGACCGGTCGCTGGGGAGACCTCTGGGGAGCCCGACGCGTATTGACGCGGATCTCGCTGTGGTGGTCCCTGTTTACGGCGCTCACCGGGGCCTGCACGGGCCTATGGACGCTCGTTGGCGTGCGATTTCTGTTTGGCGCGGGTGAAGCCGGCGCCTTTCCAAACGTGGCCCGGATCCTGTCGCGATGGTTTCCGGATGACGAACGGGGCCGCGCGCAGGGAATTCTGCTGGCGGCATCCCTCGTCGGCGGTTCGCTCGCTCCCTTCCTCGCGGCCATTCTCATCCAGAACATCGGCTGGCGCTGGACGTTTGTGGCTTTCGCCAGCGTTGGAGCCGTGTGGGCGACCGGTTTCTGGTGGTGGTTTCGCGACGACCCGGCAACGCATCCGGCCGTTAATGCGGCGGAAGTGGAACGGATCGGCCGGAGGGCGACGGCCAGCAGCGTCGATTCCGGCATCCCCTGGGCGGCGGCGCTCCGATGTCCAAGCATCCTCTTCCTCAGCCTGATCATGGCCTGTGTTTCGTTCAACAGTTACATCTACTTCTCATGGTATCCCAAATACCTTGGAGCAGCGCGTGGCATTGCCGCGACCGAGGCCGGGCTCATGGCGTCCATGGTCCTGGCCTTTGCCGCCGTCGGCACTTTTACGGGAGGCTACCTCCTGGATCGGGTTATGCAGGGCGGGAGCGTGGTGCGAAGGCGCTGGTTGGGGGGCGGCGCATTGTTTTCATCTTCGGCTCTGTTGGGCTGTGCTTTGTCCACGGAGGATCCCTGGCTCGCGGCACTCTTCACGGGATTGTCCTGCTTCGCCACGCACTTGACCCAGACCCTCTGGTGGTCCTGTGCCATTGGCATCAGCGGCCGGCATGTCGGCGCCCTGTTCGGGCTGATGAATTCGGTGGGGGTCTTCGGCGCGATGAGTTCACAATATCTGGTTGGGGCGATCGCGGATTGGCTCGGCTCCAAAGGCTACACCGGACGCATGCAGTGGGATCCCATGTTTTACGTTGATATGGGTGTGCTGATTGTCGCCGGAATCCTGTGGTCATTGTTCCGTTTGGTCCCCGTCGAGCCTCCCGATCCGTCTCCGGGCGATTCACGATAACGATAAGGCCCACCCAGGTGACCGCCCGTGCATTCACGAGTTACCGGTAAACAGCAGGGAGCAACCGGACTCGCGTGAAAAATGGAACGTGGCCGGAGAGCAGCCCCGAACTGTGAGGCCGAAAGCCCGACCCACAACGTCGGGATGCACCCGGTGACCGATCCAACTCTCAGCAGTTATTGACAGCACTAAACTGGGCGAGCACTATGCAGCGCCGAGCCTGGGAACGAGATCACCCTCCCAGGGCGCGGAGATTCCAATGTGCGAACCATGTCCTTTTCTTCTCCCTTCGGCTTGCAGCACTGCCGCACACCCACACGTCTGGCGTTCGGTCGCATACCGTTCCCGTGGGTTCACCCTGATTGAACTGTTGGTGGTCATCGCCATCATTGCCATTCTCGCCAGCCTACTTTTGCCGGCCCTGGGACAGGCGAAGCAGAAAGCCCTGCAGACGAGATGCCTCTCGAATCACCACCAACTGGGCCTAGCCACCCTGATGTACGTGCAGGACTACCGAGAGAAGTGGCTACCTTATTCGCTGGGTGACGGCGCGAGCCAGAAGCTGTGGCCGGTCCTGTTCGAGCCCTATATCAAGGACACGAATGTCTTCACGGAGCCGAGCAATCGCGCCCGGACTTTTTGGAACGCGCCTCCTTCGCTGCCAAAGGAGTGGGCCGGAATCTTCGTGGGCATGGGGATGAACGCCAATCTCAGCCCAGACTTCGCCATGGTCGCGGCCAGGCATCCGTCGGAAACGATCGCCTACTGCGACACCGCGCTCAAGTACCCCCAGAAAAACCCGTTTGACCTCCACGGTTATTATACGACTTGGTGGACCGACACCTTTGGATCCGAAAAGCTGGCGCTCCCGGGATCTCCGGCGGCAACGGGCAATCACGCGCCACCCGCGTACTGGCACCGCGGTGGCGCCAATGTGACCTTCTTCGACGGTCATAACGCGTGGGTGCGCGAAAAAAATGTGCGCACCCCGCCGCCCGGCGACCAGCGCAATTGGCCACTTTGGTTCGTCATGGCACCCTAGCCGACTCGGCTAGATCGAGTCCGTGAGCCCCAGCAACGAGAGCGAATCGCGATAGATCATCGATTCGATGGCTTCGCTACTGATCCGCGGCAGCGCGGTCCCGGCCAGCATATCGTTGAGGGTTCGCAAACCCTTGATCGTCGCGTTCACGTTCGTGAACGGATAGTCGGTCCCAAACAAAATCTTGTCCCACACACCGTACTCTTGAACTAGCATCAGACTCTGGTAGAACTGAAACGGTCGGTAGTGCAGTGCGCTGATGTCGCAATACACGTGCGGATGTTTGCGTGCCGTGACAATCGCTTCTCCTTCATACGGATGCCCGAGATGAGCCATGATGATTCGCACCTCCGGAAATCGCGTCGCCACACGATCGAGATGCCGGGGTAGAGTGCATTCGAGCGGTGCTTGCGCGACGAAGGTCGTCCCCGTATGGAGCAGCACCGGCAACCGGTGCTGGGTGGCATATTCCCACAACGGATCAAGTCGCGATTCGTCCGGACAAAAACCGGCATACATTGACAACAACTTGATCCCCCGCAGCTTCAACTCCTGATGTCCAAATCGCAGTTCATCCTCCCAGCCTGGTTGAGTCGGATCGACCGACAAAAAGCCGATCAGCCGCGCCGGATCCGCCGCGACATAATTGGCGACGTACCGATCATCAACCCACAACCCGCTCAATCGAGCCTTACCCCCGAAGACGATCGTTCTCGTGTCATCGGGGGCCAACCGGCGATAGTCCGCGTATCGAACCGTCAGATCCATCTCGACGCCCGCCTTGGCTCGCTTCGCCTGGTCACGAAAATCATCGCTGAAGTGAGCCGGGTACTCCCACGCATGGCTATGCACGTCGATGATCATGCCGCCATCACTCGCCTTTCCTTGGCAAAAATTCCAGCCATTTCCGCATCCACCGCATCGGGGATTGTCTTTACGCTGGACGGTTAAATCGGGCGAGCCCTATGTTTCGAAGGTACCGCACGGAATTACATTTATGCAAAGAACGTGGCTGAAATCCCTCTGGCTCCCGACCGCCGCACTGGTTGCCGTCACGGCAATGCTCGGCGCAGAGGACGCGAAACCCACCGAACCACTGGAGTTGCGGCTGCCCGCACCGACGCTGAAGGGCACACCCGAAGATTTACCGATCGGGCCCAATGTCGAGCCGCTCTCCGACAAGCCGCGCCCGGCTTTCCCCGTGCCCAAGGGCGTGAAGAACGTCGCCGCCGGCAAGCCGGTCACCAGCAGCGTCAATCCGTTTTCCGGCGAGCTGAGTCAGCTCACCGACGGCACGAAGGAGGCGTTCGACGATGATGCCGTGGAAATGAAGAAAGGCCGGCAGTGGGTGCAGGTAGATCTGGGTGAGAACGTCACGATCTATGCCATCGCACTCTGGCACGACCATCGCTACATCCAGGTGATGCACGATGTCATTCTCCAGGTGTCCAACGATCCGGAATTCAAGTCCGCGGTGACCACTTTATTCAACAACGACACGGATAATTCTTCCGGCCTTGGCGTCGGCACCGACCGTGAATATTTTGAGATGCGATTCGGCAAGATCTTTGATGGCAAGGCGGTCACGGGCCGTTACGTGCGCGGCTACACCAAAGGCGGCAGCCTGAGCGCTCTCAATTGCTGGCAAGAGATTGAAGTCTACGCGCTGCCGGCTAAATGAACGGCTGGAGTGCACTGGCGCTGCTGCTGGCCCTAGCCGCCGCGCTCGCACTGCGAGTTCCCCGTCTGAATTCACGACCGCTCCACAACGATGAAGCGGTCAACGCGGTCAAAGTCAGCGAACTCTGGCTGCACGGCCGTTATGCCTACGATCCGGACGAATACCACGGACCAACGCTGCACTACGCCACGCTCCCGTTCTTGTGGCTGAGCGGTCCCCGCGATTCCAGTCAACTCGAAGACTCGACCCTGCGGCTCGCCCCCGTTTTTTTTGGGGTCGGGCTGATTCTTCTGCTCCTGCTCTTCGCCGACGGTTTGGGGTATCCATCGATCGGTTGGGCCGCTCTCTTCACCGCCGTCTCACCCGCGATGGTCTTCTACAGTCGGTATTTCATCCACGAAATGCCTCTCGTATTTTTTACCGCGCTGACGCTGGGCGCGGGATGGCGCTACCGGCAGACGCGACGGTCGCGCTGGGCGATCGTGGCGGGCACGGGCATCGGCTTGATGTTCGCGACGAAGGAAACGTTCGTCATCACTCTGGCCGCAATGGGCTTGGCGGGATTTGCCACCACGCTCTGGAGCCGGGGACAACTCCTGCGGATGGCTCGTGCAAAATTGGAGACTGTCCTTGGACCCTCGCGGGACGTCTCCCCTGCACCCCATTTTGCCCGCCCCGACGGAACGTTTCCTTGGCGGCATGCCGGGTTGGCGCTGCTTGCGGCCGTCGTCGTCTGGCTCTTGTTCTTCACTTCCTTCGGCACACACGGGAGCGGCCCCGCGGATTCCCTTCGCACGTATCTTCCGTGGATGAAGCGGGCGGGCGGGCATTCGCCGCACATTCATCCCTGGAGTTTCTATCTCGAACGGCTGCTGTGGTTTCATCCGGTGAAAGGGCCGGCTTGGAGCGAAGGGTTGATCCTCGCGCTGGCCGGGGTGGGCGCCAGCGTCTCGATCCTCGGCCGCCGCTCCCGGCTGCACTGTTTTCTGGCGTTTTACACGGTGATTCTGACCGGCGCCTACTGCCTGATTTCATACAAAACACCCTGGTGTCTGCTGAGCTTCCTGCATGGCTTGATTTTGCTGGCGGGCGTCGGAGCGACGACGTTGATCGAGTTTTTTCGCCGGCGCACGGCGAGGTTTTTCATCCTCGCAACCCTGGTCGGCCTGACGTCGCAACTGGCGTGGCAGGCTTGGCGTGCGAGTTTTGTTTATCCGGCCGACCGCAGAAATCCTTACGCCTATGCACAAACGGTGCCGGATCTTCTGAAGCTTGTTCAGAAAGCGGAGGCACTCGCGCGCGTCGCTCCGGCGGGGCACGAGATTCCGGTGAAAGTCATCGCGCTCGGCCATGATTACTGGCCGCTACCGTGGTATCTGCGGCGCTTCAAAAACCTGGGCTGTTTCGAGAAACTTCCCGCCAATCCCTTTGCGCCGATCGTAATCGTTTCATCGAACCTGGACGCACGACTCGACGAGAAATCGGACCGGAAATGGGTGATGACCGGGCTCTCGGAGCTGCGTCCCGGCAATTTCCTTGAACTCTATGTCGAGTTGGAATTGTGGAAGAAATATGTCGAAACCCTGCCGCGCGAACGGGATTGAGCGAACCATTTCCACTGCCCCACTGCCCGGCGAGGACATGGACCAGGAACGGAATGGTGTTCGGGTACGCGTTCGTGGTATAGCACCCCGGACGCAACTTTCCAATCCATGAGCATCGCGATCGATTTATCGGGCAAAGTCACACTCATCACCGGCGCGTCCCAGGGAATCGGCGCGCAAATGGCTCGCACGTTTCACCGCGCGGGCGCGACAATTATCATCAATCATCCGGACATCCTCGCGACGCGTGCCGATGCGGAGCAACTTGCCGCCCAGCTCAATTCCCTGCGTGGCGGCAGTGTGCACGTCTCCGCGGCGGATGTTTCGCAGGCGGAATCGGTGCAACGGATGATGCAGGAAGCGAGGCAGCGATTCGGCGGCATTGATTTTCTGATCAATAATGCGGCGATCCTACGCGACCGCACGATGGCCAAGATGTCCCCCGACGAGTGGAAATCAGTGATCGATGTGAACCTCGGCGGCGTTTTTCATGGCTGCAAATATGGCCTCGAAATCATGCGCGACAACGGAGCGATCGTGAGCATGGGCAGCATCGCAGCAATTCAAGGTTTTTTCGGACAGGCCAACTACGCCGCCGCCAAGGCCGGCGTGCAGGCGATGATGCGTGTAGTCGCCCGCGAAGCCGCGCGCCGCGGGATTCGCGCCAACGCGATCGCGCCGGGCGTGATCGACACCTCAATGGCAGCGACGATTCCCGAAGGGGCCCGCGCCGAGATGATGAAGAATATTCCTCTCGCGCGCTTCGGACTCACGGAAGAGGTCGCCACGGTAGCGCTTTTCCTCTGCTCCCCGCTCGCGAGCTATGTCTCGGGCCAAACCCTCGAAGTGAACGGAGGATGGCGCGGATGATTCGAGGGGTCGCATCACGAGGATGAGAGCCGCCGCCCGTATCGTTTCGGCCGCCGAGGCGGTCGCCGCCATCCCCAGCGGAGCCACCGTCGCCGTCGGCGGCTTTGTTGGGGCCGGTCACCCCGAGGCGCTTACGATCGCGCTCGAACAGCACTTCCTTAAAACCCAAACCCCGCGCGACCTCACGCTCGTTTATGGCGCGGGTCAGGGCGATCGAGCGGAGCGCGGCTTGAACCACCTCGCGCACGCGAACCTCTTGAAGCGTGTGGTCGGCGGGCATTGGAACCTGGTACCGAAACTCGGCCAGCTCGCCCTCGCAAACCAAATTGAAGCCTACAACCTTCCGCAGGGTGTCCTCTGCGGATTGCTCCGAGAAATTGCCGCCAAGCGCCCCGGAGTTTTTACCAAAGTCGGCCTGAACACTTTTGTCGATCCGCGTAACGGAGGGGGCCGGCTGAACCCGCGCACGACCGAGCCGCTGGTTGAATGCGTCACGCTGGATTCCCAGGAGTGGCTTCGCTACCGCGCATTCCCAATTACCGTTGGGTTGATCCGCGCAACCAGCGCCGACCGCAAAGGCAACCTGACCATGGAACGCGAAGGCGTGATTGCCGACGTGCTTCCCATCGCCCAGGCGGCGAAGAACCACGGCGGCATCGTCCTCGCGCAGGTCGAGCGAATCGTGGATTCCATCGCCGATCCCAAATCCGTCCGCGTCCCGGGTACGCTCGTCGATTTCCTCGTTGTCGCGGATCCCGCGCAGCACCCGCAAACTTTCGGCGAGCCGTTCAACGCCGCCTATTGCACCGGCGCGAACCGTCTCTTTGCGCCCGCTCCCCTGCCCTTCTCCGAGCGCAAGATCATCGGCCGCCGCGCGTTGCGGGAGATCCGATCCGGGGACATCGTGAATCTCGGTATCGGACTACCCGAGACGGTCGCCGTCATCGCCACCGAAATGGGACGATTCGAGGAGTTTACACTGACCGTTGAAAGCGGACCCACCGGCGGCGCGCCTGCGTCGGGATTGAGTTTCGGTTGCAGTCATTTTCCCGAGGCGATCATTGACCAGCCAGCGCAATTTGATTTCTACGACGGCGGTGGCTTGGACGTTGCCGTCCTCGGCGCGCTTGAAGTGGATGCCGAAGGCAGCGTCAATGTGAGTGCGTTCGCCGGACGTTTCGCGGGTGTGGGCGGGTTTGTGAACATTGCGCAAGCCGCAAAACGGGTCGTCTTCTGCTGCACGTTTCGCGCCGGGGCTCTCCAAGTGGCGGCCGAAGGCACCGCGCTCCGCATTGTGAAGGAAGGCCAGCACGCCAAATTCGTGAAACGCGTTCAACAAGTCTGCTTCCACGGCCCATCCGCCATTGCCCGCGGACAGCAGGTGCTGTTCGTGACCGAGCGGGCAGTCTTCGAACTCACGCCGGGCGGACTCACGTTGCGCGAGATCGCGCCGGGTATCGATCTGACGCGGGATATTCTGTCCCGAATGGAGTTTGTGCCGGCTCAGAGCGAACCGCGAGAGATGCCACCGAGCTGCTTTGTCCGATGACCCAATTCTCACCAGCCGTGTCCCCATGAAATACACCCAGCCCGTCTATATCGTAGCCGGACGCCGCTCCCCCATCGGCCGCTTTGGCGGTGGTCTGAAATCGCTGACTCCCCTCGAGCTCTTGCTCCCCGTCGCCGAAGAGGTCGTGCCCGATTCGCTCAAGTCAGCCGTCGACCAAGTCATCCTCGGCCAAGTGATTCAAGCCGGGAGTGGCATGAACGTCGCCCGGCAACTCAGCCTGCGCCTCGGCCTTCCCCAGAGTGCTCCGGCCTTCACCGTCAACATGGTCTGCGCCTCCGGTCTGAAATCGATCACTCTCGCAGCCGATGCCATTGCAGCCGGCGACGCATCGCTCGTGCTCGCGGGCGGCGTGGAATCCATGAGCCGCGCGCCCCATTATGCCATGGATCTGCGGTGGGGAAAGAAACTCGGCGACGCCGCTCTCGCCGACGCCATTTTCTCCGACGGCCTCTGCGACCCGGTGACGAAACTCGGCATGGGCGAGACCGCCGAACGCATTGCCGACGTGTTAAACATCAGCCGCGAGGAGCAGGACCAGTTTGCGCTGACCAGCCAGCAATCCGCCGCGATGAACCGCGCGGCGATGCAACGTGAGAGTGTCGTGATTAAGACGCGCGAGGGTGACGTAACGACCGATGAGCACCCGCGGGCGGACACAACCCTGGATAAGCTCGCGCAGCTGAGGCCGGCTTTCCGCCCAAACGGCACGGTCACGGCCGGCAATTCCTCCGGCATCAATGACGGCTCCGCGCTCGTGCTCCTCGCGAGCGCGGCATCGGTCCGGCAACACGCCTTGCAACCCCGCGGCCGAATCGTCGCATCAACGGTCGTCGGCTGCGATCCAGCGATGATGGGTCTAGGCCCGGTCGGAGCGATTCGCAAACTTTGCGGCGAAACAGGCTGGAAACTCGAAGATGTTGACGCCGTGGAAATCAACGAAGCATTCGCGGTGCAGGTGCTGGGCTGTGCCCAAGAATTACGCCTTGACCTGTCCCGGCTCAATCAACGCGGCGGCGCGATTGCGCTGGGGCATCCGATCGGCTGCAGCGGCGCGCGGGTGCTGGTCACGCTGCTCCACATTTTGGAAGATTTGAAACTCCAGCGCGGCATCGCGTCACTCTGTGCCGGCGGCGGCATGGGCATCGCGATGGCGATTGAGCGCGTGTAAGCGGATTTTTTAAACCGGCTCTGAGGCAGCCTCACCGAATTGATCCGCAACCTGCGTGACAGGGAGACGTTGTTCGTTCGATATTCGACGTCGCCACCCGTATGAACCAAAATCTCTTCCTCACGGCTCTGCTGAGCGTGACCCTCATTGCCCAGGCTGCCGACCAGCCGTGGTTTCGCCAGTCCCTCGTCGGCCTTGAAGTGGGTCCCACCGGCTCCCAGTTCGGCGGTTCGACAAATGACACCCGTTTCGCCTCGCGCTTCAGCGGTCGTGCGATTGCCCGCGCCGCCAAGGCTGCCCACGCTGAATATCTCGTCATCTGGACGCGCGAGGGCGATTGGGCCTTTTATAATTCGAAACTCCAACCCAAACCGCCCGGCCTCGGTCAACGCGATGTCCTCCGCGAAGCGGTCGAGGAAGGACGGAAACTCGGCCTGCCCATCATCGCCTACTGCCAGGTTCAATCCCCCAGTTACACGCTGCACGAGCATCCCGATTGGTGCGCGGTGGACAAAGACGGCAAGCCCATCAGCGGGCGCGTCTGTTACCGCTCCGGCTACCTCGACTACATGAAGACGATGGTCGAAGAGCAACTCGCCTACGGCATTGACGGATTTCATCTGGACATGGTGGATCAAGGCTTCGGCCCCCCGTATGGCTGTTGGTGTGCGACGTGTCAGAAGGAATTCCGGGCGCAGCACGGCCGACCGATGCCCAAGGGCGTGACGTGGGATGAGGACTGGGACCGCTTCATGGAATTCCGTTACAGCGCGAGCGAGCGCTTCGAAAATGCACTCACCGCCCACATCCGCCGAGTCAACCCGCACGCGACCGTGGATTACAATTACCACGGTAATCCCCCGTTCTCGTGGGAGTTGGGCCAACGTCCGGTGCAGCATGCGCGCAACGGGGACTTCGTCACGGGCGAGACCGGCGTATGGGGTTTCAGCGCGCTGACGGTCGGCCTCAACGCGGAATTCTACCGTGCGGCCACGCCCGGAGCCCCGTTTCAAATCGCCATGCAACGCGGCGTTCGCATGTACCATGACCAGACGACCCGGCCGCTGAACGACCTTCGATGGGAGTTGTTCACCCTGCTCAGCCACGGTGGCTTCGCGACCATCGTGGACAAGACCGCCTTCGACGGCTGGCTGGACCCGCTGGCTTACGATCGATTCGGTGCCACGTTCCAGGAAGTCCATGCCAAACGTGAGCACTTCGGCCATCAACCTGTTTACGAGGTCGGCCTCTATTTCAGCAGTCGCACGCGCGACTGGCAGGGGCGCGTCACTCCGGCCGATTATTTCCAGTCTTTCCAGGGCGCGCACAAGGCGATGGTCTATGAACACGTCCCGTGGGGAGTGGTCCTCGACGAGAATGCCACGCTCGACACGCTCAAGCAGTTTCCGGTCATGATGCTGCCCAACGTGGCCATCCTGTCGACGAACGAGGTCGCGCTGCTACGCCGTTACGTCGACGACGGAGGCCATTTGATCGTGACCGGCCTGAGCGGGGCACGCGGCTGGCGGGGTGAAACCAATTCCCAGTCGGCACTGACTGAACTAATCGGCGCACGGCGGGTCCGGGAACTCGCTTCAACCGACAACTGGATTCGCTTTTCCTCCTCGGAACGTTCCCCCCATGGCACTCGCCTCGCATCGGATCTGCGCACGGATTGGCCCTTTCTGGTCCGTGGTCCGGCAGTCGTCTACGAACCCACCACGGCCACGCCCGCGGGTGATCTGCTCCAACCCCATCGTACCGCGCTTCACGCCGAGAACCGTTATCTCAAAGACTGGCCCATGAGTGCCGACTCGCCCGTCGGTCCTGCCGTCCTGCTCAACCGATTCGGAAAAGGTTCCGTGCTCACCTTCGCCGTGTCGCCCGACTGGGCAACCGCCAGCGACCATCACATCACCGAGACGCGCAAACTCCTGGCCAGTGCCGTGCGCCTCCTTCATCCCGAGCCTCGCATCTCCATCGAAGCGCCGATCTCCGTGCAAGCCGTCGTTACCGACGACCCTGCGAACCGCACCCTGCGGGTTCACTTCTTGGGCTACAACGCTCCTCCCCAAACGACACCTGCCAAGGACCGGCCTTACGTTCTACCCGTCCCGATCGAGGACGCCCCGCTCTACCGCGCCACTCTCACGCTCCGCGACCGGCCCAAGCGAGCCAAGGCCTTCAACCCCTCGACAGAATTGCGCCGCTCCGGTCATAAAATTCGGCTGCGGGTCGAGGACATTCATGAAGTCGTGACCGTGCCATACTGAGGGTCGGCTCGAAGGCCGTACTCAAAGCTTGGCGTTTGCGGCCATCCGAGGCACCCTTCGGTCCAACACATTATCCAATGAAAAAGACTACGACAGCTTCCGTGTGGAGAAATTTGCGATTGGGATGCGGCGCCCCTCTGGTCGCCCTATGCCTGGGTTCCGGGTTTTTTCCGAGTGCGGCTTGGGCGGCTTCGGACGCTGAGTTGCGTAAGGCGCTGACTTTTTTCGCGGGGTTTGACGGTGGAGTGAACGCCGGTTTCGCCCGCGGAGATGCATTACTTTACACGGCCAAGGACATGAAGGCACCGCGGATTGGCACGCCGGGTCTTCCTTCCGATGGCTCGGTATCCATCGCCAAGGGCGAAGGAGTCCACGGCGATGCGCTTCGATTTAATCGCAAGAGCTCCGCGATCGTCTTCTACAAGGCCCCCAAGAACCTGGACTATCGAGCCAGTGGGTGGAACGGAACGGTATCCCTCTGGCTGAAGCTGTCGCCGGACGAGGATTTGGAGCCGGGCTACTGCGATCCACTACAGATCACACCTAGGGATTGGAACGACGCCGCCTTTTGGGTGGACTTCAGCAAAGATGAAAAACCGAGGCATTTCCGTCTCGGCGCTTTTGCCGATACCAAGTCTTGGAACCCGCAAGGGAAAAAGTTTGAGGAGATGTCGGAAGCGGAGAAGCCGATGATAACCGTCACCCACCCTCCGTTCCGGCGGGATCGCTGGACGCACGTGGCGTTTACTTTTGAGAACCTGAACACGGGCAAGGCGGACGCGGTGTCCCGCCTTTTTCTGGACGGCAAATTGATCGGGGAATTAAAAGGAAAGAGCCAGACGTTTACCTGGGATCTGGAGAAAACTCTGATCATGTTTGGAATCTATTACACCGGACTCTATGACGAGCTGGCGGTTTTTGACCGTGCCCTCAGCGGTGCTGAAGTGGAGACGGTGCGCCAGCTTCACAAGGGGATCGGCGGATTAATCAAATGATTCGTCGTGCGCTCCGGCGACGATCCGAAGCGTCGTTGCGACGTGACCGCCCCGGAGCCTTCGACAATCGCCTTGCCGGGCGCTTCCGTGATATCCAGACGTGGCAAACGGTGGGGGAAAAACCATCAACAACGAGCCGACTGAGGTTGCGGCAGCCTCGACGAATCCGAAGCCCATCTGAGAACGATCCGTGGCGTCAATGCGAATGCGCCCCAAGCCGCCGCCGCGTTGCAACAACGGCCTTGCTAATTCTCACCGTTTGGCTTGTTGTGCCGGTATGAGTATGCCTTCGCTGACGTCTCCAAGAGGCGTCCGGACGAATCTTAAACGGCAGGGATTCACACTGATCGAACTGCTGGTCGTCATCGCCATCATTGCGATCCTCGCTGGCATGCTACTTCCCTCTCTCGGCAAAGCGAAAGCCTCCGCGCAAACGGCGAAGTGTTCCTCGAATCTGCGACAGTGGGGTCTCGGCACCCTCATGTATTCGCATGATTTCCAGGACCGCATACCGCTCTTCGGAGATTCCGCCAGCGACGCGACCAAGTACAATGACATCGGCAGCTTCTGGCATGCAAAACTGGCACCGTATGTTCTCCGGCAATTGAGCAAGGAACAGGCGTCGACCGGAATAGCCTTCACCTACGAACTGCGCAAATGTCCGGGCGGGCGCGTGGGCAATCCTCCCTTCTATAAGGAGAAGGCACCCTTTGATGGATGGAATTGTTGGGTGGGGGCGAATTTTGGCGCGTTCGGCAACCCGTTGAGCGGCCCGTTTTTCTATGGAGATACCACCCCGGCTCTGAATGCCACTCGGATTGCCAAACCGGCGGATGCCATGTTGTTCATGGACGCGCTGACACACTACGTCTACTCCCCGGTCGATTCCTCGTACCGGTTTACCATCGACATGGACAAAGACGGTGCCGTGGACACGATGGCCGCGTACCCGGGCACGCCATTCAATTCCGGTCGTCCCACCGTGCATAATAACGGGGCGAATGTCGCGCTGCTGGACGGCCACGTGGAACGAGTTTCGTTCAAGAAGCTTTGGCAGATCGATGCCAAAAAGAACGTCGCGCACTCGTTCTGGTACATGCTGGACTGACGTTTAACGGCTCATGCCTGCCACCGTTATCAGACGGATTTTCGGCGTCCTAATTGTCGGTCACTGGCGGGCCGGTCCGGGCATGTGACCGGGTCGTGGAGGAGCCCGCCGGCCGCCGCAAGTCCGTATCCAATAACTGCCTCCCCGGGCGCAACGTTTTACAGACTCATTTCAGCGCCGCAGTGATCCTCCACCCCGGCACACGTGGGTCATGACCATTCTTCCGATCATCGTTCGCGAGATGCGGATCGCTGCGGGCCGGCGATGGCTGCATTGGCTGCGCGTGCTGGCAGGGGCGCTCGCCGTTGGAGTACTCGCTTGGCTGCTTCTGGTCGATACGACGGGCGCCTACAAGTTGAGCGGCCGTCAACTCCTGCACACGCTGGCAACGGTCGCCCTCTTCTATTGTCTGATCGCGGGCACGGTCACCACCGTTGACGCGGTCAGCCGCGAACGCCGCGAAGGTACACTCGGGTTGCTGTTTCTAACGGATCTCCGCAGCCAGGACATCGTGCTGGGCAAACTCTCCGTCGCCGCCCTCCCCCTGATCAGTGCCGTGATTGGACTGCTGCCGATGCTCACCGTATCGCTGCTGGTGGGCGGCGTCAACTTGGCCGATGTGGGCCTCATGGCTCTCGTCCTGGCGAACACGCTGTTCACCGCACTGTCCATCGGGTTGTTCATCTCGACGTTCAGCACCCACGAATCCCGCGCGTACACCGCGGCGATCCTGGTGCCGCTCGGGCTCGCGTTCGGTCCCTACGTGGCTGGGCAACTTCTGTTCGGCGCGGAAGACCGGGAATCGTTCACCCAGCTCCCCACCGCCGTCCTGTTGCCGAGCCCGCTCTTCGGCCTCGGGCTGATCCACGACGAGTCCGTGCCCGTCTTCCGATTGTTGGAATTCAGCCTAAACCTCGCCGTAGTCCAGGGCATCGGCTGGCTCTTTCTGGCGGGCGCCGGAACAGGTATCACCCGGTTGGTCCGCGAGGGGGCCCATCGCGAATGGCTGCAACGACTCGAACACCGGGCCCGTGACTGGGTCTTCGGGGCGGGGGAATATCGCGCGCGCCGACGGTCCCAACTCCTTGATGTCAACCCGATACTCTGGCTCGCATCGCGGCACCGTCACAAGAGCGGGCACCTCTGGCTCTTTGTCCTGAGCCTGGCTGCCATCGCTGTCTGGTCCGGCGCGCAGACGCGCGGGCTCTGGTTCGAATGGAAACCAGCCCTGGCCTACCTGCTGATTGTGCATGGTGCACTGGAACTCTGCTTTCTGTCCGAAGCGTGCCATCGGCTCGGCGCCGACGCGCAACGCGGCGCCTTTGAATTGCTCCTCACCACCCCCACTGAGGTGGAAACTCTCGCCCGCGGACACGCGCTGGCGCTGCGCCGGACATTTGCCGGGCCGCTCAGTGCGCTGGTCGCGCTCGACTGCCTCTGGCTCTGGCTCGACTGCCACCAATCCGAACCGGATCACGACCGCTGGATCAGTGCCTTCTTACTCGGCGTCATCCTCACCGCGCTCTTTACAGATCTCGCTGCCATCCAGTGGATGAGCCTCTGGCAAACTCTCGCGTCCCCCACCTCGGCCCACGCCACCCAAGCGTGTGTGCTTCGCGTCCTACTCCTACCCTGGCTGGCATTTCTCGGCATGACGGTTCCCGCCGGTTGGGTGGGTCTCGGCAACGCATCGGCACGGGGTCGCGAAGCCGTGGTGACGGGTCTCCTCGCGGCGTTGTGGCTCGGGTGCTCCTTAATCAACGCCGCCTGGTGGCGCTGGCGCGGCCAGTCGTTGTTCCTCCATCGATGTCGCCGCGTCGCCGCGGAGGGACTGGTCGGATCGAATTTCCCGCCGGGCGCGGTGGCCCGGGAAATTCTTGATGTACTCCGGGCAAACTGGCGGGTGCCATTCTCTTGGTCGTACTGGCGACGGCATCCCGTGCTCAGCGTCGCCACGGGATCGCTCCTGGCGGGTGTCATTGCGCTGGCCGCCGTGCAGGGGGAGCTCCAGCGCCAGATCGCGCGCGACATCGCACGCCTCCGCGACCAAGGAATCCCCGTCGACCCGCGCGAACTCGAAGCCTGGCAACCGCGCCCGGGCACCAACGAGAATGCCGCTCATTTTCTCCGTATCGCCATCGATGGCCTGCGCGTGGCAACGGGTGCGCGGCCGGATCCAATCGTACTTCCCAGCCGCTCGGGTCCCCTCACGGTCCAGCAGCGCGCTGGATACGAAGCGCTACTGCGAACGAACGCCCCAGCGCTGACCGCGACGGAGCAGGCGCTCGCGGTGCCGGACGCTTGGTTTGATCCGGAACGACAGTTCGCTCTCAGCCCGGGGCGATTCCGAGGTTCCTTGCCGCTACGCCTCAACGGACTTCTCCTCGCCCGCACGACGTTGCGGATCGAGGACGGGCAGCTTGACGCGGCGTGCGACGGCCTTCTCCAGGCCCTGCGGCTCGCCGAGATTGTTGGCCGCCAACCGCGTTGCCTCGGCCAGAACGTCCGGCACGCCTGTATCCACCAGGTCCTCGATTCGCTCGAACGCCTCCTCGCCCGCACGGAACTCCGCGCCGACCAACTCGACCGACTCTCGCTTGCGTTGGGCTCGGCCCATACTGCCGCCCCGTTGATCCGCGCGCTGGTCGGCGAACAATGGCTCATCCTCGATGCATGGAGACACCATCGGTATGGATTCAGCGCCGCATCGTCGAGCGGCAGTCCGCGCTCCGACCTGCCGGAGATCTTACTCCGATGGTTCGGACGGGTCTCGGGAATGGCCGGCGGCGAATTCCGGTCACTCCTGGGATCGACGGGTTTGTTGGGAGCGAGCCTAAAGGCGGATGAGTTCGAGCGATTTTCCCTGGGCCGGACGTTCCGCGACAGCCCGAGCCACGCCGGCACCTTCTTCCCCGACGCTGCCCAATTGCTCCAAACCGTCGGCGGCACCGTCGTGAGCCACGCAGTCTGTACGGCCCGGCTTCGCGCGGCGTTGCTCGCCCTCGCGCTTGAAAAGAAACACCCCCGAACCGCTAACATTACGGCCTCGATCGACCTTACGGCGGTGGCAGGAGCCGACCCCAGTCCATTGCGGCGGGATCCGTTCACCGGAGAATCGCTCCAACTCGTCCAGACCCGTCGCGGCTATATCGTGGCGAGCGCCGCTCGACACCGGGAGGATGTGCCCTGGATCAACCGCCTTACCAACCGCGACGCCGAGGATACAATCGCCTTTGTGTTGGAGCGCTGAAAAAAGGGGGAACTGGCCAACACGAGGCACATCAGCCGCGGGGCCAAAGGTTTAACCCTTCGACCCGTGGGACGGTCACAACCGCCCAGGCTTCTCTACCGTGGAAAGAAACGGGTGGCATCGGCGCGATCCTGACTTACGGCGTCTTTTCCTGCGCCGGAATGATCTTTAACTCCGCAAGCCAGTTGAGGGTTCCCGCCTGCCACGCCTCCCACATCGGCCCCTGATACCCATTCAGACCATGGCCACCGGACGGGAGTTCGAGGTATCGAGCCGGCACCTGGTTGCTCTGCAGCGCTTGGTAGAACATCCGACTGTTCTCAGGCGGAACGGCTCGGTCATCTCGGGCATGCGCCAGAAACGTCGGCGATGTCCGCGGTGTGACCTGCTTCTCGTTGGAAAAGAAAAGTACGGTCTCGGCCGTCGGGCTCGGCCCCAGCAGATTCGCCTTGGATCCGCCGTGAGTTGTGTCACCCATGGTGATCACTGGGTAGATCAGCACGGCGAAGTCAGGACGGCACCCCAATCGATCAACCGGATCGGTGGCATTGGGATTCCCGTCGTCAAAATGGGTGGCCGCGGTGGAAGCCAGATGTCCACCGGCAGAAAACCCCATGATCCCGACGCGTCCCGGATCGCAACCCCAGGATCGAGCCTGCGATCGCGCCCAACGGATGGCCCGTTGAGCGTCGAGCAACGGCACAAATCGGTTGCCGGCGGGAAGGCGATACTCGAGCACCACGCCGGTGATGCCATGTTGGTTCAGCCACCGGGCAATGCCCGTCCCCTCGGGCTCCTTCGCCAAGCCACCATATCCTCCTCCCGGACAAATGATGACTACCGCGCCGTTCGGCTTGGCCGGTTGGTGGACCGTGATAAAGGCACTCCCCCCCACCGGCCTGCCTTCGCCAAGCGGCGCAACGCTGCTCCAAAGGGGAACCCGATCATGGATGGCGGTCTCCGCCCCGCGGACGGTTACGGGAGGAAGCGCTGCTACCAACAAAACGATCGCAAACGCGACCGTCCATCGAAGCGCGCCCCACGAGGAATGGACTTGGAAAATGCGCGGCACTCTTGGAGCCCGCTCCCTTGTCAGCGTAGGATTGTGTTTCACGTCAGTGGAGCGATGGAAGGGAGCCTGAGCGGGCAGCGCAAGGAGATAGATTGGCAAGCAGACGTCGAGGGGCTTGGAAATTGACTAGGTGACGAACGTTGTCCGGGGACGTTTTGACCAGGCCCTCTGCCGGGATATTCCAGTAATCCAATGAACCGGAGTTGGAACCGCGGATGAACGCCGATCAACGCTGATTCCGGGCGCTCACTCAGAAGGTGAGAGGCAACGGCTTCCCCTTATCCCTTATCCCTTATCCGCGTCAATCCGTGTGAATCTGCGGTTCTTCCCCCCGGCAATTTCCCAGCGGAGGACTCTGTCCGGTACTATCACCCCAGCAGTGTGACCATGGTTACAATCACCACAACTCCGGCTGCATCCAGCCAAAGGCCCTGTCGCATCATGGTTCGAATCGGCACGCAGCCGGTTCCGTAGGCCATGGCATTGGGGCCGGTAGAAACCGGAAGAAGGAATCCCATCGAGCATCCCAGACAGGCAGCGAGTGCTGGCTTGATTGGATCCAGTCCAGTTTCCTGGGCCACCGCGATGGCAATCGGTACGATCATCGTGGCCGAGGCGGTGTTGGTGGTCATCTCGCTCACCAAAACCCCGACCACCGTGAAAAGAAGCGTGAGACCGAAGACCGTCTTGGCATGGAAAAGCTCGCCAAGTCCGCCACCGATCCATCGGGCCAGACCCGTCGAGAACATCAATTCACCCAGGGCCATCCCGCCGGCAAAGAGAAGGATGGTGCCCCAATCAATTCGCGAGGCGTCTTTCCACTCCAGTGTGCCTTCAGAAAATCCGTCGCCCACTCGAAGGATGAAGAGCAGGGAGGCAGCTAGAAGTCCAACAATGCTTTCGGGCAGCCTGGAGGAGGTCCAGAGATAGGCCGGGGACGCGGCCCCGCCCGGAGCGAGGGCAGCAATCAGCCCGGGAACAATCCAAGCCGCCACCGCGATCGCAAAGACCGACACGACGTTCTTTTGTCCCCGCGTCCAGGGTCCGAGCTGCAGGCCCTCCGCACACAGCCACTCTCGGTTGCCCTCGAGGGAGCCAGCAGGCGGCGGGCAGGTTCGGTTGAACCGCCAAACCAAGAACGCAGTCAAAATCAGAGTGGTTGGCAGGCCGATCTTCATCCAGGCAAAGAAGGTCACCTTGACGCCGAGTAGCCGTTCAATCGCTCCGATCCCGATTAAATTGGGAGGGGTGCCGATCGGTGTGGCCATCCCTCCAACGCTGGCCGCAAACGCGGTGATGAGCACCAGGCCCGAGGCAAAGGTCGAAGATCGGAAGTCCCGGAGTCCCTGGCGCGCTCCGATTTCAGCCAGAATGGAAAGTCCGATCGGGAGCATCATGGCAGTGGTGGCGGCGTTGGAGACCCACATCGAAATCAGGGCCGTGATCCCGGCGAACGCGACGTAGAGTCGGAAAGGGCTGGTACCGACCCAAGGCAGTTTCAGAATCCCGAAAGCAAAGCGCCGGTTAAGGCCATGTTTCAGCATGGCCTCGCCCAGCATAAAGCTGCCGATGAAGAGGAAGATCACCGGATCAGCAAACGGTTTGAACACGTCTCGGGAACTCCCCAAGCCAGCCACCACGCACAGGGCGGGTGCCAGCAATGCCGTGGCTGCCAGGGGGATGGCCTCCGTCATCCAAAGCACCAACGCCATTCCAACGATCGCAAACAAGTGCCGTGGAGTTTCTGCCAGTCCCGGAATCGGCGCAAACCACAACCCGGCCAGAGTGAGGGGTGCACCATAGAATCCAACCTGGCGGCGCAAGGCCTCGAACCGTTCCTCGGTCGAAGTCAGCGTCGCCGGTGGGGTCGTGAAGTCCGGTGCGGGTGACATGCCTTTACGGAACATGCACTAACCCTGCCGCTGCAAGACCGAACCGCGCTCACGATGAACAATCGAATTGTCCGGCGCACTGAGCTGCCCCGTTCGCGTCGCCCGCGGAACGGTCATTGTCGTTCAGTACCGAGCTTCTGTCGTGCGGGGGACCAACAGGTCGTCCGTCCCCCGACCTTCTCACGCACTAAGGGTCTCTGGGAACGTGGGCATTGGCCGCCATCTCTCCAGCGGTGATTAAAAAGCCAAGAATCAGGCGGATCAGACCCCGTTTCAGCAATGACCTCCATCGCATCAGCGCAGACTTCGCGGAGCGATGCGTGCAGCGTCCGCACCGCCTTCGGCCCAAAACTTCCGGACTTCGCCTTCGGATGAAAACCCGCCCGCCAAAGCACTTCATCCGCCATCCAGTTCCCAATCCCAGGAAACCGCTCCTGCATGAGGAGGACGGCCTTAATCGGCACCCGGGCACGGCGGCGGAGAAACGCCTCCATCACCCCGAGCGTAAAGGCCTCCGACAATACCGGCGGTGGGATTTTTTCCCACCAAGGCGGCCGGCCGTCGCCCTGCCAAAAGAGGACCCGCCCAAACTGCCGCGGATCCACAAAGATCAATTCCTTGCCGCCGCTCATCGCGAGCACAAAGTGATCATGGGCCGTCGCTGCGCGCTTCGCGTCCCCGCACTCCAGCCGGCCCGCCATCCCAAGATGGACACCGACCCAAGCCCCGCCCTGGAATCGAAACGCCATCTGCTTGGCGGCGGCGAAAGACGCTTCGAGCCTGGTTCCGACCAACGCGCGGTCGAGGGTTGCAACGACGAGACCACGTCCGACGCGGGCCTTAGAATTCAAGTGCACGGACCGAACTACCTTTCTGAGGCCGGGATTCCAACGGCGACGATAGTATTCCACCTCGGCCAGTTCAGGCATACCTGCAACTCTGGCCGACCCGACGACGGGAAGCAAAGCAAAGCCAAGGGGAATGGGAGCTTACACCCGTTTCTTACACCCATCCGCGACCCGTGCATCCCGATGTTGTCGGTAGAGGTTGTCGCGCTGCGACAACCCCGCCCGCGTCCAGCCGGCGGACAGGGCCGCTGCGCGGTTCGTGATGCGCCTGAACGGCGCGGGGACGCCGCAGCGCGGCGTCCGCTACCGTCTCCGACAAC